>NC_010524.1:4564502-4909403 GCF_000019785.1 Leptothrix cholodnii SP-6
CCTCTGGCGCAACATCGAGGTGCGTGGTTACGTGATCCTGATGTTCGGTGCGGTGATGTTGATCGCGGCCTTCCTGGCCACGCACCAGGTCTACCCCACGTTCGGCGAATCATTGCGGCATGCCGCCTTCAGCGTGGTCTCGGTGGCCACCACCACCGGTTTCGCCACCGTGGACTACGCGCTGTGGCCGGCCTTCGCCCCGGTGCTGATGCTGCTTCTGTGCGGCTTTGCCACCTGCGCGGGCTCGACCGGCGGCGGCATCAAGCTGATCCGTGCGCTGCTGCTGATGAAACAGGCCCAGCGCGAGCTGATCCGCATCGTGCATCCGCGCGCGGTGGTGCCGGTCACGCTGGGTGGCCAGGTCGTGCCGCAGCAGGTGCTGATCTCGGTGATCGCCTACATGCTGGCCTATGGCGCGGTCACTCTCATCGCTTCACTCATGCTGCTGTTCACCGGGCTGGACATGGTCAGCGCCGTCACCGCGGTGATCGCCTGCATCAACAACACCGGGCCCGGCCTGGGGCAGGTCGGCCCCTCGGGGAACTACCAGGGCCTGAGCGACGTGCAGACATGGATCTGCAGCGCCACCATGCTGCTCGGCCGGCTCGAACTGCTGAGCCTGCTGGTGCTGTTCACGCCGACGTTCTGGCGGGCCTGAGGCGCAGCCTGCGCGTCACTGCGGCCGACCGGCGAAGACCCACTGCCCCGGCTCGAATCCCGCGCCCGGCCCCGCCACCCACCGGCCGATGGCTTCGATGGCCTGGCACTGCCGTGCCACCCGCATGTCGGCTTCGAAGGGCCGGTCGCAGCCATAGCGCACGGCCAACTCGCGTGCGGCTGCGCAGCGCAGGCGAGCGTCGGCCTGCGGATCGGCCAGATTGGCCAGCAGCACGGCGGGCGAACAAGGCCGGCCACTGCGGTAGCGCAAGGCCGGATCGAAGCGGGCAGCGTGTTCGCTGAACCATTGCTTCCATTGCGCCTGCTCGGTGCTGAGTTTGTCGACGGTCTCACCATACGGCCGGCCATCGGGCCGTTTGGGCGCTTCGCGGTACCTGTGCCAGGCCTGCAGCTCGTTGCCGATCAGCGCGTCTTCGTTCACCTCTTCGGCCACGAAGACCGCTTGCACCAGCGGCGCGCCGCTGACCCAGTGCAGCGCCAGCGCAGCAGATTCGGCCAACTCGGGCCGGGCCAGGCTGTCGTGCAGCGCGCGCAGCGAGCCGGGGTCGCCCAGCAGCCCGAGGGCCAGCAGATCGGAGGCCGTGGCGCGGCCTGCTTGGGCCGCAGCGGCGAGGGCCCGGGCGGTGTGGCGGTCACCGGCCAGGGCGGTGCGCAGGGCCTGCGGGAAGGTATCGCCCCCGGGCTCGCCCAGAGGCGGCGGCGCGACACCCAGGCGCAGCAGGGCGTCGAGGGCCGCGTCGCGCACGGCGGGGTGTTCGCTGCGCGTGCAGGCTTGAAGCAGGCCCTGCACGCCGGGCTCGCCCAGCAGGCCGAGGGCATCGACGATGCGCTCGAGACCGGCGGCGTGGCCGTGGTTGCGCAGGGCCTGCACGAGCTGCGGCCCGAAGGGCAGCCGGCGTCGACCCGTCACGCTGGCCAGCAGCGGGGTGAGGCGCGCGTCGCGCCGCTCGATGGCCTGGCCGATGAACGGAGCCCAGTCGTCGGGCATCTCGTGGATCAGCGCATCGGCCACGGCCGCAGCCTTCTGCGGGTCGGCCATGTCGAGATCGCGCAGGACGACCGCGAGCAGGCCGCTCTGCTTCTGGCGGCAGCAGATGCAGACGGCGGCATGCAGCTCACCGACATCGCCCTCGGCGGCGCGGCGGCGGCAGACATCGAGCGCCAGCGTGTCTCCGACGACGAGTGCGTCGAGGTGCTCCTCCATGCGCGCTTCGAGGGCGGCGAGGTCCTGCCAGGGTTGGCCGGGCTTGCGCAGCAGCGCGCCGCGCTGTTCGTGGAGAAACGAGAGGTCTTCGAGGTGCTCTTCGTACAACCCGACGTGAAAGGCGCGCAGCGTGGTGGCCATGCGGGTCATGCCTCGTCGTTCGCGGTGGGAGCGGCGTCTTCTTCGGCCGCATCCCGTGTCAGCAGCGCGAGTGCGGCGGCTTTCTCGGCGGCGTGCCAGGCGGCGGCCTGCGCATCGGGGTGCAGTTCGATGGCCAGCACGTCGTGCGGGCCGTTGCGCACGGCGAGGTGGGCGCGCCACATCAGCGTGACGCGGCGGGCGTCGAGGTCGATGGTGACGGTGTCGAGCACGGTCTGCAGCGCCTGCCACCGGCGCCCGCGCAGCCCGATGCGGCAGGCGGGCGCAGGCCCGCCGGGCAGGCGGAAGTCGACCCGGCCTTCGGGGGCCATGCCGATCACGACCGCCACTTCGTCACCCCTCAGGTAGCCGGGGGCGACCAGCCCCGGCGAGGCGGCGTTGAAGAAGCGACGGTCGAAGTCGCGCGGCAGCAGCGGCCGGCGCGTCTTGACCCACAGGGCGTCGTAGGTGCCGGCAAGACCCAGGCGCGGCTGCCAGTCGGGGCCGATGAAACCGAAACCGGCCGGCGGAGGGGTGTCGTCGACCGAAGCCATCAGGTGCTGCGGATCCTCGAAGTTGGGCAGCCAGGCTTCTTCTTCGGGCTTCAGGTGGGCCCGCAGGCCCACGCCGACGGGATTGCGCGCCTCCCGGCGGTGTTGGCCCGGGTCGGCATCGCTGCGATCCCAGCCACCGAAGGCCCGCTCGTACACCAGCGGCAGGCGCTCGAAGGGCGCGGGCCTGCCGATCATCGCCAGGCCCAGCCGCCGCACGACACGTCGGTCACCGAAGACCTTGACGGTCTTTTGCAGCGGACCGACACGCAGGCCCACGAGGCCCTCGGTGCGGTCGGCCGACGTGGGCAGGGCATGACCGATCAGCACCACGTCGGTGGCCGGCTTGATGAAGGCGATCTGCGGCTCGCTGACCAGGCTGGTGGTGGCCGGGTCACCCCGCCACTTGCCACCGAGTAACACCGGCGGTTGTGGCTCGATCAGCTGCAAGGCGCCGCCCGGGCCGAGCGTGTAGACGGCCTGCACGCAGGTGACGAACTGCGGCACCCCTTCTTCGTCGGTCAGCAGCTGGGCTTCGAAGGCGAAGCCGGTGTGGTTGACGAGTTCGGGATGGGGCATGGCTCAGGCCTCGTCCGCGTCAGGGTCGAATCCGGCAGGCGGCCCCTCGGGCACCGGCGTGCGCATCGGCAGTCGCGCGCCGGCCGGGCAGTAGAGGTAGTCGCGCTCGGTCTTCAGGCCTTGTGCGATCGCCAGGCGCAGCAAGGCCAGGCCTTCGATGTAGACCCGCCGCTCGGCCACCACCTGGGGTGTCTCCAGCTGACAGCGGGCCAGGTCGGCGGCGAGGCTGTCGTGCCGCTCCTGCAGCAGCGCCTCGAAGGCGGCGTCGAAGCGGGCCTGCTCGCGTGACACCAAGGCGCGCAACACCTCGAGGCGCGCGCTCGGCTGGCCTTCGAGCGCGGCCTCGTAGCGCTCGAAGAAAGGCTGGTACACGCTGGCCGCCTGCACGCCATGCACCAGGCGATGCAGCACCTGCGCGCAACAGAAGTCGTCTTCGTACTCGCGCCGGGGCTGGAAGCTGCGCGGCGAAGCCCAGGCGATGCGGTGGGCCAGTGCGTGATCGCCCGAGGCGATGGCGTCGATCAGCCCGTGCATGCGGCCCGAGGCGAGGGGGTGGTCGTCGGTGCGGCCGGCCTGCTTCATGCGCCGCAGGTAGGCCTCTCGCACCCGGCCGCTGCGCACGAGGTTGTGCAGGAACTTGTCGCTCTCACCCGTGGTGAGCAAGGCCATGATCGCGAGCGCGCGCAGCTTGGCGCACAGCTCGACGCTGGCGCGGCCCTGCTGCCCGACCTCGTGGCCCTCGTCGGCTTCGAAGCCCAGCAGCCAGAAGGCGGTGTCGTAGGCGAGTGCCTCGGCGTGGTCGGCGAGTTCCATCAGGCCTCGGGATAGTCGGACAGTTCGATCCAGCGCATGCCGGTCAGGCCGGCGGCGTCGATCCTGTCGGCCAGGCTGCGGTGCACGAGGATCACCTTCGTGAAGCCCGCAGGCCGCAACAGCAGGCGCCCGGCGGGGATGCGGCTTTCATCGATCACCAGGCGCCTGACCGCCTTGATGGCGGTTTTCTGGATGCGCCCGTAGGTCGGCTTGCACGCCGCGACATCGAGGCAATCCACCGGGTGGATCGGATGCACGACGCAGTACGCCGCCTTCACCAAGCGCTTCTTGTGGTTGAGGATGGACACCGGCAGGTACTCGACCGCATCGGGCTGCTGCGCCTCGATGAGGTCGCGCAAGGCCTGTGACGCGACGATCAGCCGATCGATGTTGCGCAGGCTGTCGGTCAGGCCGATGTCGTCCGGGGTGTCGGGGTTCATCGCGAAGCGGGCCTGGCCGGGGAAGTCGTCGGCGACCGACTCGCCGTACAGCAGCTTCCAGTCGTCGTCGAACCCGGTCATGCCCGACAACGCACACGCGCCCTCGACGAGGTCGTGGGCCCAGACGACATGCGAGGAGGGAGCAGGTCTGGTGGCCATCGAACCGTCCTTACTTGAGCTGCTTGGCCAACCACTTCAGCTTGTTCATGGTTTCCTGCGTGAAGTTGAGCTTGGGGTAGCCCTTGGCGGTCACGCTCGCGGCCATCGAGAACGGCGCGTACCACTGCGAGTTCGGGGCGGCCCGGCCGGCCTGCCAGCCGGCGTGGGTGCCGCCGCTGCGTTTGCCCCGGGCTTTCAGCGCGCTCTTGAACTTGGACGACAGCGCGTCGAGTTCGCCGGCCAGATCGAAGGTGCTGGTGTCGTGGCCGGCCTTCTTGAGGTCCTTGACCACGTCACGCAGGTCGGCATCCACCTCTTCCTGGTAGCCGCCGTTGCCGGTGTGGTCCCAGTCGTGCTGCGGCAGGTTCTTGAAGGGCGGTGCCTTGCGGTTGGCCGCCCCCAGGGTCACGGCGGGGATGTTGCAGTACCACTTCACCGTGTGGCCCCACAGTGGCATCGCGATCATGTTCTTGCGGGTGTTGATGCACCACTCGGTGTCGCCCACCAGCTTGCCCACCCCTTTGCCGCCGGCGTCGACAATCATCACGCCGACCGACGCGGCACACAGGATGTGGTGCGCTTCGAAGGACTTGGGCGGCGGATTCGGGTTGCCCTTGATCTTGCGAACGAAGGCATGGTCGGGCCAGTTGGGTCGGCACACGGCCACATAGTCGGCGTTGATCGAGCAGCCACACGAGGGCTGAGCGGCGACGGCGCAGAAGTCGTCCTTGAACTTCGCCCGGTTATGGCCGCCCATGGGTGGCTCCTGCGGCGGCGCCCGGCGTCACGCGGCCCAGCACCATCGCGGCGCGCAGCGTCGATTCGGACGACGAGACGATCACGCCGCGGTCCACCGGGGCATAGCGTCGCTCGAACGCGGTGACCGCCACGCAGGCAGCGACGAGGGCACTGGCGGCCCCCGTGTCGCCGAAGCTCGCCGCCGGCAGCCAGGTTTGCGCGCCATCGATGGCCGCATGCTCGGCCCGCAGCCGCACCAGCGTGTGGCCCCACTCGTTGGCGCGGTAGACCTCGCCGTTGTGGTCGTGGATGAACCAGGGCGCGTGGGTGGGGCCCCAGGCGGCGGCCCGGGCGACGTTCATCAGCGTCTGCGAGAGGCCCTCGCCCACCGAGGTGGCCCCCGACAGCAGGCTGCGCGCTTCGTGGCCCAACTCGACCTGGCCGATGGCGCAACAGCTCTCGGCGGCGGCCGCGTGCCGGGGGCGCGTCAGTGCGAGCACGGCGCAGGCCTCGCCCGGGCGCAAGCCCACCGGCATGTCGGCCAGCTTGAGGCGGCTGGTGCTCGCCAGCCATTCGAGGGTGGACTCGCCGAGCAAGGAATCGGCGCCGGCCACCAGGGCGCAGTCGACGTGACCGTCGGCCAGGTCAGCCAAGGCCGCCGCCACACATTGCGCACCGCCGGCATGACCGGCGAGCGACACGGCACGCAGTGCGGGCGTGCGCGCAAAGCCCGCTGCCGCCGCGGCGTTGGCCAGCAGGCGCCGTGCAAACGTGGCATCGCCACCGGCCGGATCGGGTTCGCCACCGAAGTCGTCGATCCGCGCGGCTTGCAGGGCGTGCAGGTCGTCCTGGTCGAACAGCGCCAGGCCCGTCAGGTGGCGCAGCGGTGAGGGCAGCGAGAGATAGACCCCCAGCCCGTCACCCGATGCGATCGGCTCCGGCAGGCGTTCGCGCAGATCGGCCAAGGCGTGCGACAGCAGCCGTTCCAGCCGAGGCAGGCCTTCAAAGCCCTGCGTGATGATGGGCACGGCATGCACGATCACCGGCGCTGGCGCACCATCGGTCGAGGCGATGAAACGCAGGCCTTCGACCGCCTGCGTGCGCAACAAGCCCGCGCGTGCCGACGCGCACGACGTGGCGGCGTCGGCCCCGAGCGAGGTGAGCATGGCGTGGGCGGCGATCAGCGCGGGCATGGTGGCGAAGTCACATCGGCTCTTCACAGACGTAGCACACCGGCTTGTCGCCGCCCATGGCGATGGCCGGGCCCTGCAGCACGGGGAAGGGCGGCGTGTTCTTGTCGTTGTGCAGCATCAGGTCGAAGGCGCGGGCGACGTTCTTGCCCTCGAACTTCACGTCGAACGAGAAGTTCACGAACTCGGCCTTGCCCTTGATCTTGCTCGACACCATGCCGCCGCCGGCGGTGCCCGCTTCGTCGCCGCTGCTCATCTTGAAGTTCGAGTCCTTCACGCAGGTCGGATGGCCGTCGCACTTGACGGTGGACGAACCCGCGGCGGTGTCGGACGACTGCGCGATGTTGGGATACGGGATCGGCACGAAAGGCGCGGGTGGTGCCGGTGTCTTGCACACGTCGGGGAAGGCCGTGCTGATGCCGCTGCTGCCGGCATGCACGACCGAAAGAGCGTTGACGCTGACGCTGACGGCCATCGCGGCACCCGTTCAGTTGATGAGCACCGTGGCGCCGCGAATCTTGTTCGACTCCGATGCGCGGCTCATCAGGCGGGTGCCCTTGACGATCACCTGCCCGTCGGCACGCAGCGTGATCGAGGCCTGGCCGCAGCGCAGTTCGACCTGTTCGCGGCCCTCGAACGACAGGCGCCGGCCGTTGACCTCGAAGCCTTCGTCGGCCGGCGTGCCCGCGCCGGGCAGGGTGTCGCTGACGAGGCCGACGATGATGGGCAAGGCCGGATCCCCGTCTTCGAGCAGCAGCAGCACGGGCTGGCCATCGAGCATGGCGGCCGGCGTGTCGCGCAAGCCTGGCATCACCACGCGGGCGGCCACACGGTGCAGTGCGCCGAAGGCCACGAAGGGCCGGCCCTCGTGCACCTCGACGATGCGGCCCACGCGCACATCGCCCGCCGAGGCCAGGGCCTGTTCGGCAAGCGTGGGCGCAAGACGGGGGTGCAGGGGGCGAACGGGGTCGGTGGCCATGGGTTCAGTTCTCCGCGATCTTGCTGCCCTTGAGGATGACGTCGCTGTCGCCCTTGACGGTGATCTTGTTGCCCTTGATGGTGATGTCGCCGTTCTTCTTCATCGTGATCTCGGCGCTGCCGGTCTTCAAGCTGATCTCGTCGTCGGCCACGAGCTGGATCTTCTTGGCCTTGACCGACGCGTTCTTGGTGACCTCGACCACCTGATCGCCCTTGACCGCTTGCGTAAGGTTCTTGTGGACGGTCACGGTCCGGTTGCCCGAGATCGACTCGGTGACATCCTTGGCGACCGTCACCGACAGGCTGCCGCCGATGGTTTCTGACTTGCCCGAGCCCACCGACGCCGACTTGGATCCCCCCACCGTCTCGGCGAGGGCCCCACCCACGGTGATGGCCATCACCGCGCCCACGGTGATTTCCATGGCGCCACCCACGGTCTCGGCGTAGTTCACGCCCACCGACTCGGTCAGCGTGCCCGCCACCGAGACGCTCATCGAGCCGCCCACGCTCTCGGAGTGGCTGCCGCCGATGTGGATGCCCTTGTCGCGCGCGACCGTCTCGGTCTTGTCGCGCTCGATCAGCATCTTGCGGTCACGGCCGATGCCGATCGACTCGTCGTTGTCGACACGTTCCCTGCGGTCGTGGTGAACGGTGATCTGTTCGTCGTGGTCGACCACCTCGGTGCGGTCATGCTTGACGTGCACCTGCTCGTCGTGGTCGACGGTCTTGCTGCGGTCATGCCCGACCCAATGCGTCTCGTCGTTCTCGACCTCGATGTCCTGGTTCTTCTCGGCGTGCAGCCAGAGCTGCTCGGCCCCCTTCTTGTCCTCGAAGCGCAGTGCATTGGCATTGCCGTAGGCACCGCCTTGCGACGAGCGGCTCAGCACGCCGCTCTGCGTGGCGTTGGCCGGCAGATCCCACGGCGGCATCTGCTCGGCGTTGTAGATGCGGCCGGTGATCAGCGGCTGATCCGGGTCGCCCTCCAGAAAGTCGACCACCACCTCCTGGCCGATGCGCGGGATCTGCATGAAGCCGAAGTTCTTGCCGGCCCAGGGCTGGCTGACGCGCACCCAGCAACTGCTCTTCTCGTCGCGCTGGCCGTAACGGTCCCAATGGAACTGCACCTTCACGCGGCCGTACTTGTCGGTGAAGATCTCCTCGCCGGCCGGCCCCACCACCACCGCGGTCTGCGGCCCCTGCACGCTGGGCTTGCGGGCGCGCCGCATGGGGCGGAACTGCTGCTCGGCCGGGATCGCGTCGAACTCGCAATCGAAGCGGCTCACCGCCTGCGCCGCGCCGTGTTCGGCCACCTGCGCGTGCACGTCGAGGTCGGTGATCAGGTATTCGGCGTTGATCGAGTCGCGCGGGTGCTTGCTGATCTTCAGCCGCCGGCCCACCTCCACACCCAGCGCGTTGGCGCTGGCGTGGTGGCGCACGAAGCGGGTCTGGAAGGCGTCGGCGGCGTTGTCGGCGTAGTGGCTGCCGTCGGCGGCCTGGATGTAGTCGCCCTGGAAATCGAAGACCTCGTAGTCGGCGTGCGGGTAGTCGCGCTCGCGCACCGCGTCGACCGCCAGCGGCGTGGACGGGCGCTCGAAGTCGTAGCTGGTGAGCGCCACCTTGCCGCTCTTGACGCCCTCGGCAAAACGCCAGCGGGTGACGAACTCCTGGTCCGGCGGCGCCTGCGCCAGATCCTCGGTGTAGCGCAGCGAGGGGCAGCCCGGCGCGGCATCGTGCGCGCCCATGGCGTCGACCAGCACCAGCTTGTGCGCGCCGTCGCCGTGTTCCACGTACCAGTAGATGCCTTCGTGTTCGAGCAGGCGGGCGACGAAGTGGAAATCGCTCTCGCGGTACTGCACGCAGTAGCCGAGCTTGCGATAGCTGCGGAACAGCTTGAACTCGAAGCTCGCGATGTCGTGGTCGGCGAACACCTGCTTGACGATGTCGGGCACCGTCTGCTCCTGGAAGATCCGGCAGTCGGCGGTGCGGGTCAGGAACCACAGCCACGGCACCACCCGCGCGCGGTAGGCGTAGTAGCGGCCCTGGCCGGCCGCGGCACCCGTCGGCGCCGCGCCGGCGGGCCGGTCGCGGCCCATGCCGAAGCGGCTGACCAGGCCGCTGAAGTGGCGCTGGCTGCCGTCATGCAACGTGACGTTGACACTCAGCGGCTGGCCCAGCAGCGCCAGCGGATCGAGCCCGGGCTTGGGGCTCAGCAGATCCAGCTCCAGCTCACCGAGCGTGCTCAGGCCGCCGCGGTAGCGCATGGACTCGAAGAACAAGTCCTGCGCCGGCAAGGGGCTGCTGACGGTGATGGGGTTGGCCATGTCGGGTTGCGTGCTTCAGCGCAGCGTAGGAAGTGGCCTGCAGCGGGTAAAGCGACCAAAGTCACCGCCCGCCGCCGCAGCGTTGCGGCTCGGCCTTCAACCCCGCCGCGCCGCCACCAGCCAGCCGTGCACCGGCTGGCCTCCTTCCTCGCGCAGCACCACGGCATCGAGATCGAGCAGCCCGAGGCCCGCCTGCTCGACCACCGCACGCAGATGGCCGCTGGCATGCGCATAGCGGCCATGCGGTTCGAGCCGGAACGGCCGGTCGAGCGCATCGGGTAGCGCCTCGACCGTGAAGACCAGCGTGCCACCCGGCCGCAGCGACCGGCCCGCCGCACCGATCACCTCGTGCAGATCGCCGAAATAGCACAGCGTGTCGGCCGACAGGATCACGTCCCATTGATCGGGCGACAGGCGCAGGAACTCGGTCAGCTCGGCCTTGTAGAGGTCCTGGTAGACGCCCTTGGTCTGCGCCTGATCGAGCATGCCGCGCGACAGGTCGACACCGGCCAGCGTGCGCGCCCAGGGCGCCACCAGCGGCCCGCACAGGCCGGTGCCGCAACCGGCGTCGAGCACCACCAGCTCGGCCGCGGGTGGCGGCAGGCGGCGCTGCAGCAGCGCGGCGCACAGCTGCGGCGCCTGGTAGTTGAGCCGCTCGTTGAGCTGCTGCTCGAAGCTCGCGGCGAAGCGGTCGAAGGTGTATTCGACGTAGTTGTCGGCCGCCCGCTCGGGCGTGTGGATGCCCGAGCAGGACGCGTACATGTGGCGCGCCACCGGATGATCCGGCTCGTCGGCCAGCCACTGGCGGAACACCTCGGCCGCCTCGGCGATCTTGCCGACCGTGTAGTAGGTGATGCCCAGCAGCTTGCGGCCCTCCGAGTTGCCCGGCATCAGCTCGATCGCCTGGCAATAGCAGCGGATCGCCGACGCCAGATCGCCCCGCGCAGCATGCAGCAGGCCAAGGTTGTTGTGCGCGTTGACGTGGCGCGGGTCGATCGCCAGCGCCTGTTCGTAGTGCGACTGCGCGGCGGCCCAGCGCCGCTGCACCTTGTGCAGCGCGCCGAGGTTGTTGTGCAGGTCGGCAGCCTCGGCGCTGTCGGCGGGCGTCAGCGCCAGCGCGCGCTGATAGGCCAGCAGCGCATTGCCGATCTCGCCGCGCGAGGCGTGGATGTTGCCGAGGTTGTTGTACGCGCCGACATACGCCGGCTCGGCCGCCAGCGCCCGCTCGATGTGCGCGATGCCCTCGTCGCTGCGGCCACGCTGATGCAGCAGCATGCCGAGGAAATGCAGCGCATCGGGCTGCTCGGGCACCACCGCGAGCACGCGCCGGTAGAGCGTCTCGGCACCGTCGAAGAGCCGCTCGCGCTGCATCTCGATGGCCATGCGCAGGGCGTCGGTGAGGCTGAGCTCGGTGGGGGTGTCCGGCGGCTGCGTGGCCGTCGGAACTGCGGTTGAAGCTGCGGTCATCGTTGGTCCTCTGCCCGGTTCACGTCGTCTGATGCATCACGCCGTGCATCAAGCCGCTATTGCCCGGTGAACGCGTTCTTGGTGCCGGCCACCGGGGGCTGCGGGTTCGGCACCGACAGCTGCACGTGGAAGTCGTTGCCGACGATCTGGACCCGGTCGACCTGGAAGATCGTGCCGCGGTTGTAGAGGATCTCCGCCTGGCCGGCGGGCCGGGACTTGACCTTCAGCCGCATCTGCCAGGCGAGGTAATGCTCGCCCTGCCGCTGACCCGAATCGAGCGTGGCCTCGTTGGCATTGGAGTACGACGGCGCCGGCCCCCAGCCGCCGCCCGCCGTGTAATGCGCCGCGATGTTGATGCCGCCGCGGCCGATGATGGCGAACTTGACGAAGCGGTCACCCACCGCCACGTTCGGCACGCGTGCAATGAACTGGCGGTTCTCGGAGGTCGACCAGAAGGCATCGTCACGGATCAGGTCGCCGGGGATGATGTGCGGCGGCACGACCCCGCCGACACCGCCCACGGGCGCCGGCGCGTTGATCATGTACGGGATGTTCTGGCCCGCCGTGTAGCGCTGCAGGCGGTAGGAGATGCGCTCGGTCTGGTCGTGGCCGCCGGCCACGTAGACGTTGAACATCGCGTCCACCGTCGCGGCGGCCGCCGCCGCGGTGGCAGGCAGGCCGGTGCGCAGGTAGCCGTTGATCGTTGCGCTGGACGACACGTAGTTGACGACCCCCGTGCGCACGATGGCCTGGTCGGCCGCCCCCATGTTGTTGTAGATGACGATGAAGTCGGCCTCGGTCACCGCGGTGGCCGCGCGGGCCTTCTTCTTGGACTGGTCCTTGCCGATCTTGATCAGCAGCTTGTTCAGGAGCGGGCCCGGCACCGCGTTGCCGGCGTTGACTGCGGCGAGGATCTGCTGTTCGGTGTCTCTGGACATGTCGTGCTCCGTGTGAACGAACGCGGCATCGGCGCGTTCGGGTTCATCGACCTCATCCGCCGCAGCGGCGCCGCGGCCGTCAGTTCGTCAGATACCAGGCCAGCAGGCCGGTCGAATCGCCGGCGCGTTCCTTGTCCTGCTTCGGCGTGTAGTAGGCCTCGGTGATCTTGTACCGGGACTGGACGCGCAACTTCTCCAGCTTGCTGATCGCCAGGTCGGCATCGCGGCGGCGCTTCTGGTAGCGCACGTTCATCAGCACCCGCAGCGTGGCCAGGGCATCGGCCTTGATCGTGCACAGCTCGCGATTCAGGTAGTTCGGCGAGTTGAAGGTGCCCTTGCACCAGGCGATCGACTTCTGTTCCTGCGCCGTCTTGGCGTCGACGAAACAGTCGAAGATCGTCTCCCACAGATAGATGAAATGGATGTCCGGCTTCGCCGGAACGACGTTGCCACGCGTGAAGACCGAGCCCAGGCTCTTGAAGATCTGCAGCGGCGTGTTCGCCAGCGCGAGCGTGTGGGTCACATTGCAGGCGGTCATGATCGCGTACCACTGCAGGCGGTGGCTGTATTCGCCATGATCGTTGCCGGCACCGACGTCCTTGAACTGATAGCCGTGGCGCAGCAGGACGCGGTTGAAATCCTGCGAGCCCACGTTGCCCATCGAGGTCGGCACCCCCCCGGGCAGCGGCAGCGGATCCTTGGAGGAGCGCCCGCGCTCCTGCGGATCCCATTGCTTGTTGACGAAACCGCCCTCGCCCTTCGCCAGCACGTAGGCGTTCGAGTGCAGGTGCGACTGGATCCCCGGGTTGTTGAAGCCGTGGGCGAATTCGACCTCGGCCAAGGCGCCGCTGAGCAGCTTGTGGGTCTTGAAGACGCAGTCGATCTGGTGGCCCTTGCGGGTCATGTCCGATGGCGTGTACGAGCTGACACCGGAGGCGGTCTTCTGATCCTTCTTCATGCGCAGCACGAGCTCGGCCTCCAGCACCTCCAGCGTCTTCAGCACCAGAGCGGGCCGGGCCAGGAAGGCCGCGATCGCGCAATAGTCATCGACCAGCTGGGCCGCGTTCTTCACCGGGGGCAGGTCGCCGGACTGCAGGATCGCCTCGCGCAGCGGCATCATCCTGGTGTCCTTGGCGAACGAGACGCGGGCAGCGCCCCAGTACTTCTGGATGAAATCGCGATCGAAGTCGCCGGGCGTCAAGGTATCCGTGATCGGGAACGTCATGGCATCGGCTCCTTTCACATCTCAGGGTTCATCGCGTGCGGGCGCGGCCGTGTCGGGCCCGAAGCCGTAGGCGAAATTGCCTTCGCTGACCTGCACCTCCACCCGCTCGATCGGCGTGCCATCGAGCATGCGATTCAGGAACTCGCGGCTGATGTCCGGCAGCATCGTGTTGGTCAGGATCGCGTCGATCATCCGCCCGCCCGACTCGCTCTCGGTGCAGCGGCTGACCACCAGCTCGACCACGTCGTCGCCATACTCGAACGGGATCTTGTAGCGCGTCTCCACCCGCTTGCGGATGCGCTCCAGCTGCAGCTTGACGATGCGCCCGAGCATCTCGTCGCTGAGCGGGTAATACGGGATCGCCACCAGCCGGCCGAGCAGCGCGGGCGGAAAGATCTCCAGCAGCGGCTGGCGCAGCGCCTTCGCCATGCCCTCCGGGTCGGGCATGCGCGCGGGGTCGCGGCACAGCGCCGAGATCAGCTCGGTGCCGGCGTTGGTGGTCAGCAGGATCAGGGTGTTCTTGAAGTCGATCACGCGGCCTTCGCCGTCTTCCATGAAGCCCTTGTCGAAGACCTGGAAGAACAGCTCGTGCACATCCGGGTGGGCCTTCTCGACCTCGTCGAGCAGCACCACGCTGTAGGGCTTGCGGCGCACCGCCTCGGTCAGCACGCCCCCTTCGCCATAGCCGACGTAGCCGGGTGGCGCGCCTTTGAGCGAGCTCACGGTGTGAGCCTCCTGGTACTCGCTCATGTTGATGACGATGAGGTTCTGCTCGCCGCCGTAGAGCGCCTCGGCCAGCGCCAGCGCGGTTTCGGTCTTGCCGACGCCCGAAGTGCCGGCGAGCATGAAGACGCCGATCGGCTTGCCCGGGTTGTCGAGGCCGGCGCGCGAGGTCTGGATGCGCTTGGCGATCATCTCCATCGCGTGGTCCTGGCCGATCACGCGCTGGGCCAGCAGCGTGGGCAGCTTGAGCACGGTGTCGATCTCGTTGCGCGCCATGCGGCCGACCGGGATGCCGGTCCAGTCGCCGACCACGCTGGCCACCGCCTGGTAGTCGACCGTGGGCAGGATCAGCGGGCTCTCGCCTTGCAGCGTGGCGAGCTGCGCCTGCACCTCGCGCAGGCGGGCCAGCGCGTCGGCGCGCTCGCCCTCGCTCAGACCCGGCTCGGCGACCCCCTCGGCCACCGGCGCCACCGCCGCTTCGAGTTCGCTGCCGGTGCCTTCGACCGGCCGCACGCCGCCACGCAGCTTCGCGCGCAGGGCGAGCAGCTCGTCGACCAGCGTCTTCTCTTCGGCCCAGCGCTGGTCGAGCAGGGCCAGGCGCTCGCGTTCATCGGCCAGCAGGCGCGATGCATCGGCCTCGCGTTCCAGCACGTCGATGCCGATGGCGCGCTCGCGGCCGATGATGCCGAGCTCGGTCTCGAGCGCCTCGATGCGCTTGCGCGTGTCGTCGACCTCGGCCGGCGTCGCGTGCAGGCTCACCGCCACGCGGGCGCAGGCGGTGTCGAGCAGGCTGACGCTCTTGTCGGGCAGCTGGCGCGCCGGGATGTAGCGGTGGCTCAACTTGACGGCGGCCTCCAGCGCCTCGTCGAGGATCTGCACCTGGTGGTGCTTTTCCATCGTGCTGGCGACGCCGCGCATCATCAGGATGGCGCGTTTTTCATCCGGCTCGTCGACCTGCACGCTCTGGAAACGCCGCGTCAGCGCCGGGTCCTTCTCGATGTATTTCTTGTACTCGGCAAAGGTGGTGGCGCCCACCGTGCGCAGCGTGCCGCGGGCCAGCGCGGGCTTGAGCAGGTTGGCCGCGTCCCCCGTGCCGGCCGCGCCACCGGCGCCGACCAGCGTGTGGGTCTCGTCGACGAACAGGATGATCGGCTTCGGGCTCGCCTGCACCTCCTCGATCACCGAACGCAGGCGCTGCTCGAACTCGCCCTTCATGCTCGCCCCCGCCTGCAGCAGGCCGACGTCGAGCGCGAGCAGCTGCACCTCCTTCAGCGCCGGCGGCACGTCGCCGCGGGCGATGCGCTGGGCGAAACCTTCCACCACCGCGGTCTTGCCGACACCGGCCTCGCCGACCAGGATCGGGTTGTTCTGGCGCCTGCGCATCAGGATGTCGACCACCTGGCGGATCTCGTCGTCGCGGCCGACGATCGGGTCCATCTTGCCGGCGCGCGCCTGCTCGGTGAGGTCGGTGGTGAAGCGCTTGAGCGCCTCCTGCTTGCCCATCGCCGCGGGCGGGATCGCGTCGCTGGCCTCGCCGGGTGCGGCACCGCTGTCGCTGGCGCCTTGCGACTGCTCGGGCGACGCCGCCAGCAGGCTGGCGAATCGGTCGGCCAGGTCATCGAGCTTGACGCGCTCGAACTGCTTCGAGATCGACAGCAGCACGTTGCGCAGCGACGGCGTCTTGAGCAGCCCGATCAGCAGGTGGCCGGTGCGGATCTGGCGTTCGCCGAACATCAGCGAGCCGTAGATCCAGGCCCGCTCGACCGCATCGAGCACGAAGGTCGAGAAGTCCGAGATCGACGAGGCGCCGCGCGGCAGGCGGTCGAGCGAGCGCGTCAGGTCGGCGGCGAGCGCGGCGCTGTCGAGCTCGTAGTGGCGAATGATGCGGTGCAGGTCGGAATCGGGCGTGTTGAGGATCTGCGCCAGCCAGTGCTGCAGCTCGACGTAGGGATTGCCGCGCATCTTGCAGAACACCGTGGCGCCTTCGATCGCCTTGTAGGCCAGCGGGTCGAGCTTGCCGAACAGGGCCGTGCGGGAGATCTCGGTCATGGCTTCACCTCGATGCATCGGTGCAGGAACGGACAGGCTCGACCAGGAAGGCGAGGTCGGCGCGGTCGCGCGGCGGCGGTCGATCGGCGGGCACGCGCCGCACGCCGAGCCAGCTGCTGCGGCCCAGCCGCGCGGCAGCGCCGCCGCCGCGGTGCCCGCCCAGCCGCGCCTCGGGCACCTCGCGGCCCGCCAGCACCAGCTTGAGCTCGCACGCCAGGCCCAGGCCGGTGTAGAGCCGCAGCCAGTCGCGCAGCGCCAGCAGGGCCGGCTGGCCGGGCAGGAAACGCTCGTACTGCGCCAGGCCGAGCGGCCCCAGGTGCAGCCGGAAACGGCTCTGCCGATCCCACACCCGCGAGCCCGCCGCCGCGCTCAGGCCCAGTCGCCCGGTCGCAGCCCGCCCGCCGCGCGACAGCACCAGGCGCTCGCTGCGCTCGAGATCGAGCCAGTGGCCGACGTGCGGCTCGATGCGCACCGGCACCTTGAAGTACTGGCCGACGATGCGCACCAGCCCCTCGGCATTGCGCGGGCCGCGCGCCAGCGTGCCCACGTGCAGGCGCTTGGCGTGGTCGTGCACGTGGTCGCGCTCGCGCATCGACGGATCGCCCAGCCCGGCCAGCGACGCCAGCCAGCGGCCGAAGGCATCGTCGCCCGGCCGGTCGAGGTGGCTCACCGGCTGAGCCTGTGCCCAGGCCCGGTAGAACAGCAGGCTGGCGCGGTGCTGGAAGATGTCGGCAAAGGCCAGCGGCGTGGCGTCGCCCAGGCTGCGGGCACGCTCGCGCACGTATTCGCTCAGGTGCAGCGGCAACGGGCCCATCGGGCCGAACAGGCCGAAGAAGCGCTGGCCGATGCGCGGCGGCGCGCCCGTCTGTTCGCGATAGCTGTGCAGCGCCGCGGGCGCGAACGACAGCTCCGGATCCTGGCCGATGCGCAGCGGCTCGTCACGCGGGCGCGCCGCCCGACCCAGCCGCGGCGCCTGCGGATGCAGGGCCTCGACCCAGCGCAGCAGCTGGAAGAAATCGTGTCGCCACGGCTGCACCGCCAGCGCGCCGAGCAACTGCTGGTGGGCCCGCGCACGCTCGGCCGGCGTCTGCGCGGCAGCGCCGGCCAGGTCGGTGGGATCGGGTGATTGCGGGGCCATGACCGATGCGCTCGTGAGGGTCGGTTCAGATCACCGCGGCGCTGCCCACGCGCGGCGGCCAGGTCATCAGCGTGCCGCGCCCGGGCGCGATCAGCCGCAATTGCGTGAAGCTGTTGATCGACGCCTGGCGGGCCAGGAAACGCTCCAGCACGCAGCCCATCAGGAAGGCGCTGCCGCCCTGGAAGGCGAGCTCGTCGACCGTCACGTCGATCGCCACGCCCAGCCCGTAGGCCAGCGGCCCGGGCATCGGCAGGCGCCGCGTCACCGGCTGCGCCGAGACCGCGCGCAGGCCCTCGACCTGCTTGCGCCAGCCGGCGTCGTCGGCCGAGCCGTGGTGGATCAGCAGGCTGCGCAGCGATGCGGCGGCGCGTTGCGGATCCTCGCCCGCGATGCTCAGGTGATTGAGCGTGAGCTGGCTGATGAGCTGCCAGCCGATGTCGCCGCGTGGCAGGCGGGCGTGCGGTGCGGTCGGCCCGCGCAGGCAGGTGGCGCCGCGCACGGGGCCGGGCAGGTCGAGCGTCCAGCCGCTGCCCGACAGCAGCATCGGCAGGTCGCGGTTGCTGACCAGACCGGTGAGCGAGAGCTGGCGCACATCTTCGGCATACGGCAGGTTGTGCGGGTCGACCAGCGACACGAACACCTCGCTGCCGAGGTAGGACGAGCGCGCACCCTGCTCCTGCTGGCGCGTCGACGGCAGGCGCACCTCGCGGCGCAGGCTGTAGTAGGCGAGCTGCTCCGGGCCCTCGTCGTGGCAGGCGGTGTAGAGCGGCGCGAAGGCCTGCTCGGCGACCCGGCCGGTGCCGTGGCCGACGACGCTCGCCAGGCTGTGCAGCTCGTAGTCGAGCGGGCGTGTGCGGTCGGGCACGACGTGGTATTCCCAGTTCGACACGCTGGTCTGGATGCGGTCGAGGCGCTTGCCGAACAGGTTGATCGCCGGCGTGCAGTTGAGCGCCAGGCTGCTGGCGTCGACCAGCGCCTCCAGGCCCGGTTCGCCGCGGCTGAAGGGCAGGAACAGGTCGACCTCGGTGACCGCCAGCCGGGCCAGCCGCGCGCGCAGCTCGGCCACCTCGACGAACAGGAACCGCTGCGGCAGCGCGGCCAGCTCCTGCACCAGCCGGTGGCCGGAGAAGCCGCGCGCGGTGACGGGCAGCAGCGCCTCGTCATCCGAATGACCGAGGGGCTGCAGCGAATCGGCGCCGCGCCACCCGGCGCCGGCCGGGCCGGGGTCGACCGGGCGCGCGGCGCTGCCAGGGACCGGGGCGTTGGCGGCCGGCGCAGCCAGCCAGCTGCCCAGCCCGGCACCGAAAATCAGCGCGTGCAGCCGGTACGCGACCTCGTCGGGCGCGGCCAGGTAGAACACCAGCGAGTCGATCGGCAGCTGGTCGAAGCGCAGCCCGCCGTGCGCCCGCAGGCGGATGCGCAGGCCGCCGGCCGCCTGCCGCAGCTCGGGCAGGCGCGCCACCGGCAGCTCGCCGGCGTGGCTGAAGTACTGCACCGATGCGATCTCGATCGGCCACAGCCGCAGCGCATGCGCGGTGCGGAACTCGCAGCGCGTGTTCTGGCTGCGCAGCTGATCGGCATGCAGCGCGCTGCCCCGTGGCACCGGCGCGCCGCGAGCCAGCGCCGGGTCGGCCAGATCGGGCTGCAGCCGCATCACCGCCATCGACGGCACCGGCGCCAGCGCGTTCGGATAGACGCTTTCGAGCAGGTGGCCGATGAAGCGCGGGTACTCGGCGTCGAGCTTCAACTGCACCCGCGCGCTCATGAAGGCGAAACCTTCGAGCAGGCGTTCGACGTAGGGGTCGGCCACCTCGAGCCCGTCCATGCCGAGCCGGGCGGCGATCTTCGGGAACTGGCGCGAGAACTCCAGCCCCATCTCGCGCAGGTAGGCGAGCTCCTCGTTGTAGTGGCGCAGCAGGCCGGGATCGAGGCCGCGGCTCATTGGGCAGCCTCCCGCGGCGCAGCGCCTGCAGCGGCCGACACGCTGACGGCACTGCGCTCGTGCACCGCCACCTGGCCGGCCTCGAGGTCGAAGCGCGTGCGCAGCAGCAGCTCCAGCGGCACCGGCTGCGCCCACAGCCAGCCGCTGATCTCGAACTCGATGATGTTGTGGCTGTCGAGCAGGCTGTCGGATTCGATCGCCTGCACGCGCAGGTCGTGTTCGAGGATGCGCGGCTCGTAGCGCAGGATGGCCCGGCGCAGCTCGCGCTCGATCTGGCTCACGTCGATCTTCGACGCCAGCTGCCCCGACACCGGCGGCAGGCCGAAATTGAGCACCGACGCACCGGCCTGCGGCCAGGTCTCGGCCGCGCCGCCGCCGAGCGGCTGCACCGCGTTGAACAGCCAGCCGAGGTCGCGCAGCACCGCGGCACGCAGCTGCGCCTTCGACATGAAACGGCGCTCGTCGGCCTCGACCGCGCTGGCGGGATCGTCGTCGCTCAGGCGGTCGAGCAGGGCCGGCTGGAGGCGCTCGCGCAGGGGTTGCAGGGCCATGATGCGCGGCGCGGTCCGGGGCTCAGGCCTGCTGCACTTCGGTCTCGAAGGTCGAGACGCCGCGCCCGCCGCCGGTCGGATCCTGCGGGCGGTATTCGACCTGCACCTTCCAGAACGCGAAGCGCACTTCCTCGTGCAGCTCGGGGCCGCTCGCGGCCCCGGCGCCCAGCGGTGCGTGTGCGCCCGGGGCGCCGGCGCTGCCGACGCGGTGCGACACCAGCCGGGCCTTCTCGATCGTGATGTGGAAGTACTCCACCGCCGCGCCGCCGCCGGCCTTGCGCACCGACAGCACCGCCTTCTTGATGACCTCGTTGTTGCGCAGCGCGGACATCAGCGCGGTGCTCGCGCTGTCGACGCGCTTGTGGATCACCAGTTCCTGCAGGCTGGTGCGCGCGCTGGCCTGGCCGAAGGCCGTGCTGCTGCCGTCCATGCCCCACGACCAGCCGGTGACCTCGATCTCGTTGAGGTGATCGGGCTGCACCACCTCGCCCTTGATGAGGCCCTGCTTGCCGCCTTCGACGCGCAGGAACATGTCGGCCAGCGCCATGGGGATGTCCTTTCAGGCCGCGCAGGAAGCGGGCATGAGGCCGCTCAGCCCACCGGCTTGTTGGCCGGGATGTCCCAGGCCGCTGTGCTGGTGGTGCCCTTGCCGCCGGTGTCGGCCTGGATGGTGTATTCGACCTTGAACTTGGCGAAGTTCAGCGTGACGTTCTCGGTCAGGCGGTCCTCGCCACCGCTGCCGCCGGTCGACAGCGACGACACCATCACCTCGTCGAGCGTGATCTTGATGTATTCGAGCGGCGTGTCGCCGGCCTTGCGCACGGTCAGCGTGGCCTGCTTGATGTGGGTGCCCTTGCAGGCCGCCACGATCAGCGCGGTGGACGACGAATCGACGTACTTGGTCAGCGAGATGTCCTGCACGCTGACCTTGCCCGCACCCGCGCCACCGCCCATGTGCGCCGAGCCGCTCTGGCTCAGGCCCCAGCTCCAGGCCAGCACGTCGATTTCGGTCTTGTGCGCGTCGTCTTTCGACTCGCCCTTGATGTCGCCGATCTTGATGAACATGTCTACAGCCATGATGCATTTCTCCTTGTTCGACCACCCATCACAGCCGGCAGGTGCGGACCGCGGGCGGGGTCAAGCCCCGCGGTCAGCCGGCGCACGCGCGCAATCGATCGATTGCAGGAACCCGCTCCCGCCGAGGTGCGGCGGGCCGCGCCTCAGGCCGATTTCTGCGACGGCAGCTTGGACACCAGCCGCAGCGACACCGTCAGCCCTTCGAGCTGGTAGTGCGGGCGCAGGAAGATCTTCGAGGTGTAGTAGCCGGGGTTGCTCTCGTCCTCGGCCACCACCACCTCGGCGGCCGCCAACGGGCGGCGCGACTTGGTCTCTTCGGACGAATGGGCCGGGTCGCCGTCGACGTAGTTCATGATCCAGTCCTGCAGCCAGCGCTGGATCTCGTCGCGTTCCTTGAACGAGCCGATCTTGTCGCGCACGATGCATTTCAGGTAGTGCGCAAAGCGGCTGCAGGCAAACAGATACGGCAGGCGCGCGGCCAGGTTGGCATTGGCGGTGGCGTCGGGGTCGTCGTATTCGGCCGGCTTCTGCAGCGACTGCGCGCCGATGAAGGCGGCCAGGTCCGAGTTCTTCTTGTGCACCAGCGGCATGAAGCCGTTCTTGGCCAGCTCGGCCTCGCGGCGGTCGCTGATGGCGATCTCGGTCGGGCACTTCATGTCGACGCCGCCGTCGTCGGTCGGGAAGGTGTGCGTGGGCAGGCCCTCGACCGCGCCACCCGACTCGATGCCGCGGATGCGCGAGCACCAGCCGTATTCCTTGAACGCGCGGTTGATGTTGACCGCCATCGCGTAGGCCGAATTGGCCCAGGTGTACTTGCTGTGGTCGGCGTTGGCGGTGTCTTCCTCGAAGTCGAACTCCTCGACCGGATTGGTCTTGGCGCCATACGGCGCGCGGGCCAGGAAACGCGGCATCGCCAGGCCGATGTAGCGTGCGTCGTCGGACTCGCGCAACGAGCGCCAGGCGGCGTATTCGGGTGTGGTGAAGATCTTGGTCAGGTCGCGCGGATTGGCCAGTTCCTGCCACGAGCCCATCTGCATCAGCGCGGGGTTGGCGGCGGCGATGAACGGGGCGTGGGCCGAGGCCGAGATCTTGCTGATCTCGCCCAGCAGCTCGACATCGGGCGCGCTCTGGTCGAAGTAGTAGTCGCCCACCAGGCAGCCATACGGCGCGCCGCCGAACTGGCCGTATTCCTCTTCGTAGATCTTCTTGAAGATGGGGCTCTGGTCCCAGGCCGTGCCCTTGTAGCGCTTGAGGGTCTTGCCCAGCTCGTTCTTCGAGATGTTCATCACCCGGATCATCAGCATCTCGTCGGTCTCGGTGTTGTTGACGAGGTGGTGCAGGCCGCGCCAGGCGCTCTCGAGCTTCTGGAAGTCGTCGTGGTGCAGGATCGCGTTGACCTGCGCGCTGAGCTTGGCGTCGAGTGCGGCGATCAGCGCCTCGATCGAGCCGATCACGTCGCTGCCGATCAGCGTGGTCTGCGCCAGCGCCTGCTGCGCCAGCGTCATCACCGCCTGTTCGACGGCGCTCTTGGCCTCGTCGGTCTTGGGCTTGAATTCGCGGTCGAGCAGCGCGGCGAAGTCGCCGCCTTCGAAGGCGACACCTTGCAGCGCGGCACCGCCGGGGGAGGTTTCAGTGGCCATGTCCAGCTCCGTGTCTCGGGATCATTCGGGGGTGCCGGCCGGCTTGGCCGCCTGGGTCAGCGACTGCAGCAGCGCCTGGTCCTTGATGACCTTGGCCAGCAGCTCCTCGGCGCCGGTCTTGCCGTCCATGTAGGTGATCAGGTTCGACAGCTGCTGGCGCGCCTCGAGCAGCTGGCGCAGCCCCTCGACCTTGCGCGCCACCGCCGCGGGCGAGAAGTCGTCGAGCGTCTCGAAGCTGATGTCGACCGCCAGGTTGCCCTCGCCGGTCAGCTCGTTGGCGACCTGGAAGGCCACCCGCGGCTTCATCGACTTCATGCGCGAGTTGAAGTTGTCGACGTCGATCTCGAGGAACTTGCGATCCGCCACCGGCGCCAGCGGCTCGGCCGGCTTGCCGCTCAGGTCGGCCAGCACGCCCATCACGAACGGCACCTGCACCTTCTTCTCGGCGCCGTAGGTCTCGACGTCGTATTCGATCTGCACCCGCGGGGCGCGATTGCGGGCGATGAATTTCTGGCTGCTGGTGGCCATGGGCTGTCACTCCTGCGGGTTGGTTGGGCGGGATTGGGGCGAGAGCCGCTCACGGGTCGGCCGGCCCGGCCAGGTGCTCGACCGCGCCGACACCGTCGGGCACGAGGTCGCGGATGATGTCGATGAAGCTCTTGCGCATCAGCCGCTGGGCGCGGCGCAGCAGCAGCGGCACCGGGTTGGACGGCTCGTTGAGCTCGATCCACTCGCACACCCGCTGCAGCTGGCGGATGGCGTCCTCGCGGTTGCGGATGGCGCCGCCGGGCGCCGCCGCGGCTGCCGCGCCGGCAGCGGCCGGTGCGGCGTCGGGATCGGCGTCCACGGCAGCGTCCACCGCAACGTCGCCGGCCGCAGCGGGCTGCGACGCCAGCGCCTTCCCCGCCCAGCGAGACAGCATCTGCGTGTACTGCTGCAACGGCTTGAGATCGGGGCCTTCGGTGCCGACCTGCGCGACCAGCAGCGCATCGATCGCATCGGTGGTGGCGGCCACATGGCGCAGCGCCTCGACGCAGCCGGGCTGGCGGGCTTCCAGCTCGCGCAGGGCCTGCACGAAGGCATCGGCGCCGAGCACGTTCTCGCCCTCGCGCGGCAGCGCCTTGCCGGCCACCAGCTCGAAGCTGCGCCCGCTGATGCCGCTGCGCGGGCCGCCCAGCGTGGCCGTGCGCAGATCGGCCAGCACGGCGCCGGGATCGACCAGCGGCGCCAGCGCGTTCAGGCGCATCGTCGGGTCGTTGCCGTCGTCGGCATCGAGCATCGGGTGCAGGTGCGGCCAGTGGCGATCGAGCAGGCCGTGGATCAGCGCCAGGCCGCTGCCGCAGGCCTGAAGTCCTTCGAGGTGCAGGCGCGCGCGCAGCAGGTTGACGGCCACCCGCAGGTCGCGGCTGCGGGCGCCGAGCGCGAGCGCGAGCGACATCACGCGGCGCCAGTCGCTGCCTTCGGCGGCGATCACGGTGTCGCCGTACTGCTGCTCGGGCTTGCCGCGCAGCGCCTCTTCCATCGCGCGGAAGGACTCGTCGTATTCGAGGTCGGCGCCGCAGGGCGCGGCGGCGTCCAGCGGTGTCAGCAGTGCCTCGATGTCGACGTCGGACATGAACCCTCGGCGGTCGTGCAAACGCGAAGAAGGGAGAAACGCGAAATCAATGTAGCGATCGGGGCCTGCCGGCACAGTTGCCGAAAGTCACCTGCCGGCGCCCGTTCCCCTCGCCCCGGCGCCGGCTAGAAACCGGCACAGGCGCCGCCACCACGATCGAGCTCAAGGCAGCTCGAGAACTGCGGCTGCTGGCGCACGCGGCCCCATTCCAGGCCGAGCAGATCGGCCGTGGCGTCGTCGATCGCCGCCGTGCGGGCCGGGCCGCTGGCCAGGCACATGCGTGGCGTGGCGAGGTTGCGGCCGTGGGTCTCGGAGGCCGACGCCGCCAGCAGCTGCGCCATGCCGTCGGGATAGGCGCTGCGCAGCGGGTCGGGCGGCGTGATGCGCACCGGCAGCACCGTGCCCGACGCCAGGCTGAGCCGGTAGCCGGTGGGCGACTGCAGCGTGCCCGCCGTCGCCGGATAGAGCCCCGGCGGGCTGAGCAGGCCGGCGCTGCTGGCCAGCTGGCCGGTGACGGCCTGCGGCTGCACGTCGCCGTTGACCAGGCCGGTCGCGCTGTAGGGGATCGGCGGCAGGAAGGTGCCCTGGGCCGCGCTGACCGGGTCGGGCACGATCACGAGGTCCGGCTGCGCGCTGTAGAGAAAGCCGCTGCCGGCCTCGGGCAAGGCGATCTGCGACACCGAACACAGGCTGGCGTCGCCGTAGCTGCAACCGTAGAGCGTGGGCAGGCTGGCGCGACCGGGCAGCTCGCCGCGCTGGCTGTCGACCCAGCTGTCGGACCAGACCCGCCAGCGCCCGCCCGCGCCGACCTCCAGCGTGGCGTTGGCCGGGTTCTGGAACCGCACGCCGGCCACCAGGTCGATCTGGCCACCGGCCGCGCTGGCGCGAATGCCCTGCTGCAGCGTCAGGTCGCCGTCGTCGGCACGCAGCAGCACGCGATCGCTGGCCAGGCTGGTGGTGAAGGCCTGCGGGGTGAAGCTGCCGCTCGCGCTGTCGTAGGCCGCCACGCTGCCACCCGCCACCGACAGCGGCCCGGCGCTCGCCACCTGCACGCTGCGCAGGCCGGTGAAGCCGATCTGGTCGATCGTGTTGCCGGGGTCGAGCAGCTGCACCGTGGCATCCGCCCCCGTGCCGGCGAGCAGCAGCTGCTGCACCGCGACCGGGCCGGTCTGCGTCACCGCACCGGCGCTGACCAGCGTGAGCTGGCGCACCGCGCCGGTCGTCGTCAGGCCGCCGTCGAGCTGGATGCCCTGCGCGCCGGCGCCGCCGTTGTGCAGCGTCAGCTCGGGCGTGATGCCGGCCTGCAGGGCGTCGGCCGCCACCGCGATCGCGCCGACATGGCCGCTCGAGCCGACCACGATGCCGGCGCTCTCGATGTTGCCACCCGGGTTGATGCGCGGATCGAGCAGCCAGGCCGACGGCAGGTTGAAGCCGAGCGGCACGCTCGAGACGGCACCGCCGAGCGTGATCGGCACCGCCGGGCGTTCCTGCACGATGCCGTCGGCGTCGACACCGGCGGGGCGCAGGTTGACGCGCCCGGTGGTGAACACGTCGGGCGCGCCGAACAGGTCGTAGGCGCGACCCTGCGCGCCGGCATACCCGGCCAGCACCACGTTCGCGGCCGACGGGTCGACCTCGCTGTTGCTGGCGATGATGAAGAAGCCGTCGTTGACCGCGCCGATGCCCGCGCCGGTCGATGAGTTGACCGCCTCGCCGACGATCGTGACCGAGCGCCCGGCGTTGGCGTTGCTGGTGACGAACAGATCCGACAGGCCCACGCCGAACGCCGGGGACGTGTCGGGCGACAAGGTCGACGCCACCTCGCCGCGCCCGGCGATCAGCAGGCTGCCGTCGCCGATGTCGATCGACACCCCGTTCAGGCGCACGCCGATCGGCAGCAGGTCGGCATTGCCATCGGTCAGCAGCGAGGTGCCACGCAGTTCGATGCGGTCGCCGCTGAGCGTGACGTTGTTCAGGTCGATGCCGAAGCCGCCGTCGGCGCTGCCGCTGATCGAGAGGCTGCCCGGGCCGGCGCTGCCGAGCGCGGTGACGCTGGCGCCACTCAAGGACACCGAGGTGGCGGCCAGGCCCGCGCGGCGGCCGATCTGCACCGTCGGCGCCTCGATGCGCAGGTTGCCGCTGGGCGTGCTGACGGCGCCGGCCACGTCGACGCTGCCGTGCATCGCCAGCGTGCCGGCCGCGGCCGGGGTCAGCTGCAGCGTGATGAAGCCGCTGGCGCCGACCGGGATGCCGGCGGCCGGCACGCTGGTGCCGTCGCTCACCGCCAGCAGCACCTGGCCGCCCGAGGCGACGACGCGGCCGTCCATCGTCAGGCCGCCCGCCCCGGCTGCGCCACCGGCGCCGATCAGCACGATCTCGCCCCCGGGCAGGTTGGGGTTGCCCGCCGCCGCAGCGATGCGGGCGCCCGGCGCGACGCTCAGCGCGCCGCCGCCGAGCGAGGCATCGAGCACCAGCGGCGCGCCGGACAGGAAGTCGGCGCCGCCGGTCGAGGTGTCCAGCGCCGCCGCCAGCAGGCTGCCGACCTGCACCTGCGCGCCGGCGCCGAACACGATGCCGGCCGGGTTGAGGATGAAGACCTGGCCGGTGGCGCCGAGCGTGCCGTCGATGCGGCTGATCGGCGGCGCGCCGCCCACGCCCACCACGCGGTTGAGCAGCACCGAGCTGCCGTTGAGCTGCTGCACCGTCACGCCGGCCTGCGCGCCGATCGAGAAATCGCGCCACTCGATGTAGGCGCGTGGCGCGCTCTCGTTCTGCACGATCACCATCTGACCGACGGCGGGCGTGCTGATGGTGGCGTTCTGCGGCGCGGTGGTCGCCGGCACCGGCAGGTTGGTCTGGGCGCGGACGGCGGGTGCGCCGAGCAGCGCCAGCACGGCCAGCGCGAGCGCGGCGACGCGTGCCGGTGGGGGGCCGGTGCGGGAATTCGGGATGACAGGCCAGCACATCGTCAGGCTCCTAGAAACCGCGTTGCAGCTGCAGGTTCAGGCGCGGCCCGGTGTCGTCGGGTTCGGCCAGGCGCGGCGCCGAGCCCGGCCAGGCCAGCGTGCCGCGCAGCGTGAACCAGGCCGGATCGCTGAAGAACACGCCCAGCCCGGCGGCGCGCAGCCGCCGCTGGTTGTCGACGCCCGCCAGCGGCCGGGCCTGCAGCCGCGCCCGGCCCCAGTCGCCGAGCGCGAACACGCTCCACTGCGCGCCGATGGCGTGGCGCAGCTCGACGGTGGCGATCGCCGCGCGGTCGGCGGCGGCCTCGCCGGGCGGGTAGGCCCGCACCGCACCGGCGCCGCCGAGCGCGAATTTCTCGGACGGATCGAGGTTCCTGCTCGCCCACAGCGCGCTCAACCCGCCGTAGACCGACCAGGCCGTCGAGCCCGGCAGCGGCAGCGCCTGCAGCCGGTTGAGCTGCAGCCCGAGCTTGCCGAAGCCGCCCTGCGCCGAACGCGTGCCGAGCGCGGCGTCATCGGCGCGCGCGCCGGGGCTGCGGATGTCGAGCGAGCCGGCCTGCAGCGTCAGCGCGCCGCCGCTGTAGCCGCCACCGCCCCAGCCGTCGCGCGCCTCGAACGACAGCCCGAGATTGACGTCGCGGGTGGCCTTGTCGGTGCGCAGGCCGAAGGCGTCGAAGCGGTCCTCCAGCCGCTTGTGGCTGGCCCCCAGGCGCAGCACGACGTTGCTCTGGCGGCTGCGCTGCAGCGGCCGGCTCAGGCCGAGGTCGATCACCCGGGCGCGGCCGCGAGCCTGCAGCGGCGCGAACACGTCGCCCAGCTCGTAGCTCAGCGCCGACAGCGCCAGGCTGGTGCGCCAGGCGCTCGGGGCGACAGGCAGCAGCTGGTCGAGCGGCAGCTCGTAGGCGAGCCGGGCGCTCGCCAGGCCACGCTGCTCGGCCAGCTGCAGGCGCAGGTCGAGGTTGTCGCCGAGGTCGAGCGGCTCGTTCCAGCGCAGCAGGCCGCCGATGCGCCAGCGGCCGTTGAAGCGGCTGCCGTGGTTGTCGAGGTCGACGCTGCCTTCGGCCTGGCGGCGCCAGCCACGCTCGATGACGAGGTCGTAGCGCGCCTCGTCGCCGCTGGGCGCCAGGCTGGCCTGGGCGCGCACGCCGGGCAGGTCGTTGAGCGCGAACATCGCGGCGTCGAGCCGGCGCAGGTCGAGCAAGGCGCCGTCGTGCACGCCTTCGCGCGCCAGCACCTGCAGCACCTGGGGGTCGGCCAGCGGCGCATCGGCCGACGCGCTCAGCTCGATGCGGCGCAGCCGCGGCTCGACCACCTGCAGCGCGACGATGCCGCGCGGCGCGTCGAGCACCCGCAGCGCCGCGCCGCCCAGCGACAGCCCGCGCGCGGCCATCTCGGCCAGCAGCGCATCGCGCAGCTGCTGCGCCTGCGCCACGCCGAAGGGCTTGCGCAGGTAGGGCAGCGTGAGGCGCTGCAGGGTCGCGTCGTCGATGCCTTCGAGCGGCTGCAGATGCCATTCGCGCAGCACCATCGGCTCGCTCGCCGCCGCAGCGGGCCGGTCTTGCGCCCAGGCGGGCGAGGCGGCGGCGCCGAGCGCGATCAGCCCGGCGGCGACCCGGCGCAGCCGGCGCGCGAGGCACTCGCCCGCCGTCATGGCGCCGCCCCCAGGCGCAGCGCACCGTCGCCGATGACGTTGAACGGCGCCCAGAAGAACGGATGCGCCAGGCCGCGGCTGCGCATCACCTCGAGCTGGGCGTTGCGCAGCGCCTGCATCGCGTCCGACCCTTGTGTGGCATCGCGGTAGAAGCGGGTCATCAGCTGGCGGGTGGCGTCGTCGGCCACCGGCCACAACGAGGCGATCACGGTGCTGGCGCCGGCCGACAGGAAGGAGCGCGTGAAGCCCAGGATCTCGTCGCCGCGGGCGATGCGGCCGAGCGCGCTTTCGCAGGCCGACAGCGTGACCAGCGGCGTGCGGCTGAGGTCCAGGCGGTAGATCTCGCGCGCCTCGAGCAGGCCGTCGTCGAGCGGGCTGGAGGCCAGCAGGATGCGCGAGTACATCGGATCGACCTCGTCGACCTCGGCGTGTGCGGCCACGTGCAGCACGCTGGCCGAGACACCGGGCGTGGCGGCCGCGGCCGTGGTGGCGGTGGCACCCGCTGCGCCCGGCCCGCCGAGCAGCGCCAGCAGCTGGGCGCGGCTGGCCTGCTGCTGCAGGAAGGTGCGGCCCTGGGCGAACAGCGGTCGGATCTCCTGCACCTCGCGCTCGGCGCCGGGCAGCGGCACGTTGCGGTCGGTGCTCGGGTTGCCGAAGGCCTGCAGCGCCAGGCCACCGGCGACGCCGGCACGCCGTGCGCCCAGCTGCGCACCGAGCGCGGCCGACGGCCAGCTGGCCAGCGCGAGGCGCTCGACCAGGTAGCCGCGGCCATCGTGCAGCACCTGGAACGGCAGGTAATGCAGGGCGCCGTGCGGCACGACCTGCAGCCGCGTGACGCCGCTCAGGTCGAGCGGGCCGAGCAGCTGGCGGTGCAGCGCCTGCGCCAGCGCCAGGGTGTCGGGGCGGCGCGCGATGATGCTGGCGCGCAGCTTCTCGACGCCGTCCTGCAGCGCCGCCTGCGGCAGCGGCAGGGCCAGGCCGACCAGGCCGTCACGGCGGATCAGCCAGACCAGCGTCTGCTGCGGCAGCACGTGGAATTCGAGCACCGCCTCGTCAGGCGCCAGCCGGCCCTGCAGGTCGTCGAGCGACACCGGCCGGGCCAGGCGATCGTCGGCATGCTGGCGCACGGCGTCGAGCAGCGCACGAGCGCGCGAGGCCTCGGAGATGCGCCACGCGCCGGCCCAGTCGCCCTGCTGCACGGCCAGGTTCAGGGCCGCGTCGAAGACCCCCTGCAGATCGCTGAACAGGCCGGACTTGAACTCCTCGCTGCGAAAGCGCGCCCGCAGCGGATCGGCCAGCCGCAGCGCCTGCTGGTAGGCCGCCAGCGCCTCGGCCGGGCGGCCGCGGGTCAGCTCGGCGCGGGCGCTGCCTTCCCAGGCCCACAGGCGGTGGTAGTCGAGATCAGCGAGATCCGCTCGATCGGCGCGATCGCCGCTGCGGCCGGCACCGCCGGCATCGATCACCTGGCGCCATTGCTGCAGCGCCGCGTCGACCTGGCCGGTGGCGAGCAGGGCCTGCGCCAGGCTGCGCTCGTAGTACGGGCCGAGCGGCGCGCGAGCGGCCGGTGGCAGCGCCTGCAGCGTCTGCAAGGCGGCGTCGGCCTGGCCGCCGGCGGTCTGGGCGTTGGCCATCGACAGCTGCACGAACGGCCGGTAGCGCGGACTCGCCAGATCGAGCGCGTGCCGGTAGGCGGCCTGGGCCTCGTCGGGCCGGCCGCGCCGCGCCGCCACGTCGCCCAGCACCTTGTGGGCCGGCGCGTGGACCTGCGACGCGTCGCGCACCGGCAGGGCCAGCGCCTCGCGGGCGTGGCGCTCGGCCAGATCCAGCACGCCGGCGTAGCCGTAGGCGATCGCCAGGTCGCGCTGGGCGTGGGCCTGCAGGTCGTCGTCGCTGCCCTCCTGGCCGAGGTAGAGCGCCTTGCTGGCCGCGCGGATGCTCTGGCGCAGCTCGCCGCGGTCGGCCAGCGCCAGGGCCTGGCCGCAGTAGCCGTAGCCGTCGAGCCGGATGGTGTCGCGCGCGTAGAGCGCGCGGCCTTCGGCGCTGAGCTGCAGCAGCGACTCGGCATCCTGGCGGCGCGCCTGGGCCTGGGCGGCGAGGTTGTCGTCGTCGGCCGCCCGCAGCCAGCCCGGCGCGGCGCACAGACAGGCGGCAACGAGCAGCAGGCGGAGGTACGGGGCAGACGGCATGGCGAACGGCATGAGCCGGCGCCAGCCTATGAGCGCGCCCCTGCCGCGGCCAGTGACGAAAGTAAGCCGCGCCGGTCCGGGCCTGGCCCGACGCCGGTCCGGCCGCAACCGGTCAGTCGACCAGCGCGCGCAGCACGTTGAACAGCTTGCTCGGCTGCACCGGCTTGAACAGCACCCGGTGGCCGCTGGCCGAGGCGCGGCGGATCTCGGCCGGGCTGGTGTCGCCGGTGACCAGGATCGCCGCCACCTGGCGGCCGCAGACCTGGCGCACGCGCTCGATCACGTCGAGGCCGTCTTCGCCGTGCTGCAGGTGCAGGTCGGAGATCACCAGGTCGAGCCGGTCGCCGAGCGCGTGCGCGGCCGCTTCGGCGCCGGCCAGGTCGGCCACCGCCACCGGCTCGAAACCCCATTCGGTCAGCAGCATCCACAGGCCTTCGCGGATCGGCGCCTCGTCGTCGACCAGCAGCACGCAGCGCGCCTCGACAAACGGCGCCGGCAGCGTGTCCGCCGCCGCGGTGGCGTCCTCGACCTCGGCCATCGGCCCGCTGGCGATGCCGATGCGGAACATCGTGCCGCGGCCCGGCTGCGAGCTGACCTCGAGCGTGTGGCCGAGCAGCGCGACCAGCCGCTTGACGATCGCCAGCCCCATGCCGAGGCCCTGGATGTGGCTGCGGGCGCTGTCGGGCACGCGGTAGAACTCGTCGAACACCCGCGGCAGGTCGGCCTCCGAGATGCCGCGGCCGGTGTCCCAGACCTCGAGCCTGATCTGGTGCGCGGCGCTGCGCGCGACCACCACCACGCCACCTTCGCGGGTGTAGCGCAGCGCGTTCTGGATCAGGTTGGAGAGGATGCGCTCGAGCAGCTGCGGGTCGCTGTTGACCGCCTTGCCGCCGGCCGAGAAGCGCAGGCCCAGGCCGAGCTCCTCGGCCTGGCCGGCGAAATGCATGTGCAGGCGGCGGAACACGTCGCGCAGCGGGAAGCGCTGCACGTTGGGCTGCACCGCGCCGGCCTCCAGCCGCGACAGGTCGAGCAGCGCGCCGAACGAGCGATCCAGCGCCTCGATCGATCGCATCATGTTGCGCACCAGCGCCTCGTCGGCGGTGCCCTTGAGGTGGCGTTCGAGGGTGGCCACGAACAGGCCCAGCGCGTGCATCGGCTGGCGCAGGTCGTGGCTGGCGGCGGCGACGAAGCGGCGCTTGTCGGCATCGGCCCGCTGCGCCGCGTCGCGTTCGCTGCTGACCCGGCGCAGGCGCTCGCCGGTCTCGATCAGCTCGGCGGTGCGGCGCATCCAGCGCCGGCCGGCCGAGCCGCTGGCGAGCCAGCCGAACAGGCTGACCGCGCCCGCCAGCGCCACGCCGGCCGCGGCGACCCGGCGGTCGGGGCCCGCCAGCGCGATCGCCGTGGCGCCCGACAGCAGCCCGAGGCTGGCCAGCCGGCCGAGCCACGGCAGCATCGGCAAGGCGGCGATGCAGCCGGCCACCAGCATCAGCTGCACCGCCGCCCACGCGGCCAGGTCGAAGGCCTGCCCGAACGACGGCCACAGCCACGGCAGCAGCCCCGGCAGCAGCAGGTTCAGCCCGGCCACGCCCTGCCAGGCCCGCCACCACGGCCGCTTGTCGGCAGAGCGCCGCGGCAGCCGCCAGCGCAGGCCCAGCCAGGCCAGCGTCAGCGCCAGCCAGACCAGCAGCAGCACGACGGCGACGCCGGCCAGCCCGGCCAGCGCCCGCCCGCCCTGCGGCTGCAGCCGCCCCGTCACGAGCGCCAGCCACAGCGCCAGCCAGGCGATCAGCCAGCCGCCGTGGCGCACGGCGGCGTCGATGCGGGCCTCGGCGCTGCGCCGCCCGGGGCCGCGCCGCTCGGTGGCCGCCGCGCCGTCGTCCGGCTCGGCCAGGCTGGGCACCACGCGCAGGCGCTTCACGGCGCCCACGCGCTCAGCGGAACAGGCTGATCAGGTGCGAGCGCGAACGCACGTCGAGCGCCAGCAGCAGCGACGAGACGTAGTTCTTGACCGTGCCCAGCGACAGGCCAGTGCTGTTGCTGATCTCCTGGTTGGTGCAGCCCGACAGCACCAGCTCGAGGATCTCGAGGTGGCGCGCCCCCAGCTCGGCGACCCGGTCGAACATCGCCGACGACGGGAAGCGCGGGAACAGCGCCGCACTCGGCGCGGCGCTGCGGCTCTCGCGTTCGGGCGGCTTGCGCAGCAGGCTCAGCAAGGTGGCGCGCATCTCGGCGGCGTGCGCCGACTTGCCGATGTAGGCCACCGCACCGAGCGCGCGCGCCTGGCGCATCACGAACTCGTCCTGGGTGGCGCTGAAGATCGCCACGCGGGCCAGCGGCTGCTGCTGCAGGAACACCCGCAGGCCCTGCAGGCCCTTGCAGTCGGCCATGTTGAGGTCGAGCAGCACGGCGTCGATCGGGCCGTGGCGGCGGTGCATCTCGATCGCCTCCTCGAGCGTCGAGGCCTCCAGCCATTCGATCTGCAGCTGGTCGATCGTGCCGTAGAGCGCCTTCACGCCGAAACGCACCAGCTCGTGGTCATCGGCCAGCAGCACCCGCACCGGCTGGGGCCGGATGTCCGGGCCCAGGCTGGCGGCACCGGCGGCCCTGCCGGCCTGGCCCTGGGGCGGACTCGAAACGACTTCGGTTTCCATCGACTGTCTCCGATTCACCGCCGACTGCGCGGTGCAAGGACCGGGATCGACCACCGATGATGACCGGCGGAGGAACGCCGCACATCGTCAACCCGGACGAAAGCGGCCGCACACCGGGAGCAGCGCCTCATCCCGCAGAGCGTGATGTTGTGCCTGATTCAGCGTCACCGATGCGCGACATGTGAGCACCCGTAACAAATCCGGCGTGAATGCATCACAGATTCGCCGGTAATTGCGCACCACCGGGCGCGGCGGCGCAACCCTAAATTGGTGGACATGGCGCCGCCCCGCCTGCCCTCCGGCAGGCCGCCAACCCAGGGACCGCAGCATGTACACCTCATCCGCACACCCGGCGATCAGCCCCGCGATCGGCACGCCGCTGACCCACATGCTGGCGCACGCGCTGGGCGCCTTCGACGAGATCGACTACGGCATCGTCATCGTCGACCGGCTGGCGCGCGTGCTCAACGCCAACCACATGGCGCGCTGCCTGTGTGCCGAACGCGACGGCGCCTGCCTGCTGCAGGCCGACCGGCTGACCGCGCGCCAGTGCGGCGACGACCACCTGCTGCAGCAGGCCGTGCAGAGCGCCGCCGGCCAGGGCCGGCGCAGCCTGCTCACGCTCGGCGCCGGCGAGCGCAGCCAGACCGTGGCGGTGGTGCCGCTCGGCCAGGGCACGGCGCCGGCGGTGCTGCTGGTGTTCGGCAAGCGCCAGGTATGCGAGGCGCTCAGCGTCGACCACTACGCCCGCGTCAACGGCCTGACGCACGCCGAAAGCATGGTGCTGGCCGCGCTGTGCGACGGCGACAAGCCGCAGGAGATCGCCGAGCGCTTCGGCGTGGCGGTGTCGACCGTGCGCACCCAGATCGCCAGCATCCGCCAGAAGACCCGCACCGACAGCATCCGCGACCTGGTGCGCCGCATCGCCGTGCTGCCGCCGATCGTCTCGGCGCTGGGCCGCGCCCAGGCTCATTGACGGCGACGCCGCCCGACCCGCCCGCCTCACCGGGGAGACCAGGCCATGGACACTTGCGCCGAACTGGACCTTCGCCTAAGTTCAGTGCCCATGAGTTCACGCACGGGCCGCCCCGGGGCCGCCACCCCGTCACTCGACGAACTGCCTTTTTCACCGGCGCTGCGCGCGCTGGCCGAACGCGCCGAGCCGCGCCGCTACCGCAAGGGCGTGCTGCTGATCCAGGAGGGCGACCAGGGCGACACGCTCTACATCGTGCTGAGCGGGCGGGTGCGGGCGTTTTCGCAGGGCGACAACGAACGCGAGATCACCTACGGCGTCTACGGGCCGGGTGAATACGTCGGCGAGATCAGCCTCGACGGCGGGCCGCGCTCGGCCAGCGTGATCACGGTCGAGCCGACCGCCTGCGTGGTGATCCCGCGCCAGACGCTGCTGCTGCACATCGCGCAGTACCCCGAGTTCGCCTTCGAGCTGCTCGCCAAGGTGATCCGGCGCGCCCGCGCGGCCACGCTGTCGGCCAAGCAGCTGGCGCTCAACGACGTCTACGGGCGGCTGCGCGCGCTGCTCGAGTCGCTGGCCGAGGCGCAGCCCGACGGCACGCGCCAGGTCGGCGAGCGCCTGACGCACCAGGACATGGCCAACCGGCTGGGCTGCTCGCGCGAGATGGTGAGCCGGCTGATGAAGGATCTCGAGGAAGGCGGTTACGTGGCCGTCAACGGACATACCCTGGTGCTGCCCCGCGCCCTGCCGGCGCGCTGGTAGGACACCGGCGGCGTGCCGGCACCGCGGCCGCGCGTTTCGAGGAGCTCAAGATGGAACAAGCCTGGGGCAAACCACCCGCACCGGTCATCCTGATGATCGTGCGCGAGGCGGCATGGCTGTCGTGCGCCCTGTCCGACGGGCACGGCGTGGGCATCCACGCGCAGATCCGCATCGCCGATCCGGCGGCGCTGCAGGCCGGGCTGGCCGAGCGCGACGCCGCCCCCGCCGACACGGCGGCGCGCCAGGCGCTCGGCGGCCGGGTCTGGCTGGAGCTGCTGCCGGCGCCGATCCGGCGCTTCCTGCACGCCAGCCCGGCGCGTGTGCTGACGCTGCAGCTCGGCGCCGACCTGGCCGGCCTGCCGTGGGAACTGGCCTTCGACGGCACACGGCACCTCGATGAGAAGTTCGCGCTGGCGCGCCAGATCCTGCGCGACGAAGACGCGCCGACCCCGCCGGTGCGCGCCGCCGCGCCCGAGCAGCTGCGCGTGCTGGTGCTGGCCCGGCTCGACCCGGCGCCCGCGGCCGATGCCGCCGCCCGCGCGCTGATCCAGGGCCTGCGCCGGCTGCCCGGCCTGCACCTGACGGCGCTCGATGCCCGCGAGCTGGCCGGCCTCGCCCAGCCGGCACTGGCCGCGCTGGGGCTGCACGACATCGTGCACTGCTGCGGCATCGAGCCGCGCCTGCTGGCCGGGCCGCAGCTGCTGGTCTGGGAGCCGCCACCGGCCCGGCCGGCTGCCGACGCCCGCGCCGGCCCGGCCGGCGTCGATCCCTGCGCCACGCGCCTGACGATGGCCACGCTGGCCTGGGCGCAGGCGCAGGGCACGCAGCTGCTGGTGCACCCGATCGCGCCGGCCGGCTTCATGCCGGTCTTCTACGGCCAGCTGGCGAGCGGCCAGCCGCTCGGCGAGGCCGCCCGCCGGGCCCGCATCGCCGCCCGCGAACAGGGCGACGCCTGCTGGCTGGCCCATCTGCAGGGCGATGCCCAGCTGACCCTGCTGCGCAGCGCCGGCCGCGCGCCGCAGCCCGACCACCTGCGCCAGGTCACGATGCTGTCGTGCGACATGGTCGACTCGACCCGGCTGATGCGCCACCTCGGCAGCGAGGCCTACAGCGAGATCCTGCTGCGCTACCACGGCGCCTGCGCGGCGGTGGTCGGCCAGCACGGCGGCGTGGCCGACGACCCGCAGGGCGACGACGGCGTGATGTGCTACTTCGGCTTCCCGCAGGCGGCCGAAAACGCCGCCGTGCTGGCGCTGCGCGCCGGCCTCGAACTGCTGCGCTGCATGGCCGACGCCGGCATCGCCGTGCGGCTGGGCGTGGCGACCGGCCAGATCGTCGTGCGGGCCGGCCAGCCGGTCGGCGCGGCGGTGCACTACGCCGCCCGCCTGCAGGCCATCGCCGCGCCCGCCACGCTGCTGGCGAGCGAGGAGACCCGCCGCGTCGCCGGTGAGCGCTTCGAGTTCAGGCGCCTCGAGCAGGTGCCCGACATGAAGGGCTTCGACCGGCCCGAGCCGGTCTACCGCGTGCTGGGCGAATCGGCGCTGCACGGCACCGAACGCTTCGACGCCCGCTCGCGGCTGTCGCCCTTCGTCGGCCGCGACAAGGAGCTGGCGCGGCTGCGCGCGCACTGGCGCCACGCCAGCGCCGGCCAGTGCCTGGCGATCTACGTCTCGGGCGACGCCGGCATCGGCAAGTCGCGGCTGGTGCGCGAGTTCCGCCGCGCCGAGACCGGCCGCGGCCAGCTGACGATCGAATGGCGCTGCGCCCGCGAGCAGAGCAGCAGCGCGCTCTACCCGGTGACCGACTTCCTGCGCCGCCACCTGCGCCTGCAGGCGGGCGACGCCGCGCCGGTGCAGCTCGCCCGGTTGGCCGCCAGCAGCCTGACCGATCTGGCGATCGAGCCGGCCACGGCGCTGGCCCTGGCCGCCAACCTGCTGTCGATCGAGACCGGCGAACGCCACGCCGTGCTCGACGGCGCGCCCGAGCGGCTGCGCCAGCAGACCCTGGAGCTGCTGCAGAAGTGGCTCTGGCGCATCGCCGACAGCGCGCCGCTGTGCCTGATCATCGAGGACGTGCACTGGATCGACCCGACCACCAGCGAGCTGCTCGGCCGGGTCACCGCCGAGCGCCAGGACGGCGGCCTGATGCTGCTGATGACCGGTCGCCCCGAGCCCGAGCACCAGTGGGCCGCCGCGCTGGCCGCCGAGGAGATCGCGCTGGCCGGCCTGAGCGACGAGATGTCGCGCGCGATGGTGGCGGCGGTCTGCGAGGGCAGCCGGGTCGACGCCGCCTTCGTGCAGTGGCTGGTCGAACGCGCCGACGGCGTACCGCTGTTCATCGAGGAATCGGCCCGCATGGCGCTCGACATCGGCGCCGAGGAAGGCACGCCACAGCTGCGCCGCGCCAGCCTGCAGGACGCCGTGCCGACCACCATCCACGACCTGCTGATGGCGCGCCTGGACCGCATGCCGCTGGCCAAGCACGTGGCGCAGGTGGCCAGCGCGATCGGCCGCGAGGTCGCGCGCCACCTGATCGAGGCGGTCTGCGCGCACGAGCGCTGCCCGATCGCGGTGGCCGACCTCGACGAGGGGCTGGCGCTGCTGGTGCGCGCCGGCCTGCTGATCCCCAAGGGCAGCGGGCCGGGCAGCAGCTTCCTGTTCAAGCACGCGCTGGTGCGCGACGCCGCCTACGGCTCGATGTGGGGGCGCGACCGCAAGCGCCTGCACGCGGCGATCGCCCACGTCATCCAGGACACCCTGCCGCAGCTCGCCGAGCTGCAGCCCGAGCTGCTGGCGCGCCACTGTGCCGAGGCCGGCATGGCCGCCGAGGCGCTGGTGCAGTGGGAACGCGCGGCGCGCCGCTCGGCCGCCCGCTCGGCGCAGCGCGAGGCGATCACCCACCTCGGCCACGCGCTGGCCGCGCTCGAGGCGCTGCCCGCCGGCCTCGAGCGCGACCGCATCGAGCTGCGCCTGCAGCTGATGCGCGCCGGCCGCCTGATCGCCACCGAAGGCTACGGCGCCGACCAGGTCGAGGCGGTCTACGGCCGCGCGCTCGCGCTGTGCCGCCAGCTCGACGACCCGGTGGCGATGGCCAAGGCGCTGTTCGGCCTGGAGGGCTACCACTTCATGCGCGCCGACTTCGGCCGCGCCCGCGCCATCAGCGAGCAGGCCGCCGAACTGGCGCGGCACTCGTCCGACCCGATGGCGGCGCTGCAGTCGCAGTGGGTCGCCGCCAACCTGCTGTTTCATCAAGGTGAACTACGCCCGGCGGTCGAGCGCATGGACAGCTGCCTGGCGGCGTACCAGACTCTCGAACACCGCCCGAACGCGGTACAGGATCCGGGCGTGATGTGCCTGTGCTACTCGTCGTGGGCACTCTGGCAGCTCGGCCAGCCCGATCAGGCGCTGCAGCGCGCCACCCGGGTGGTCGAGCTGGCGCGCCGTCTCAACCACCCCTTCAGCATGGCCGAAGCATTCGGATTCATCACCGTGGTGCAGCACTTCCGCGGCGACCACGAGGCCGCGCTGCACAGCGTCGAGCAGGCCCTGCGGATCAGCGAGGACGGCGGCTTTTCGGTCTGGCTGGCGCATGCCCAGGTGATGCACGGCCGGCTGCTGGCGCAGGGCGGCGAGCACGAGCGCGGTGTCGCGCTGATGCGCAGCGGCTACGAGCGCTGGTCGGCCAGCGGCGCGGTCGTGACGCGGCCGTTCTACCTGGCGATGCAGGCCGAAGGGCTGGCGCTGGCGGGCCGTCCGGACGAAGGCCTGGGCCTGCTCGACAGCGCACGCGCGCTGATCGAGCAGCACCACGAGCGCTACTTCGAGCCCGAGGTGCTGCGCCTGACCGGCGAGCTGACGCGCCAGCTGGCGAGCCGGCACGGCGGGCTGCAGGACGACGTCGCCGAGGCCTGGTTCGAACGCGCGCTGGCCTCGGCCGACGAGATGCAGCAGCACGGCCTGGCGCTGCGCTGCGCCTGCAGCCTGGCGGCCTTGTGGCAATCGGCGGACGCGCACGCCCGCGCCGGCCAGCTGATCGAGCGCCATCTGCGGCTGTGCACCGAAGGCAGCACCACCGCCGACCTGCGACGCGCCCGCGCGCTGCTGGCAGCGGCACAGGAACACACCAGGGGGACACCATGGTCATCGACGACACGACGCGCTTTCGCGCCGACGATCACGCACTGACGGACCGGCTGCTGGCCCGGCTCGAGGCCGGCCCGGGCGAGCCCGGCGACTGGCGCGAGCTGGCCGACGGCGGCGTGCTGATGTTCAAGAGCCGCACCGAAGAAGGCGCGCAGGTCGCGCTGGTCTGCGACCCGGCGCTGGTGCGCCAGGTGCTGGCCGACCCGCAGCGCTTCAGCAACGAGCCCTATGCCGCCATCGGCGGCGGCGGCTTCATGCTGGCGATGGACGGCACGCCGCACGCCGAGCAGCGCGGCTGGGTGCAGCAGCAGCTGTTCGGCGGCCGCGCGGGTGCGCCGCTGTGGATCGGGCAGCTGGCCGAGATCGCCTGCGCCGAAGCCCTGACCCTGCCGCTCAAGCGTGCGCGTTTCGATCTGGTCGACCTGGCGCGGCAGGCGGCGCTGCGTTTTGCCGGCAAGCTGTTCGGCCTGCCGCGCAGCGACCACGTGCTGCTGATGCGGTCGATGCAATACCTCTACGACGGCCTGGTGCACCAGATCATCGGCCGCCACGTCAACACCGACCCGCAGCAGGCCTGGCGGCGCAGCAGCAGCACGGCGCTGCGCGACCGCATCAAGGCGCTGATCGCCGACCACCAGAGCCTGGCCGGCACCGGCACCGGCACCGGCACCGGCACCGGCGCCGACGCCGACGCGGCCGTGCCGGTGGACGTCAGGACCGCACGCCGCCGCCAGACGCTGCACAAGGAGCTCGACACGCTGCGCGCCGACATCGCCCGCCTGACCGGTGGCGCCGGGCCGGTGGCCTTCACGCCGCTGTGCGCGCGTTTCGGCACCCGGCCACAAGGCCAGGCCGGCGAGCCGCAGTCGCCGGACGAACGCGCCGCGCTGGTGATCGGCCTGATCGGCGGCGTGATCGGCAATGTGCAGACCAGCGTGGCGATCGTGATCGACCGGCTGCTGGCCGGCACCGGCACCGAGCTGCGCCAGGCGGTGCGGCTGGCGCAGGCGGTGTGTGCGCCGGCCGGCGACACACCCGGCGCCAAGGCGGCGCGCGACGAGCTGCGCGGCTGCATCCGCACGATCCTGGCCGCGCAGCCGCCGGTGGCATTCGTGCCGCGGCGGGTGGCGGGCATCGGCGCGCCGGTCGAGCTGGGCGGGCAGCGGCTCGTGCGTGGCACCGACCTGATCCTCGCGATGGGCGCGCCGGCTCGCAGCGCGGCGGCGGCATCCGGCAGCGCCGCCACCGAACTGGGCGGCGCCGAGGCCGCGATCTTCGGCACCGGGCGGCCGCACGACTGCATCGGCCAGTACCTGATCGAGCCGCTGCTGGTGCGCATCACCGCCGAGGTGCTGCGCCTGCCGGGGCTCGACTTCGTCTGGAACGACACCGACCGGCGCCTGCAGCGGCTGCAGCGGCGCTGGGCCTTCAAGGCGCTGCCGCTGCCGCTGCAGTACGCCCGCGACAGCCGGCTGGTGCAGCAGCCACTGTGCGTGCTGATGGACGTCAAGGAGCCGGTGGCCGAACACGCCGCCGCGCTGCAGGCGGTGATCGGCTACGGCGCGCCGGTCATCGAGCGCAGCCTGCGCGAAGCCCGCCACGTGCACTTCGCGTGGTTCCTGCTGCTCGACGACAACCGCAAGCTGGCGCTGTTCACCACCTACGACGGCGACTTCGACGCCTACATCGAATACTTCGCCAACGCGGTCGGCGACCTGTTCGACACCCTGTTCGAGCACCTCGCCGACCCGCCGCCGATGCCGGTGCACCAGCACCCGAAGGAGTTCGTCGCCAAGATCCGCGCCTACAACGGCCGCAACGCGCCGGTCGGCGGCTACCTCTTCAGCGCCCACCCGACGCTGCGGGTGGCCGACCTCGACAACGCCGCCGCGCCCTGGCGCGCGCGCGCCCGGCCGCTGCCCGACGGAGCCACGTCGTGAACCGCCCGATCCACACCCCGTCGCGCGTGCAGCGCCTGCCGGTGGCCGGCTACAAGCGGGCCACGCACGCCCGCCACCTGCTGCTGGCGATCCGCTCGGCCGAGGCGGCGCGGGCGCTGCTGCAGCAGTTGCACCACGACGACCGGCAAGGCCTGCGCTTCGGCCCCGCCGATGGCTGGCACGCCCCCGAAGCCAGCGGGCTCGACATCGGCTTCAGCCACGACGGCCTGCTGCGCCTGGGCCTGCCGGCGCCGCACACCGGCACGCTGGCGACCCGCGCACGCGCCTTCAAGCTCGGTGCCTATCAGCGCGCCGCCCGGCTCGGCGACAGCGGCGACAGCGCACCGCTGCGCTGGGAGCGCGGTTTCGCGCCACGCGAGACCGACCTGATGCTGTCGATGCACGCCGCCGACGCCGCGACGATCGACACGCGCTGGCGCCACCTGACCGGCTTGCGCGGCTGGGCCGACGCCTTCGAGCTGCGCAGCGAGCAGCCGGCAGCCCATCTGCCGCAGAGCGCCCGCAACCCGGGCCGCCGCAGCGAACACTTCGGTTTTGCCGACGGCCTCGCCAACCCCGACCTGGGCCTGGCGCGACCGCGCGCACTCGCGCCCGACACGCCGGCCGACGCCGCCACGCCGACGGCGCTGGGCGAGCTGCTGCTGGGTCATCCGAACCAGGTCGGCGCCAATCCCTGGTTCTTCGATGACGACGCCGGACTGCCGCAGCCACCGCAGCGGGGCCGGGCCCCCGACGAGTTCGAGCAGAAGCAGGCCGAGCTGAGCGACTTCTTCCGCGACGGCTGCTTCGGCGTGCTGCGCAAGATGGCGCAGCACGTCGAGGTGTTCGAGGCCTGGGTCGACCAGGCGGCGCGACGGCTGATGCACGCGGCCGGGCCGCTCGACCTCGATGCGGCGCGGCTCTACATCAAGGCCAAGCTCTGCGGGCGCTGGCCCAACGGCCAGGTGCTGAGCGAGCGCGACGGCTATCGGCAGCCCGACGCCGACGCCGAGGGCCTGAACCGCTTCGACTTCAGCGACGACCCCCAGGGCCGCGCCTGCCCGTTCGGCTCGCACATCCGGCGCATGAACCCGCGCAGCGACGCGGTGGTGCCGGCCCGCACGCGTGCCCTGGTGCGCCGCGGCATGCCCTACGAACAGGCCGGCGACGCCGACCGCCAGCGCGAGCGCGAACGCGGCCTGATGGGGCTGTTCTTCTGCGCCAGCATCGAGGACCAGTTCGAGCACCTGCTCGGCGAATGGACCAACAAGAACCCGATGGGCCCGGACAACGCCGGCACCGCCAAGGACCCGCTGATCGGCCAGCACGAAGACCCCGAGGCCTTCCTCGAGATCTGGCTGCCGGACGGCCGGCCCTTGCGGCTCGACGGCCTGCCCCCGTTCGTGCAGACCCGCGGCACGCTGTACCTGTTCTACCCGAGCGAGCGCGCCTACCTCGAGATCTGCGGGGCGCGGCCATGAGCGCCGACGACCGCGAGCCGCCGGAAGACCGCTTCTGCGACCTGGTGCTGACCGGCGGGGTGACCAGCGGCGTGATCTACCCGGCGGCGATCCACGCGCTGTCGCGCAAGTACCGTTTCCACGCCATCGGCGGCACCTCGGCCGGCGCGATGGCCGCGGCGCTGACCGCGGCGGCCGAATACGCGCGCCGCTTCGGCTCGTCAGCCGGCTTCGAGGTGCTCAAGGAGATCCCCGAGCGGCTGGCCCGCCCGGTCGGCCAGGGCCGCGACGCGAAGACCAAGCTGCTCGCGCTGTTCCAGCCCTCGCCGCGGTGCGCGCGGCTGTTCGAGGTGCTGCTGGACGTGATCGGCACCGACCTGCAGCGGACCTTCGACGGCCTGTTCAAGCGCAGCGTGAAGGCCATCGCCCGGGTCTACGGGAATGGGCCGGCGGCCATCGTCACGGGCGTCTTCCTTTCGAGCCTGGTGGCGATCGCGTCGGGCCTGGACACGACCGTCGAGCGCGCCAGCGTGGCGGTGCTCGCGTTCGTCATCGGCATCGGCGTGGTCATCGCGGTCATAACGGCCCGACTCCTGCGCGACGTGCGCGACGGCCTGATCGCCAACGACTACGGCCTGTGCACCGGCCTGTCGGCATCGGACACGCCGGACGAGGACTCGGAGGCGGTGATCGACTGGCTGCACAAGGGCATCCAGTGGGCCTGCGGTCGCAGCACCGACGACACGCCGCTGACGTTCAAGGACCTGTGGGAAGCCCCGGCCACCGGCCTGCCGCCGCCCAAGCCGCGCCAGGCCGGACGCCGCGCGATCGACCTGCGCATGGTCACGACCAGCCTCACGCACGGCCGCCCCTACGAGCTGCCGCTGGCCGACACGGCCGAGAACGAATGCCTGTTCTTCTGCCTCGACGACTGGCGGCGCTACTTTCCGCCGCGCGTGATCGAGCAGCTGCGCGCCACCTGCACGCCTTACGGCGCGCTGGCCGGGCGCTTCGACCACGCGCCCGAACCCGAGGGCAAGGTGCTGCTGCAGATGCCGCGCGCCCGCATGCCGCTGGTGGTGGCGGCACGGCTGAGCCTGAGCTTTCCGGTGCTGTTCTGCGCGGTGCCGGCGTGGGGGTTCGATCCGGCGCTCAGGCAGTTCCGGCCTTGCTGGTTCTCGGACGGCGGCATCTGCGCCAACTTCCCGATCCACCTGTTCGACGCGTCGATCCCGAGCTGGCCGACCTTCGGCGTCTTCCTGACCGAGAACCGCAACGGCGATGACGAAAGCAATGTCGAGGTCACGCACACCCACGACGCGGGCGCCCACGATGTCTGGAGCGATTTCGGCGATCCGAACGAGCCGCCGTCGCTGGCCCGGCTGGGCCGCTTCGCCTGGAGCATCGTCAACACCGCGCGCCGCTGGCACGACCACACGCTGGCGCGCATGCCAGGCGTGCGCGACCGCGTGGTGCGGGTGGCGCTGGGTCGCGACCAGGGCGAGCTGAACCTGAAGATGAAGCCGGACGACATCCTCCGGATGGTCGACGAATGCGGCCTGAAAGCTGCGCAGGAACTGATCGCCAAGTTCGCCCCGGACGACACGCAGGGCTCGGTCGCCACGGCCTGGTCGGAGCACCGCTGGGTGCGCTTCAACGCCATCGTCGACGGACTGCGCGAGCGGCTCGACGGCCTGGCCGATGCGGCCGAGGCGGCGCCCTACTCGCTCAAGATCTCGCAGCAGATCGAGCGTGCCGGCCAGCACAGCCCGCTGCGCCGCGGCCACGCCGATCGCCTGCCGCGCGGCCCCTGGCAGAGCGCGCCGCCACCGATGTTCGAGGCCGAAGACGAGACCGGCAGCGGATCGGGCGACGCCGCCGCCCGCAGGGCCGCGCCGCTGGGCCAGCACCGCCGCGACACCGGCGAGGACCGGCTCGACGACGACCAGCGCCAGGCGCTGGCGGCGCTGCTGGATGCGCTGGTCGAGTTCGAGCAGAAGCTGCAGCAGAGCTGGCACGAGCAGCCCTACGTGCCGAACCCGCGGCCGCGGCTGGCGGTGCGACCGCCGATGTGAGGCGCCGGACGCGCGGGCCGATGCGGGCGTGCGCCGCGCAGTCGGCCACCCGGTCGGCGGCTCGGTCAGCCCATCAACCCGCGGCTGGCGGCCCGAAACGCCGCGCCGGCTTGGCCGCGCGCTGGTAGAGGCCGGCCACCTTCGGCAGGCTGGCCTGCATCTCCTTGATGCGGGTGTCGCTCGACGGGTGGGTCGACAGGAACTGCGGCGGCGCGCCCTTGTTGGCTTCCATCATCTTCTGCCACAGCGTCACGCCCGAGGCCGGGTCGTAGCCGGCGCGGGCGGCCAGTTCCATGCCGACCAGATCGGCCTCGGTCTCGTTGTCGCGGCTGAACTTGAGCGTCAGCAGCTGGCCGCCGGCATCGGCCACCGTGCGGCCCAGGTCGCCCAGGCCCAGCAGCGCCGCGCCCAGGCCGATCACGCCCTGCGTGGCCGCCGTCTTGCCCATGCGCTCGCGGGCGTGTTCGCGCAGCGCATGGGCCATCTCGTGGCCCATGATCATCGCCACCTCGTCGTCGCTCAACTGCAGCTGCTGCAGGATGCCGGTGTAGAAGGCGATCTTGCCGCCGGGCATGCAGAAGGCGTTGATCTGCTTGCTGCCGATCAGCGAGACCTCCCACTTCCAGCCCTTGGCGCGCGGGTTCCACTCGTAGGTGTAGGGGATCAGCCGCTCGGCGATCGCGCGCAGGCGGACCATCTGCGGGTGACTGTCGGGCGCCAGCGCGCCCTTGCTGGTGGCCTCCTGGCGCAGCTGGCTGTAGTTCTGCACGGCGGCCTCTTCGACCTGCTCGGCCGACACCAGCTTGGTGAACTTGGAGTTGCCGCCCACGTCGACCCCCTCGCGCGCCCAGGCCGGCAGCGCCGCCGCGGCACCCGCGCCCAGCAGCAGGCCGGTGAAGAGCCGGCGGCCGCGCACGGGCGCATGTCCGCCCGCATGCGGGCCGTGCAACGGGCAACCGCAGGCGCCGCGATGCAGCTCGATCGGCGTGAGGATCTCGGCGTCGGTGACAAAAGAATCGGTCATGGTGCTTCGGTCAGGGAACCAGGTTGAATGAGCTCGGCACGGGGCGGCAACACGCTCAGTCGTCGACCGGCCCGGACGGCGCGATGACGTCGAGCGAGCGCACGGTCTCGCGCATGGCCCACAGCATCCACAACGCCGGCATGGCGGCGAGCGTGGACAGGATGAAGAAGATCGGCCAGCCGATCGACTCGGCCAGCACGCCCGCCAGCGGCCCGACCCAGACCCGGCCGATCGCCGCAAAGGCGCTCAGCATCGCGTACTGGGTGGCCGTGAAGCGCTGGTTGCACAGGCTCATCAGAAAGGCCACGAAGGCCGCCGTGCCCATGCCGCTGGAGATGTTCTCGCTGGCGATCACCAGCAGCAGGCCGCCGTCGATCTCGGTCGGCTGCGCCAGCTTGAGAAAACCCCAGTCGAACGCCGGCATCAGCAGCCCCGGCAGCGCGCCCTTGCCGCTGACCGCCAGCCACCAGAAACCGACGTTGCTCGCCATCTGCAGCAGGCCGAACACGAACAGCGCCCGCCACAGCCCGAGCTTGAGCATCAGCGCGCCGCCCAGCAGCGCGCCGCCGATCGTCAGCCACAGGCCGATGACCTTGTTGACCACGCCGACCTCGGCCGAGCTGTAGAGCATGCTCTTGAGCAGAAAGGGCGTCATCAGCGAGCCGGCAAAGGCGTCGCCGAGCTTGTAGAGCACGATGAAGGCCAGGAAACCCCAGGCGCCCGGCTGGCTGAAGTAGTTGGCCAGGCCGCCGAGCAGGGTCTCGAACCGGGCCGCGCGCGCCGCCCAGGCTGCCAGCGGCAGCGTGAAACCGATGCCCAGCAGCAGCGCGGCCAGGTCGATCCAGCGCTGCTGCAGCGCCGGCGCGAGCGACGTGCCCGACATCGCCGAGCCCAGCAGCCAGCCGGCCAGCGGGTTGAGCAGCTGGTGGGTGACGACATAACCGAGCGCCACCGCCGCGAACACCGCCGCAAAACCGAGCAGGTCGTGGCGCGCCACGCTGGTCGGCGCCGGCAGCGTGTGCAGCCGCGGCAGCGCCAGCGCCGACAGCGCCGCCGCGCCGACCATCAGCGCGGCCATCAGGCGGTAGACCGCCGGCCAGTCCCAGGATGTGCCACCTGCAGCGGCGGCGGCGTTGCCCGGGTCGGTCCAGATCATCGCCACGCCGCCCGACAGGATCATCGCCAGCCGATAACCCAGCACCGACAGCGACGAGCCCAGGCCACGCTCGTGCGCGGGCAGCAGGTCGGTGCGGTAGGCGTCGATCACGACGTCCTGCGAGGCCGACAAAAACGCCACCGTCACCGCCAGCAGCGCGAACACCTGCACCGCACCGGCCGGCGGCGTGGCCGACATCGCCAGCAGCGCGCCGGCCAGCAGCAGCTGCGTGATCACCAGCCAGCCGCGCCGCCGGCCGAGCCCGGGCGGGTCGAAACGGTCCATCAGCGGCGCCCACAGGAACTTGAAGGTGTAGGGCAGGCCGACCAGGCTCAGGAAACCGATGGTCGCCACGTCGATGCCGTCCAGGCTCAGCCAGGCCTGCATCGCCTGGCCGGTCAGCGCCAGCGGCAGGCCGGAGGCGAAACCCAGCACGGTGACCGCTGCCAGGCGCCACCACCGCTGCGCGCGTTGCCGCGCACCCAGCGGCACGGCGGCGGGCTGGGCATCGGCGGCAAGGGTCGGGGCGGAAGGATCTGGCATCGGCAGATTTTAGGAGCGCCCCCTCGGGCGGCGCCGGCACGGGCGATCGCCGACAATCCGGCTGCCATGCAGACACCCGCACCGTCCGACCTCGCCCCCACGTTCTCGCGCCAGCACTTCCGCTCGGCGCTGGGCCTGTTTGCCACCGGCGTCACGATCGTCACCGCCCGGGCCGCCGACGGCACGCCGGTCGGGCTGACGGCCAATTCGTTCAACTCGGTGTCGCTGTCGCCACCGCTGATCCTGTGGAGCCTGGCGCTGAAGGCCAGTTCGCTGCCGGCGTTCACGGAGGGCACGCACTACGCGGTGCACATCCTGGCGGCCGAACAGCGCGCGCTGGCCGAACGTTTCGCCACGCCCGGCGTCGACCGCTTCGCCGGACTGCAATGGCGCGAAGGCACCGGCGGCGCGCCGCTGCTCGACGGCGCCGCGGCGGTGCTCGAATGCCACAACCGCAGCCGCTACGAAGAAGGCGACCACGTCATCTTCGTCGGCGAGGTCGAGCAGTGCCGCTTCCGCAGCGACGCCACGCCGCTGATCTTCCACGGCGGTCGGTTCTACACCGAGCTGCCGCTCTAAATTAATTAAACCAAGCCGCCGCCTGCGCAAAGGCGCCTCGTCTTGAAGCGGCGAGCATCGCCCCTACATCAGCAATGACTGATGAATCAGGAGCCGCCATGCACATCGCCTGCGCCCACTGCGGCGCGACCAACCGAGTCCCCGACGAACGCCTGCGCGAGTCGCCCACCTGCGGCAAATGCGGCCGCGAGCTGCTGCCGGCCACGCCGCTCGACGCGAGCGACGCCACCCTCCCCAAGCTGATCGCGCAGACCGAGCTGCCGGTGCTGGTCGATTTCTGGGCGCCGTGGTGTGGGCCGTGCCGGCAGATGGCGCCGATGTACGCCCAGGCCGCCGCGCAGTGGCAGGGCCGGGTGCTGTTCGCCAAGGTCGACAGCGACGACAACCCGCAGGCCTCGTCACGCCACGCGATCCGCTCGATCCCGACGCTGCTGCTGTTTCAAGGTGGGCGCGAGATCGGCCGCCAGAGCGGCGCGATGCCCGCCGCCCAGCTCAGCGCCTGGCTGCAGCAGACGCTGCGTTGAGCGCGTCGCGCGTGGCCAGCGCCACGCGGCGGGCGGCTTGCGCGAAGTCGTCGCCCGCGCTGGCGTAGAGCACCGCGCGCGAGCTGTTGACGATGATCGGGCCGGTGCTCGCGCCGCTGGCGTCGCACACCAGGCCGGCCTGCACGGTGGCCTGCGCGTCACCGCCCTGCGCGCCCACGCCGGGGATCAGCAGCGGCAGCGTCGGCGCCAGTTCACGCACGCGGGCGATCTCGGCCGGGTAGGTCGCGCCCACCACCAGCGCGAGCTGGCCGTTGCGGTTCCATTCGGTCTGCGCCCGATGCGCCAGGTGCTCGAACAGCCGCGGCTGGCCCGGCACGTCGGCCAGACGTTGCATCTGCCAGTCGTTGCCACCCGGATTCGAGGTGCGGCACAGCAGGATCACGCCCTTGTCGGCGTAACGCAGATAGGGCTCGATCGAGTCGAAGCCCATGAACGGCGACAGCGTCACCGCATCGGCCTGGTAGCGCTCGAAGGCCTCGCGGGCGTACTGCTCGGCGGTCGAGCCGATGTCGCCGCGCTTGGCGTCGAGGATCACCGGCACATCCGGCGCCGTGCGCTTGATGTAGGCCATCAGGCGCTCAAGCTGGTCTTCGGCGCGATGCGCCGCGAAGTAGGCGATCTGCGGCTTGAACGCGATCACCAGGTCCTTGGTGGCATCGACGATGGCGGCGCAGAAGTCAAAGATCTTGCCGGCGTCGCCTTTCCAGGCGCCGGGGAACTTGCCCGGCTCCGGGTCGAGGCCGACACACAGCAGCGAGTCGTGCAGCCGCTCGGCGCGGGCGAGTTGGTCGATGAAGTTCATGCTTGTTGTACGGTGGATTGATTCACGACGGCACGACAGGAAACCATCGGCGCATCGCATCTCGCAATTTCAGGAAGGCGCTGTCTGTGCATCGGGATGTCTTGATGCGAGTTGCCAGATCTCGGTAAATCGCTGAGGACCTTGGAATCTTGTTGATCCGCAACACTTCTTCGACGGCTTCTTTGGGACGGTGAGGTTTCGCTTCTCCCGATCGCCAATAGCCCTTGCGTTCAAGTTGACCACGCAGTTCAGCGTAGCTGCCTTCAAAGCCGAGTTGTTCGCAGACGTGTGGCGAGTCTTGCCAGATCCAATTCTCGAGCTCAGGTGCGATGACCACTGCGCAGCAGGATTCCTGCTGCCAGCCAGCCTGGATCAGATGGCCGGTCAATCGCCGTTCAATCTCATCAACTCCAGGTGTTCCATCCCACTCTTCATCGATCACGACCGTTGCATGCCGATGAGACTGTGCATAGGGCTGAAGGAATTCATTGGCACGGGTATAGAGACCGGGATCATTCTGGCCGTGTGCAACATGGAGATCTCTTCGAGGGTCGAAATTGAATGGACCACAGCCGAGAGAAGCATGAACGCCCGGACGTGACAGGAACCCCTTCAGTACGCCCTCCATGTTCTTGTCCGCCACGAGGAACAGGCAATCCCTCACCCCAGTACCCCCGTGGCGAACAGATCGCCCAGATTGAGCGCGGACCGCCATTTCTGGAGACCAGGATGTTCATCGCCACGAACGATGTCGACGGCCCCTTCATCGGTCTTGCCAAAACACAGGATCTGTTGCGGACGCAACTGACTCAACACCACGGGTGAGTGAGTGGCACAAAGGATCTGTGATCCATACACCGACTCCAGAGACTGCATCACCGTTTCCATCGCCTTGGGATGGATGCCATTTTCTGGTTCTTCAATCAGCGTGATGGCTGGAGAGGTGGGTGCATAAGCCAGCAATGTCAGGGCCAGAAGCCTCAGCGTGCCATCCGACAAGACCCAAGAAGGAGCTTCCAGGCCGCTGCGGTAATGCAGTTCAATGTACCGGGAACGATCTTCCTGTTTTTCTTGCGTCTTGATGTCGACGAGATCTTCGAGCGATGTGGCGATATGTGCGATCCACCGACGTTTGAGGGCCGGGCTTTTCTCCAACTCGTGAACAACCCAGGGCAAATTCGATCCGTCAGGCAGAAAGTCGGAGGACGAACCCGCCGGAGAAGGCATGCGCATTTTCTCTGCGTTCAGAGCCAAACGATGCACACCTTCCATCAAGACGCGCTTGACCCAAGTAGCGGCTGGGAATTTCAGCTCATCTTCAGGCAGATTGGCCAACGCACTCTTGGCTGGACCGAGACGGAACAGGTTGTTCCAGTCTGAGGTTTCCGATCGGAAATAGTCATTGCCGCTCTCGACCACCTTGCTCACCACTTTGCGCCAACCATTCGGAGATCGATGTTTGGATGGTGTGATGACGTGAGCAGGCCCGACTTTAGGCTCCGGGAAGTCAAGTCGTTGTTGCGATTCTTGCGGCAAGGACTGCGGATTGCGCAGGTCAGGACACAACCACAGCGTCTCGTGATCGAACCCCAGTCGTCCGTCTGTGTGAACGGCAAGTTCATAGCGCGCAAACCGATATTTGCCACCGAGTTTGCTGATCAGCTCGTCCGGCAACGCCAAGGTCACTGCGATCTCTATGCCGCCCCCTTGTCGGAGCCAAGTGAGATCTTGAGGCGACACCGCTCGCGGGGCGATGTTCAAGCGGGCATTGCCAAAGACTGCGGCGTCCAGACTGCTGCTCAGAACATCGCGCACAAACAGCAGCGCATCAAACAGCGTGCTTTTCCCACAAGCATTCGGCCCCACCATGACCATGAATGGATCGAGTCCCAGGGACACGTAACGCAGAGCGCGCAGGCCCTTGACCTCGATCCATCGAATCATGCTGGTGCGCCCGCAGAAAAGAGGTCAGCCCACGCGCCGCGCCAGCTCGGCCGCCAGCCCCGTGTAGCTGCCCGGCGTCATCGCCAGCAGGCGGTCCTTCTCGGACTGCGGCAGGTCGAGGTCGGCGATGAAGCCCTGCATCAGCGCGCGGGTCATCGGCTGGCCGCGGGTGAACTTCTTGAGCTGCTCGTAGGGCTCGGGCAGGCCGAAGCGGCGCATCACGGTCTGGATCGGCTCGGCCAGCACTTCCCAGGCGTCGTCGAGGTCGGCGGCGAGCGCGGCTTCGTTGAGCTGCAGCTTGTCGAGGCCGCGCAGCAGGCTGTCGTAGCCGAGCTGGGCGTAGCCGACGGCCACGCCCATGTTGCGCAGCACGGTGCTGTCGGTCAGGTCACGCTGCCAGCGGCTGATCGGCAGCTTCTGGCTCAGGTGCGTGAGCAGCGCGCTCGACAGCCCGAAGTTGCCCTCGGCGTTCTCGAAGTCGATCGGGTTGACCTTGTGCGGCATGGTCGACGAGCCGACTTCGCCTTCTTTCGTGCGCTGCTTGAAGTAGCCCAGGCTGATGTAGCCCCAGACGTCGCGCGAAAAGTCGATCAGGATCGTGTTGACGCGGGTCAGCGCGTCGAACAGCTCGGCCATGTAGTCGTGCGGCTCGATCTGGATCGTGTACGGGTTGAACGTCAGGCCCAGCGCGCCTTCGACCACGTTGCGGCTGAAGCCTTCCCAGTCGTGCGACGGGTAGGCCGACAGGTGGGCGTTGTAGTTGCCGACCGCGCCGTTCATCTTGGCCAGCAGCTTGACGGCGGCCACGCGTTCGCGGGCGTGCACCAGGCGCGCCACCACGTTGGCGAGTTCCTTGCCGACGGTGGTCGGGCTGGCGGTCTGGCCGTGGGTGCGGCTCAACATCGGCACGGCGGCGAAATCGCGCGCCAGGGTGCCGAGCTTGGCGGTGATGCGGTCGATCGTGGGCAGCAGCACCTCTTCGCGCGCGGCTTTGAGCATCAGCGCGTGGCTGGTGTTGTTGATGTCCTCGCTGGTGCAGGCGAAGTGCACGAACTCGCCGGCCGCCTTCAGCTCGGCCTGCTCGGCAAAACGCGACTTCAGCCAGTACTCGACCGCCTTGACGTCGTGGTTGGTGGTGCGCTCGATGTCCTTGATGGCCTGCGCATCGGCTTCGCTGAAGCGCAGCACCAGCGAGCGCAGCAGGCCGCGGCCGGCTTCGGACAGCGGCTTGAACTCGTCGAAACCGGCGTCCGACAAGGCGATGAACCACTCCACCTCGACCTGCACGCGGCGGTGCATCAGGCCGTACTCGCTCAGCAGCGGGCGCAGCGCCGCGAGCTTGGCGGCGTAGCGGCCGTCGAGGGGAGAAAGGGCGGTGAGGGTGGTGGGCAACGACATGCGCGGGATTGTAGGGAACCCGCATTCGCCCACCGCGCCGCGCGCCGATCCGGTGCACCGGATCGGCTGCCGTTCAGCGATTCAACGCCGGCTGGCGATGCGCCCCGCCGTCACGGCCGAACGCGTCGACGGCGAATAGGCCAGCCAGCGCTCGCCGGCCACCACCGCCCGGCAGCCGGCGCTGCGGTGGCACAGGCTGGCCTGCGCGAGCTGCTCGACGAAATCCATCTCGGTCGGCGGGCTCCACAGGTCGATGCTGTACGAGCGCTTCGGGTCGAGCGGGAAGGCCGTGCCGTTGACCACGGCCTGCGCCGGCGTGGCTGCATCAACGACCTCGACGGCATCGAGCGGATCGGTCTCGGCCACGCAGACCAGCCGCACGGCGTCCTCTGACAGCACGCACAACCACAAGGTCTGCGCGCTCGCTGCGCAGGGGGCGAACAGGAACAGGCTCATCAACAAGGCGGCGATTCGGACCATGGCGTTGTCTCCAGACGCCTGGGCTATCGGCGGCGAGAGCCGCGCCCTGATGGCGCAGGACCCCGTGACGGACACGAATCGCGGCCCGGCGTGACGCCCGCACGGTCGGGCCCGCGCGCGTCACGACCCGCAGCCGTCAGCAGCCGGAGATCAGTACCGCGTGCGCACCGCCAGCAAGGCGGCGTGGGCCTGCGCGTGTTCGTGGCTCAGCGCCTCGACCAGCCGCTCCAGGCCGTCGAGTTCGCCGCGCCGCGCCAGCCGCTCGATCTCGACGCACAGCGCCGACAGCCGGCGCGCGCCGATGTTGTCGGTGACCGAGAGGAAGCGGTGCGCCAGGCTCGCCAGCCGGCGCGCGTCGGTGCCCTGCAGCGCCTGCGCCAGCGCGTCGACATGGCCGGGCGCGTCGGCCACGAACAGGTCGATCAGCTCGCGCACCAGGCTCGGCTGGCCGTCGTCCTGCAGCGTGCGCAGGTGTTCGAGGCGCAGCGCGTCGAGCACGGTGTCGTCGGCCGGCGTTCGGCTCGCGGCCGCACCGCCCGGCGCCACAGTCCCGCCGGCCGGCGAGCCCGCCCGGCGCAGCGCGGCGGCCAGTTCGTCGGGCTCGATCGGCTTGGCGACGTAGCCGTCCATGCCGGCGGCCAGATAGGCCTCGCGGTCGCCCGGCATCGCGTTGGCGGTCATCGCGATGATGCGCGGCAGGCCTTGCGGGCCGCGCCGCTGGCGGATCCAGCGCGCCGCCTGCAGGCCGTCCATCTCGGGCATCTGGATGTCCATCAGCACCACCGAATAGGCCTGGCGCTCGACCGCCTCGATCACCTCCAGCCCGTTGGCGGCCACGTCGGCCTGATAACCCAGGCGCTGCAGCAGGCGCAGCGCGACACGCTGGTTGACGGCGTTGTCCTCGGCCACCAGCACCCGCAGCGGCAGGCTGGCGGCGAGCGGCTGCGGACCGGGCGCAGGCCCGGCCGGCGCGGCGCGCTGGCGGCCCTGCACCACCGCCACCAGCGTGGCAAACAGCGCGCTGGCCTTGATCGGCTTGGACAGGAAGGCCGCCAGCCCGGCGCGCTGCTCGTCGGCCAGCGCGTGGCGCTGGCCGAGCGAGGTCAGCATCACGATCGGCAGCTCCTCGGCGCTGCGCCGGCGCCGGATCTCGACCGCCAGCTCCAGGCCGTCGATGCCGGGCAGGCTCATGTCGAGCACCGCGGCGTCGTAACGCTCGCCGTGGCGGATGCGGTCGAGCGCCTCCAGCGCCGACGGCAGGGTCGACGGCAGCATGCCCCACAGCATCGCCATGCGCGTCAGGATGCGGCGGTTGGTGAGGTTGTCGTCGACGATCAGCAGCCGCTTGCCGACCAGCGCCGGCACGTTGCGCTGCAGGAAATCCGCCGGCTCGGGAGCCTCCGCCGCACGCGCCAGCACCGACACCCGGAACACCGAGCCCTGCCCCGGCTCGCTCTGCACCGACACCGTCCCGCCCATCAGCTCGGCCAGCCGCTTGCTGATCGCCAGGCCCAGGCCGGTGCCGCCGTATTTGCGGGTGGTCGAGGCATCGACCTGCGTGAACGACTGGAACAGCCGCGGCAGGTGTTCGGCGGCGATGCCGATGCCCGAGTCCTGCACCGCGAAGTGGATGCGGTGCAGCGGCCCGTCGCCGGCGTCGACCGGCTCGCTGTCGATGATCACGAGCACCTCGCCCTGGTGCGTGAACTTGACCGCGTTGGACAGCAGGTTGGCCAGGATCTGGCGGATCCGGGTGACGTCGCCGACCAGGTTCTCGGGTGTGCCGTCCTCGATCAGGTAGGCCAGGTTGAGGCGTTTCTCGAGCGCACGCGGCGCCACCAGGTCGAGCGCATCCTCGACGCAGCGGCGCAGGTCGAAGCGCTGCTGCTCGATCTCGAGCTTGCCGACGTCGGCCTTCGAGAAGTCGAGGATGTCGTTGATCACGCCCAGCAGCGTCTCGCCGCTGGCGCGGATGGTGCGGGCGAAATCGAGCTGCTCGTCGGACATCGGCGTATCCATCAGCAGCGTCGTCATGCCGATCACGGCGTTGAGCGGCGTGCGGATCTCGTGGCTCATGTTGGCCAGGAACAGGCTCTTGGCGCGCTCGGCGGCCTCGGCCTCGGCCTTGGCGCGTTCGAGCGCACGGCGGGCCTGGCGGCTTTCGCTGACGTCGCGCAGGATGGCGGCGAAATAGGTCTGGCCGTCGAGCTCGACGTGCGAGATCGACGCCTCGGCATCGAACAGGACGCCGTCGGCGCGCCGGCCGTGGATGTCGCGCCGCTCGGCCATGCGACGCGCCGGCAGCGCCGACTGCGCAAACGCGCGCAGGTGGCCGGCGTGCGCGGCGCGCGCCGGTTCGGGCAGCAGCATCGCCAGCGGCTGGCCCAGCACCTCGGCCAGCCGGTAGCCGAACACCCGCTCGGCGCCTTCGTTGAACAGCACGATGCGCTGCGCCGCATCCGCCACGATCACCGCGTCGTCGGCGATCGCCAGCAGGCGCGCCAGCAGGGGCGCGTGGTTGCGCGGGTCGAGTTCCTGCAGCAGCGAGCGGTTCATGGCCGGGGCCTCGTGTCTGGGCGCTAGAACGGCTTGAGTCGGGCGACACCGCCGAAGCTGCCGACCCACAACGTGCCGTCGAGCGCCGTGGTCATCGAAAAGATGGTGTTGCTGAACAGGCCGTCGACGGTGGTCAGCACCTCGAAGCGGCCACCGTTCATCTTCGCCAGGCCGTTGTCGGTGCCGACCCACAGCACGCCCAACGGGTCGATGTGCAGCATGAACACGTGGTTGCCGGGCAGGCCTTCGGCGACGGTGTACGAGGTCCATGTGGTGCCGTCGAAGCGCGACAGCCCGCCGCCCCAGGTGCCGGCCCAGACGACACCCTGCGCGTCGACCGCCAGCGACACCATGTAGTTCGGGTTGTAGGCGACCTGGATGTCCTGCAGCCCCATCTCCTGCTTCTGGCGCGCGTGGTGCTCGGAGACCTTGGCCGGGTCGGTCTTGAAGCGCACCTGGTCCTTGACGCGTTCGTAGTCGGCGCCCAGGCCGCGGGCGTGGTTCCAGTTCTGCCAGGTGCCGTCCTTGAATTGCGCCAGGCCGCCTTCGGTGCCGAGCCAGATCTCGCCGTCGCGCCCTTCGGCCAGGCCGTAGACCCAGTCGTTGGGCAGGCCGCCGCGGGTGCTTTCCACCGTGTGCAGCTCCCACTGCGAGCGGTCATCGAGCCGGCCGCCGCGCACCCGGTTCACGCCCGACCAGGTGGCGATCCAGACGTCGCCGTTCTTGGCCTTCAGCACGTCGTAGACGAAGGCGTCGCCCAGGCCTTCGGGGATGTTGTAGGTCTGCCATTTTTCGGTGACGGGGTCGAGCAGCGACAGCCCGCCGCCGTAGGTGCCGACGACGATGCGGCCGTCGAGCTTGCCGACGTGGAACACGCCGTTGGACAGCAGGCCGCTCTTGACGTCGAACAGCTTGTAGTCGTCGCTGCGGGTGTCGTAGCGCACCACGCCGCCGGAGGTGCCGACCCAGACGACATCGCCGTCGACGAACAGGCGCTTGACGTTCTTGTTGCCGACCCGGAAGTGGGTGAACTTCTGCGCCGCGGCGGAGGCCGCCGCAGCGGCAGCAGGAGCCGGCCGGGCCGCCTGCGCCCACGCGCCGAACGCCACGCCCAAGCCGATGAGGGTGGCCGCAAAGAGCCTGAAACGCCGAACCATGCCGTGCCTTGTCGAATGACGTTGAACGCCCGTCATGGCGCGATGCGGGCCACGCCCTTGCGCGTGCCGGCCCAGATGTCGCCGTCGGGTGCGACCGCGATGGCGTAGACGTTGCTGTCGAGCAGGCCGTCGCTGACGCCGAGGGTCTGCCAGCGCTGGCCGTCGTAGCGCGACACGCCGCGGTCGGTGCCGAACCAGAAAACGCCGGCGCGGTCCTGCGCCAGGCTGTAGACGATGTTGCCGGCCAGGCCGTCGGCGCGGGTCAGGTTGTGCCAGGTCTTGCCGTCGAAACGCGCCACGCCGCCGCCCCAGGTGCCGGCCCAGATCGAGCCGTCGCGCGCCGCAAGAATCGCGAACACGTAGTTCGGGTTGTAGGTCGACTGGCCCTCGGCCGCCACCGACAGGTCGTGGCGGGTGCGCGTGCCCAGGCCGGTGTTGGCGCTGAACGGCAGGTTGTCGGTGTTGGGCGCGCCCAGGCCGTCCTTGTGTGTCCACGCCACCCAGCGCTTGCCGTCGTACATCGACACCCCGCCCTCGGTGCCGAACCAGACCCGGTCGCGTGCGTCGACGCTGATGCCGTAGACCCACTCGTTGACCAGCTCTTTCACGTAGGTGGTGAAGCGGCCGGTCTTGGGCGCGACCTTGTTGACGCCGGCCCAGGTGCCGATCCAGAAGTCGCCGTTGCGCTGCTGGGCGAAGGAATAGACCCAGTAGTCGGCCAGGCCGTGCATCGGGAAGAAGGTCTTCCAGGCGCCGTCCTTGTAGCGCGACACACCGCCGGCATTGGTGCCGAACCACTTGTGGCCGTCGCGGTCGAGGCCGACCGCGAACACGTATTCGTTGGCCAGCCCGTCCTTGCGGGTGAAGGTGTTGCGCAGCCGGCCGTCGGCCAGGTCGACCTCGTGCACGCCGGCCGAGGTGCCGACCCAGATCGCGCCGCGCGCCGGCTCGACCGCGAGCGCACGCACGTAGACCGTCGGGCCGACTTCGTAGACGTCCTTGACGCGGGCGGCCGGCTGGCCCCAGGCGAGCGCGCTGGCGGCCAGCGCCGCAGCCGCGAACATGGCGTGCAAGAGCAGACCGCGAAAAAGCAGTTCAGGTTTCATCGAAAGGTGCGCAGGTAGGCGACGACGTCGAGGATGTCTCGGTCGCGCAGCAGGCCCTGGTAGGCCGGCATGGCGCCGCGGCCGTTGCGGATCGCGGCCAGCAGCGTGAGGTCGGGTTTGAGCAGCGTGGTCGGGCGCGAGAAGTCGGGTGCCATCGGCATCACCGGCCGGCCGTCGCCGCCGTGGCAGCCGGCGCAATGCAGGCGGTAGAGCTCGGCGCCCTTGACGGTGTCGGCGGCCTGCGCCGCCGGCCAGGCCATCAACGCCGCGATCAGCAGCCAGGGCGCCGCCGTCGAGCCCCGCCGGCGCGGCGCCTTCTCATCTTTGGCAATCCCCTGCCGCATCGTCCGCTCGTTCGCGCCCTTGGCCACCGTGGCACCTCCGAGGCCCCGTGCCCCGACGCCTGAACCAGCGATTTCCATGCCAAACGCTCAGCCTGCGGCCGGATCGGCGCCGAACTCGTCAAGCTTGCGGTACAGGCTCGACAGCCCGATGCCCAGCCGCTGCGCGGCCAGGCGGCGGTCGCCGCCGGCCTCCTCGATGGCGCGCCGGATCAGCGAGACCTCGAAGCGCCGCACCCGCTCGCGCAGGCTGCACTCGCTGGCCTCGGCGCTCGGCGCGCTGGCCGGGCCGAGCGCCGGTACCCGCGACACCTCGGGCGGCAGGTCGGCGGCGTGGATGCAGCCGCCGTCGGCCAGGATGGCGGCGCGGTGCAGCACGTTCTCGAGCTGGCGCACGTTGCCGGGCCAGCTGAAGGCGATCAGCATGTCCTCGGCCTCAGGGTCGATGGTCAGCGCCTGGCCTGCACTGGCGCCGGAGCCCGACGGCAGCTCGCGCTGCGCCATCAGATGCCGCATCAGGCCGGGGATGTCGGCGCGCCGCTCGCGCAGCGCCGGCATGCCGATCTGGAACACCGACAGGCGGAAGAACAGGTCCTCGCGGAAGCGCCCCTGCGCCACGAACGCCGGCAGGTCGCGGTTGGTGGCGGCGATGATGCGCACGTCGACCTTGCGGCTCTGTTCGGCGCCCAGCGGCCGCACCTCCTTGGCCTCGATCACGTGCAGCAGCTTGGTCTGCATCGACAGCGGCAGCTCGCCGATCTCGTCGAGGAAGATGGTGCCGCGGTCGGCCTGCATGAACAGGCCGCGGCGCGCCCGATCGGCACTGGTGAAGGCGCCCTTGGTGTGGCCGAACAGCTCGCTCTCGATCAGGTTCTCGGGGATGGCGCCGCAGTTGACAGCCACGAACGGCCCGTCGCGGCGCGGTGACAGCTCGTGGATGCGGCGCGCCGTCACGCCCTTGCCGGTGCCGCTCTCGCCGCTGATCAGCACCGTGCTGTCGGTCGGCGCGACCCGGCTGATCAAGCGCTCGGTGGCCTGCATGGCCGGCGAGTTGAACTGGAACGCCGGCTGGCCGCCGCCCAGCACCAGGCTGCGCAGGGCGCGGTTTTCCTCGCGCAGGCCGCGCAGCGCGTCGATCTGCTCCAGCCGGTGCACGATCTCCTCGTTGCGGACCGGCTTGGTGATGTAGTCCCAGGCGCCGGCCTTGATGGCGTCGATCGCCGAGTCGACCGAGCTGAAGGCCGTCACCATGATGAAGGTGGCGTTGTGGCCGCGCGTGCGCGCCTGGCGCAGCAACTCGATGCCGTCGGTGATCGGCATGAAGACATCGCTCAGGACTACGTCGAAGGGCGTCTTGTCGAGCTTGGCCAGGGCTTCGGCGGCACTGCCGGCCATCTCGACCGGGTAACCGGCCTTGCCGATGGCGGCGGACAGGACTTGCCTGACGGCTGGCTCGTCGTCGACGACCAGCACATTCAGATCGGACATCGCGGGCTTCCTCGTTCACGGGCCGCCGGAATCGGCCGCCAATGTCAGAGTAATGCACAGACCAGACGCCTCATCTTGACCGATCGCAAGATGGCCGCGCATGGGTTCGAGGATGGCGCGGCTCGACAACAGCAGGCGCTGGTGCTGCGGGCGGGCCAGGTCGAGCGGCACCGGGAACATGAAGCGCACCTCGACCGCCGCCGCCACGCCGCGCGTGCGCACCCGCACCGGCTCCGGCTGATTCGAGCCCGGCCCGCCCGGCGTGGCCGGGCCGCCGATCAGCGCGTCGCAGCCCATCGCCAGCGTCTGCATCAGCACCTGCTGCACGGCCTCGGCGGGGGCCAGCACGGCGGGCACGTCGCCGGCCAGGTCGGCGTCGAAGCGGATCGCGCGGTAGCGCTTGTCGTAGGCCATCAGCTGCAGCACCCGGCGCACCATCGCGTTGAGGTCGAGCCAGTCGAACTCGGTCGGCTGCGGCGCGGCCAGTTCGGCCAGGTTGCGGGCGGCGCGGGCGGCGCGCTGGGTCTGCGCCAGGATCAGCCGGGCGGCCTCGCCGATGCGCGCCGGCGGGGCGTCGGCATCGAGCGCATCGAGCTCCTGCGCCACCCCGGCGATCACCGCCAGCGGGTTGTTGACCTCGTGCGCCACGCCCGCGGCCAGCGCGCCCAGCGCCATCATCTTGTCCTGGTGCGAGCGCCGCAGGCCTTCGAGCTCGATCTGCTTTTCGCGCGCATCGAGGTCGGCCGACAGGCGGTTGACCGCGTGCATCAGGTGGCCGAGCTCGTCCTGCCGCGCCACCGGCAGGTCGACGCCGCGCGCGCCGTGCACGATCTGGCGCGCATGCAGTTCGAGCCGGCGGATGTCGCGCGCCAGGCGGGCGAAGAACCAGGCGGCGACGCTGCCGAACAGCGCGATGCCGAGCAGCGACAGCAGCAGCGAATCGCGCGTGACGGCGTCGTAGCGCTGCCGATAGGCCAGCGTCAGCGCGTCGCGCTGCTCGGCCAGGCGCAGGCGCCGCAGGTCGAAGTCGCCGGCGGTGCGGGTCAGCACCTCGCGCAGGTCGAGCCAGTGGGCCCGCACCGGCGCGGCCTGCAGCCGGCCGTAGCTGCGGTTGATGGCCCGCTCGAGCCCGGCGTAACGCGGGTCGAACTCGTCGAGCGTGGCGAACAGCCGGGCGCAGTTCTCCATGTAGAGCGCGAAGTCCGACGGCAGCGCCGGCTCGCCGGCCTCGCCTTCGCTGGCGTGCTGCAGGTCGAGCACCGCCGCGCTGACCGCCGCCTCGGTCAGCGCCAGCGCCTTCTCGTGGCGGGCGAGCTGCTGCAGGGTCTCGATGTTGTCGAACAGCCGGGCGCGCTCGACCGCCACGAACGCCAGCGCGCCGAGCAGGTAGCCCAGCAGCGCCAGCGTGGCGATCCAGCCCTTGGCGCGCAGGGACTTGCGCAGCGGCAGCGCGGCGCCGTCGGTGCGCGCATCGACCGCCATGCCGGCGGGCTCGGGCCGCTGGCTCACGCGCCGGCCCTCATCCGACCGGCAAGGGCTTTGGGTACAGCGCTTGCATGACCGCAACGGTTCGTTCGGAGATTGCCCATGTCATTTGCCCCACATCTTGCTGCGCTCGTGATCTCGGCATGCATTTTTCCTTCATGGGCGGGGCCGCTCGAAGACGGTGTCGATGCCGTCAATCGCAAGGACTATCCGACCGCGATCCGGCTGCTCGAGCCGCTGGCGCGCTCGGGCGATGCGCTGGCGCAGCTGCGGATCGGGCTTCTGCACTATCACGGCCATGGGGTGCGGGAGAACGATGCGATGGCCTTGCAGTGGTTCGAACGCGCGGCCCGGCAAGGATTGGCTGAAGCGCAATTTCATCTAGGCAATATGTATGCCTATGGATTGGCCGATCCGGGCCACGATGTCGACCCGAGTCGGCTCGCCGCGCAGTGGTATTTCGAGGCCGCGCGGCAGGGTCACGCGCAGGCGCAGTACAGCCTGGGCATCCTGTTCCTGACCGGCACCGGCGTGGTCCAGAGCCCGGAAGAAGCCGCGCGCTGGATCGAGCGCGCCGCCGCCCAGGGCCATGCCGACGCCGCCGCCTACCTCAAGGGCAAGGCGCCCTGATCCGACCCCATGAACGGGAAGTGACGGCGGGATCGCTTCCCGGAAACGGGAAATCTGATAGCGCCTTGAGCCCGGTGCGGCTCAGCGCCCGGGTGCCGACGCAGCCCGGCGCGCGGCGATCTGGCTCTCCCACTCCCACACCGCGGCGCGGGCGCGGCGCAGATGGGCCTCGTTTTCGGCGTGACCGAGGTGAAGGTAGGTGCGCATCGCGCCGAGTGCGAGCTCGAGGTCGCCGAGCGACTCGTGCGCCAGCGCCAGGCCGTAATAGGCGTTGGCCTGATCGGCCTTGAGCACCAGGGCGTTGTCGAAGGCGTTGCGCGCCAGTGCCGGGCGCTGCAGGCCGAGCATCGCGAAACCCAGGTTGACGTGCGCCTCGGGCAGGCGCGGCGCCCGCTCGATCACGCGGTGCAAGGCGCTGGCGGCCTGGGCGTGCTGCTGCGAATTCAGCAGCACGACGGCGGCCTCGAACTGCCGGCGCAGCTCGGCGTCCGGCGCCGTGGCACCGGCGTCGACACCGGCGTCGACACCGGGGGTGGCGTCGACATCCGCGCCGGAGGCGGCGTCGGCAACGGCCGCCTCGGACACCCGGGCCGGCGGCAGGCGGGCGATCCAGAAGCCGCCGAGCAGCACCGCGGCCACGGTCAGCGCCAGGCCCAGCCCACGCTGGTCGCGCCGTTTCATATCGCGCCCTTGTGCGGCACGGTCGAGATGAAGGGCACGCCGAAGAAGGTCACGAAGGCCAGCACGAACACGCCCAGCAGCCACAGGCCGAACAGCGCCGGCGCCGGCCGCAGCGTGGCGCGCGCGTGCAAGGCGGCCGCCAGCGCCAGCCAGCTGACGAAAGCCCAACTCTCCAGCGGATCCCAGGCCCAGTAGCGGCCCCAGGCGTCCTGCGCCCAGGCGGCGCCGACGATCAGCATCAGCGTGTCGAACACGAAGGCGTAGGCGGCGAAACGGTGCGCCAGCGTGTCGAAGCGGCGGTCGTCCGGCAGATCGACGCAACGCCGCGCGCCCCAGCCGCTGCAGCGCAGCCACGGCACCGCCACCAGCGCCAGCGCCACCAGCAGCAGGCCGAGGTAGAGCTTGCCGACCAGCGTGTGCAGGTACAGCAGCAGCGTGTCGTAGGTGGGTGGCAGGTGGCCGGGCCGGGCGTCGGCCATCAGCAGCCAGACGCCCATCACCAGCAGCACCGGCGCGAGCATCAGCACGACCGCCCGCAGCTCGCGCACCCGCGCGGTCGACAGTGCGAACACCAGCGCCAGGCTCCACAGGTTGCTGCTGAGGATCTCGTGCATGGTCGTGAACGGGCCGTGGCCGAGCGCGCGCCAGCGCGTGGCCAGCGCCAGCGTGTGCAGCGCCAGCGCGGCGATCAGCGCCAGCGTGGCCAGCTGCTGCGCCTGCCGTGCCCGCGGCAACGCGACCGCGCCGAGCGCCGGCCAGGCCAGCGCGGCCACCAGGCCGTAACCGCCGAGCGCGGCCCACAGCAGCAGCGACTCAGGCATCGCCGGCTCCACGGGCCGAGGCCGGCGTCGGAAGGGAACCGGCGCGCGACACGACAAGCGGCGCGGCAAAGAAGAACCGCTGCGTGTAGTGCCAGGCCAGCGCCAGCGCCGCCAGCAGCGCGGCGGCCAGCAGCCACGGCAGCGTCCAGTCGTACGACACGCGGTAGCCCATCCAGCTGCGCAGGCCCTCGTAGACCAGCGTGCCGCCATCGAGCTCGACCGATGCGCCCGGCGCCAGTTCGGCGCGCAGCGCGCCCACGCGCAACACCAGCCGGTGCGGGTCGGGCAGCCGGAAGCTGGCGTTCTTGGTGGGGTCGATCAGGGTCTGGTCGAACTGCAGCTGCACCCAGACGCCGCGGCCGTCGGGCAGCTGCCAGTCGCTCGACTGGCGCAGCGCATGGGCCGGGTAGCTCGGCAGGTGCACGGCGCCGGTGACGGCCTGGCCGCGCTGCGGCCGCCAGGTCAGCAGCGGCGCGAAACCCTTGTTGGGGCTGGTGTAGAAGCGGTAGCCGTCGAGCACCAGCGGGCGGTGGTCGCCGATCACGGCGCTGCGCGGCGTGCCGTCGGCATCGGTCCAGGCCACGCGGTTGCGGGTGGCGCCGCGTTTGAGGCCGGGCGCGTAGTCGATCTCGAAGCCGTCGTGGCGGAAGGCCAGCCGCGCCAGGTCGTCGCGGTGCCAGGGGCCGGCGCGGGCGTCGAGCAGGCGGCCGTCGAAATCGACACCTTGCGTCAGCTCGAACCGGCCGTCCAGCGCCATCAGCCGGCCCAGCGCCACCAGCACCACCAGCGCCAGCAGGGCGAGGTGTGCCACCAGCAGCGGCAGCTGGCGCCGGAACGCCGGGTGCACCACCAGCGCGGCCAGCAGATTCAGCGCCAGCAGGCCGATCGCCAGCACCAGCAGCACGCCACCCGGCAGCCCCTCGATCTGGCCGGCCAGCACGGCTGCGGCGAGCAGCGCCATGCCCGCCAGCGTCGAGCGCAGCGAGCCGAAATGCGCCAGCACGGCGTGCGGGGTGCGTGGTTTCATGGCGGGTTTTCGCAGACGTCCCTCATCCAGTCGCGGCCGTTGCCGGTGTTGTTGCCGTTGGTGCCGAAGGTGGTGGCCGAGTTGTTGGAGCCGCAGTTGGTGTCGGTCCAGTTGCCGCTGGTGGCGAAGGTGCGCACCTTGAGCTTGGCGTTGAGGTAGTAGGGCTCCTGGTTGTAGGCCTGGCCGGGTGCGTTCTCGCGCCACTCTTCATTGCCGGCGCGGCCGGCCTCGGGGCCGACGTCGTTGAGGTTGACCAGCAGGGCCTTGTTCTTCCAGCCGTGCGGCACCGCCACGTGGCACCAGCTGCAGCGGATGTCGCCGATCTTGTCGGTGTGGAAGGCGTGCAGGTTGTTCTCGCCACCGCCGCGGAATCCGGTGGTGCCGCCGCCCCCCGCACTGGCATAGGTGGCCGGGTTGTGGCACTTGAAGCACAGGCCGTTGGCCGCCGCGCCACCGCCGCCGCCGACCGTGCTGTTCCACACCCCCTTGAGCAGGAAGTTGTTGTTGGAGCCGTGCGGCCCCCACGGTGTGCCGTCCTCGCCGCCGGGCGGCACGACGCTGGTGTCGGGCGTGTTGGCGCCGTGGCAGTCGCTGCAGTACATGGTCTGGCTGCCGATCGCGTTGCCCCACGGCGCGCGGAAGGCCGCGGCGTTGGGCGCGTTGCGGCCGGTGGCGTCCATCACCGGGTGCCAGGAGCGGTGGTTGTTGGTGGCGTAGATGCTGCCGGCGCCCGAGTTCGGCCCGGTGCCGTCGCCGCGGTGGCTCAGCGGCGCCTGGAACTCCTTGGCCTGATTCGTGTAGACCGTCAGGTTGTTGCTGCCCACCGGCGTGCCGCCGCTGTGGCCGAGCGCCGGCCGGTTGCCGAGCGGGTAGGCGTTGTTGTCGGGGTAGCCGTAGTCGGAGTGGCACTTCAGGCAGATCTGGTACTCACGCGTCACGTAGGCCGCGCCGACCGAGGTGTCGATGCTCGCGCCCGGGTCGCCGCGCTTGACGGTGTAGCCGCTGGGCAGCGCCTGGAACGAGGTCGAGGCGTAGTTGGGCTCGACGCCCCAGCCGCCGCGCAGCACGCCCGAGGCGATGTTGCTGTGGGTGTAGCCGGTGACCTCGTCGTGGCGGTGCGTGCCGGCGGCGTCGGGCGCGCCGGTGATGCCGGCCACGCCGCCGGCGAAGCTGCGGAACTTCACCACCCGGTGCGGGTTGTGGCAGTCGGTGCACTCGGCGTGGCGGCGCGCCAGCAGCGAACGCGACTCGACAAAATCGGCGCCGCAGCGGTTGGCCGGGCTGCTGCAGTCGAGCGAGAAGTCGGCGAAGCTGCCGCCGATGTCGTGCACCTCGTCGGTCACGCCGCCCTGGTCCGACGTGGTGATCGGCATGCGCACCGCGAGGCTGAACTCGCTCTCGATGTTGGGCACCTGCAGCACCGAGTTCAGCACCGACTTGGCCGCCGTGGTGTGGCACTGGTAGCAGGTGTTCTCGAGCGCCGGATTGCCGCCCTGCTTGGCCGCCAGCGGGTTGCCGACCGGCAGCGGCGCGTCGGTGCCCTCGCGCGTCAGGCGGCGCGCGCCCTGCACGGTGTGGGTGTCGTGGCAGCTCAGGCACGAGGCCTTCCAGACCGGCAGGCCGGTGGGGAACTCGCGCAACGTGGCGGCCGCGTCGCGAAAGGTTTCATCGGCGACGTCGGGCCGTGCGTGGGCCGAATACGCCCAGCCGCCGATCGCCTGGTTCTTGTCGTGGCAGGACAGGCAGATGATGTCGGCCGCCACGTTGTGCGCGGCGCTCGGCGCGCTCTCCTGGAAACGCTGGGTGCGCAGGAACTTCTGGTTGCCCTTGCTCGCGTCGAGCTCGCGGATGTGCGGGTCGTGGCAGGTGGCGCACTGCACCTGGCCGGTGCCATTCGTGCCGGTCGGCTCCAGCGGCAGCAGCGGCTTGTTGCCGGGCGAGCGCAGCCCCAGCACCGTGCCGCTGCCGGCCGGCCAGCGCTGCGTGGCGTCGACCGGGCGCAGCTCGCCGTCGCGGGTGGCCAGCGCGCTGTTGAAGGTCAGCGAGATCGGGTGGTCGTTGCGCAGGTCGTTGCCGAGCAGGCGCGTGAAGCCGCTCTGCGCGCCCTCGCCCGCCGGCATCGTGCCGCCGGCTGCCGTGCCGGTCATCGGGATGGTGACGTTCTGCGTGCCGTTGAGCACGTTGACGTTGCCGATCGCCAGCGTGCCGTCGTGGCAGGACAGGCACAGCTTGGAGCTGCCGCCCGGCTGCGCGTTCAGGCCGTCGAGGATGACCTGCGCGTCGAGCGACGACGAGGTGTAGGGCGTGTAGGTGGTGCCCGCGGGCACGCGCCGGTTCCACAGCGGCGCACGCAGCGCTGCGCCGCCCAGGTCCGCCTGCGAGGCGCCGTGCGGCGTGTGGCAGAAGACGCAGACCTCGGTAACGCCACCCGTTGTGCCACCGGCCGCCGCACGGGTCGTGCCGGGGCCGTCGACCGACAGGTTGTGGCGCGTGCCACGCACGTCGGACACCCGCTGCGCCAGCGTCGGCGCCGCCAGCCACGACAGCGCGCAGACCAGCAGCAGCGCGGCCAGGACACGAGCGCGCATCAGTCCACGCATCAGCCACCCCCCAGAAACTGCAGCCGCAGCACGCGGCCATTGAACATGTCGGCGACGAAGACCTGATCGCTCGTGTCGACCCACACCCCCGCCGGCAGGTAGAAGCGGCCGATGGCGGTGCCGCCGCCGCTGATCGGTAGCAGGAATTCGCCACTGGGCGAGTACACCAGCAGGCTGTCGTAATACGACTCGACCACGTAGACGCGGCCTTCGCTGTCGACCGCCACGCCCTTCGGGCGCACCAGATTGCCGAGCACCAGGCCGCGGCTGCCGAACTGGCCGGGCAGCGGCTCGCCGGCGGCGCTGAAGACCTGCACGCGGTTGTTGAGCGTGTCGGTGACGTAGAGCTTGCCGTCGGCCAAGGCCAGGTGGGTCGGGAAGTTGAACTCGCCCGCGCCCTCGCCACGCTGGCCGATCACATGCTGCAGCGCGCCGGCGGCGTCGAACACCTTGACCTGGTGCGCGTAGGTGTCGGCCACGTAGAGCCAGCCGCTGGCGGTGTCACGCGCCAGCCCGGTCGGGCGCTGCAGCTGGCCGCGGCCGATCACGCCCAGCGGCTCGCCCTTGGCATCGAGGCGGGCGACAAAACCGAGTTCGGCATCGGCCACCCACAGCTCGCCGTTGGGGCCCAGCGCCAGGCCGGACGGCGCGACGAAGTTGAGCAGCCCGGCGGCGCGCTCCCACAGCTGCAGCTCGCCGCCCTTTTCATCGAACACGAACACCGCCTGCCGGCTGGTGTCGCTGACGTAGAGGCGCCCGCGTGTCTCGTCGCCGATCAGCGCCGACGGCCGCTGCAGCACCAGCGGCTTGACCGCGTCGTCGTCCAGCCCGACCAGCCAGCGGCCGAAGGCGCGCCAGCGGTTGCTGCCGGCGTCGGGGCGGCGGAAGTTCGGCTCGCCGGTCAGCGTGCCGGCGTAGACGAACCGCGGCTGCTCCGGCGCCGCCGGCCAGACCGGGCGCTGTGCCGGTGGCAGGGCGTCAAGGCCGTAATGCATCTGGCCGCGTACCGGCTCGACCCCGGCACAGCCGGCCAACGCCGCGAGCACCGACAGCACGGCGCACAGCAGCGCGGCGTGCATCGATCGGTGCAGCAGCGCGCGGGCTGTCACGGCGCCGGCCCTTCGCGCAGGCTGTGGATCACCACCTGGCCGGTCAGGCGGTCGGTGACGACCAGGAACTGCTCGTCGATGGCGATGCCGCCGATCATCTGCACCCGCAGTTGCGCGGCGTCAAACACCTGCGCCGGCCGGCCCGGGCGCAGCAGCTTGATGGCGCGGTCCTGCGCATCGACCACGAAGACACGCCCGCGCCGATCGGCCGCGATCGCCACCGGCTGCTTGAGCTCGCCGGCGCCGAGCTTGCCCGTGACCTGGCCGTCACGCCGCACCACGTGCACCACGGCGGCGTTGCGGTCGAGCACGTAGACGCTGTCACCGGCGCTGGCCAGGGCGTCGACCCCGCGCACGTCGAGCGGCTCGGTGCCCCCGGGCCGCACCGGCGTGGCACGCGCGCCGGCCGGGCGCAGTTCGAGCCACTGGCGCTGGCTGTCGTCGGCCAGCAGCAGCGTGCCGCCGCCGTCGGCGAGCGTGAAGGCGGCCGTCGAGGTGGCGGCGTTGTCGGTGCGGTAGCTCTGCAGCAGGCGGGCGTCACGGCTGAAACGCTGCACCTGGCGCGACAGACCGTCGAGCACCCAGGCCGACAGGTCCGGCCCCAGCGCCACCGCGCTGCCGAGCGTGGCGGTCACGCCGGCGATCGGGCTGAAGGTGTTGAGCGCGATGTCGACCCGCCAGACCCGCCCGCTGCCGCTGTCGGCCACCAGCAGATCGTTGCCACGCAGCGCCACCGCAGCAGGCGCCAGCAGCTTGACGTAGGCGCCGCTGCCCGGGCGAGTCGGCATGCCGAACACGGCGCCCGGCGCGGCCAGGAAACCACCCGCCACGGTGCGAAAGGGGCCCAGCGCCACCGCACCAGCCGGCACGTCGCGGGCTGTCGCCGTCGCCTCGGCCTGCGTCATCGGCATGCCGCCGCAGCCGGCCAGCAGCACGCCGGCGCCCAGGGCCGCCGCCAGCGAAAACGCCCGCAGCGCTGCGCGCGCCAACGCCTGTCGAATCGAGAGGAACCGCATCGTCATGACCTCATCCGCTTTCACCAACGCCCCGGCCCGGAGGTCTGGGCACCGCCGACGATGCCGCTCGGCAGCCCGGGCAGGCCCGAGTGGCACAGCTCGCAGCGGTCCGGCCCCCAGGCGATCTGGTGGTTGTGGCACATGCCGCAGAACTTGCCGTCGATGATGTCGGTCATCAGCACGTCGTTGGCGCCGGCTCGCATCTTGAACCCCAGCTCCTGGTGGCAGACCTTGCAGCGGTAGCGGATGCGGTGGAACCAGTGCGGGAACACCACCGGCCGCACGCCTTCCTGGTCCGAACGCTTGTTGATGATCACGTCACCGTACTCCGCCCGCAGTGTGCCCGTGGGCGCCAGACCGGCCAGCGCCAGCAGCCCGGCGATCGCGCATCGACGCCATCGCGCCCGCCTCATGGCGTGGCGCTGCGCCGCAGCGACGCGTTGGGCACGCTGTGGCAGCGGTTGCACTCGGTCAGCGGGAACGACACCGCGCCGTGGCACAGGCCGCACTGCTCGCCGTTGAGGATGGCGGTCATGCTGAACCTGTTGGCGCCGATCTTGTCGACGAACAGGCTGTTGTGGCAGTTCTCGCAGTCGAGCCAGAGGGTGTGCTGGCGGTGCGGAAACTTGACCGCCGGCATCGAGCCGAACTTGGCGATGATGATGTCCTGGTCGAGCAGGCGCACCTTCGTGCCGGGCAGCAGGTTGGCACGCGGCTCGATCAGGCCGTCGTCGAGCGCCTTGACCCACAGCACCAGGTTGCCGGCGGTGTCGCGCGGCAGGGCGGCCAGCGCCTCGGCGGGCTGCTGCAGCTGCGAGATGCCGGGGCCGCGCGGGTCGTGCAGGCCGTCCTTCTCGAGCGGCAACCAGGGCGACGGCGGCGCCGCCACGGCCAGCGTGACGAGCAGCGCGAGGCCCGGCGCCATCAGGCGCCCGAGCGCCGCACGCAGCAGCGCCCCTGCCGCCGCTCGCCCGCCCTGCCGATGAAGAGGACCCTCACGCTGCGTCATGCCCAACCCTCATCCGGGGATGTAGAGGCCGCCGGCGCGGATCGCGCGCACCAGCTCGCGGGTCGAGTCCTCGAGCCGCTGCACCGCGCCGGCGTGGTCGCCGCTGCGGGCCTGCGCCTCGGCCTCCTGGCGCAGCACGGCCGCCTTGTCGGTGTAGGCCTGCATGCCCGCGGGCATGGCGCCACCGGCGTCCTTGCGGTCGGCCAGCAGCACGCCGATCAGCAGGCGGTGGGTGTCGTTGCGGTCGAGCTCGTAGTCGTATTCCTCGCGCTTGCTGGCAAACGTCAGCGAGCGCACCAGCGTGTCGCCACGCCGCATCGCCTCGATCGACACGCGCGCCGTCAGGTACGCGCGGTCGAGCACCGGCCGCGCCTCCTCGTAGCGGCCCTGCCCCGCCAGCGCCTGCGATTCGGCGATCTGGCGCTCGATGCTGCGGGTGGCGTCCTGCGCCTCGCGGCCGGCGGACTTTTCCTTCGTGATGCGCTGCTGCGCGGTCAGCAGCGCGCGGGCGCTGTCGAGCCGGGCCTCGAAATCGCGCCGGTTCTTCTCGCCGGCCACCTGCTCGGGCTTGGCCAGGCGCACGCCGGCCATCATCTCGCGCGTGGCCTCGTCGAGCAGCCGGGCGCTGCCGGCCAGGTCGCCGCCTTGCAGGGCGGCCGACGCCTCGCGGTGGATCAGGCGGGCGTTGTCGCGCCGCTCGCGCGCTGCGCCGACGCCGCTGGTGTCGATCTGGCGGGCCGCCGACGAGGCGTTGATCAGCGTGCCGATCGACTGCACCCGGCGTTCGAGCTGTTCGCGGTCCTGCGCCGCGGCAATGCTGGTCAGCAGGCCGAGCACGAGCGCGGCGAACAGCTGCCGCCAGCCGGCAGCGCCCGGACGCAGGCGCGGGATGGAGTGAAACATCGTCATGGCGTGATTCCGGTGGGGGGCGGTGCGGCCAGGCCGGCCGCCGACAGGGCGCGCTGCAGGTACAGCGTGGCGTTGCGCAGGCTTTCGAGCGCCTGGGTGGTCTCGCCGGCCTTGAACTGCGCCAGGGCCTGGGCCTCGAGCGCACGGCTGGCCTCGCCGTAGCGGTCGATCAGCACCCGCGCCTCGGCGCTGGGCCGCAGGTCGCGCACGGCCAGCGGCAGCAGGTCGACGAAGCCGCGGTGCCGCGCCAGCTCGTTCTGGAACTCCTCGGCCGGGCTGGTCGAGCGCAGCGTGTAGTCGAGCGTGGTGGCGTGCAGGGTGCGGTTCATGCCGGCCAGCACGTGGCGCTCGGCCTGCGCCAGCGAGCGGTTGGCGTCGTCGAGCCGGCCCTCCTGGGCCTGCTGGCGCGCCATGCCGACGAAGCCCTGCGCGGCGGCGAGGTCCTGGCCGTCGTCGTCGGCGTGGATGTCGGCGCGCGCGCGCCAGGCGTCCATCAGCCGCTCCAGGCTGGCCAGCAGCTGCTCGTAGCGCTGGCGTGCGGCGGCCTGGCGCGCCGGCCCGTCGGGCACCAGGCGGCGCGCCTTGCTCAGGTGCTGCAGCGCCTCGTCGACCGCGCTGCGCGCGCCGGACAGGTCGCCACGCGCCAGCAGGTCGGTGGCCAGCGCGTGGTGCACGCGGCCTTCGTCGAGGTGCGCCATCGCCTCCAGGTTGCCGCTGCTGCGGATGCGCTGCGCGGCCGGCGAATCGGCGATCAGCGTCGACACCAGCCGGATTTTCTGCTCGAGCTGGATGCGCAGGCCGGGCGTGTCGTCGGCGCGGGCCGGCGCGGCGGCGAGCAGCAGCAGCGCCGCCGTGGCCAGCGCCGTCGCCACACGGGCCCGCGGCCGGTTCACGGCTTGCGCTCCTGGGCGACGGTGGTGTCGGCCTTCTTCTTCGAGTGGCAGAGCCGGCATTCGGACACCGGGAACGCCACCTTGCCGTGGCAGACGCCGCACTTCTGGCCGAGCAGGATGCTGGCCATGCTGATCTGGTTGGCGCCCTTCTGCGGCACGAAGATCGCCGGGTGGCAGTTGCTGCAGTCGAGCCACTCGGTGTGCTGCTTGTGCGGGTAGACCACGTCGGGCATCGAGCCCTTGACCTCGCGCACGATGTTGAGGTCCATCACCACCGCGGCGGCGGCCGAGTCGAGCCGGTCCCAGCGCGGCTCGATCGCCTTGCCATCGAGCGACTTGACCCAGTCGACGTGGTTGCCCGCCGGGCTCTTGGGCAGCGCCGCGAACGCCACCGCCGGCGGCTGCAGCTGCAGCGTCATGTCGTTGGTGGGGTCGTGGATGCCCGATTCGACCGCCGGCCGGTTGAAGCGGCCGACCGGCTTGAGCAGGCGGTTGAAGGCGTTCACCGCGGCATTGGGTGCCGGGTTGGGCGCGGCGGCGCGGGCAGCCGCCAGCGTGGCAGCAGGCGGGGCGGGATCGGCGAGTGCGGCCGCGGTAGCGGCAGGGGCTGCGGCAACCGGCGCAGCGTCAGCCGCGGGCGCTGCGGCAGCCTTGGGATCGACCTTCGCGGCGGCTTTCGGGTCGGCTTTCGCGGGCACCGGCTTGGCGGCTGCCACCTCGGGCGCCTTGGCTGTGCCGCCGCTCATCATGTATTCGATCACCGCACGCAGCTGGGCCGGGCTCAGGTCGGCGCGGCCGCCCTTGGGCGGCATGCCCTTGTCGGTGCCGGCGATGGCGCTCTTGACCAGCGCGTCGATGCCGGCCTTGGCGCGCGGCGCCCACTGCGCCTTGTCGCCGAACTTGGGCGCACCGAGCACGCCGGTGCCGTGGCAGCCGATGCAGCCCGATTCGTAGATCGCCTTGACGGCGGCCGGGTTCTGGGCCCGGCCCGGCCCGGCGGCGAACACCAGCGCGAGCGCGGCCAGGGTGGTGAGGAGTGTGCGGTTCATGGTCATGCGCCTACTTCTTCGCCGGTGCGGGTGCCGCCGGTGCCGGTGCGGCGGCCTTGGGCGCCGATGCCGCCAGCATCGCCGGCGCCGCGGCGGTCAGCTTCTGCAGCGTGCTCTCGTGCACCTGCGTGGCCGTGCCCGGTTTGCCGGAATGGCAGAGGTTGCAGTTCTCGGCCGACCAGGCCAGCTCGCCGTTGTGGCAGGCGCCGCAGAACTGGCCGTCGATGATCTTGAGCATGTTGATCTGGTTGCCGCCGGCCTTGAACTGGAAACCCAGGTCGGCGTGGCAGACCTTGCAGCGGAACCGCACCCGGTGGAACCAGTGCGGAAACACCACCGGCCGCATGCCCGCGGCGTCGGAGTAGTTGTTGATGACGACGTCGCCGTATTCGGCGTGGGCCGCACGTGGCGCCAGGCCCCACAGCAGCAGGCCGGTCAGCGCGGCCAGCAGGGCGCTGCGCCAGGGCAGTCGCAGGAAATGGGAGGGGCTCACTGGGGTCTCCGGGTTCTGAGGGGCATGGATGGCTCGGGTCGTGTCGGTGTCGTGTCGGTGTCAGTAACGCCGCTGGGCGCGCGCATAGATCAGCCCGACGCCGCGGCCCTCGACCCGCGCCACCCGCGCGCTCAGGCGCAGTTCGAGGCGGCCGATGGCGTAGTCGAGGCGGTTCTCGAGCGACTCGGTGACGCGCTCGCGCAGCGCGTCGATGTCGCCGGCGGCGCGGGTCTCGAGCTGCTGGCTGTTGACGCTCAACAGCACCGTGTAGCGCAGCCGCGGCACGGCCCACAGGCGCTGGTTCTCGTAGCTCAGCGTGCCGCTGTAGAAGCGCTGCCAGCCCGGGCCGGACTCGCGCAGCAGGCCGCTGAAGGGGTCGAGCTGGGTGTTGTCGCTGCGGCTGGCCTGCGCGGTCAGGTTGCCCGACCAGCTGGTGTGGCGGGTCAGCTCGGTGCGCCGGCTGACCTGCAGGTTGACGAGCTGGAACTCGCCGCGCTCCTGCGACAGGCTGCGCGAGTCGCTCACCGACAGCCCGGCGTAGCTCTGGCTGCCGGTGTCGTTGCTGCCCTGCCAGAACAGCCCGGCCGAATGCGCCAGCGCGCGCGACCAGCGCTGCGACTGCGAGTCGTGCAGCGCGCCCAGGCTCTGCGTCAGGTTGAGCGACAGGCTGTCGGTCTGCCCGGCCAGCCAGGTGCGCGAGACACCCTGCGCCAGCTGGCCGCCCCAGGTGCGGCGCTCGCCGACCTCGCTGCTGCGGCTGACGCCGACGTTGCCGCCCAGCGAGGGCGTGTAGCTCCAGGCGCCCAGCGTCAGGCCCTCGGGCGTGTAGGTGACGGCGGCGTTGGCGGTGTTGACGCTCGAACGGCGCCCGCCCTCGGGCGCGATCTGGGTCGCCGACAGCCCGCCGGCCAGCCGCCACTCGCGCGTCAGCTCCTGGCTGGCGCCCAGCGAGGCGTTGACCGCGCGCAGGCGCTGCGACTGCAGCAGCGCGCCGCTGCCGGCCTCGGTGTTGGCGTCGAGCAGGCGCACGCTGCCGGTCAGGTAGAACGGCGAGGCGGCCGAAAAGAGCGGCTCGCCGTCACGCGGGCGCCAGGTGCCGAAGCTCGAGATCTGGCGGATGTCGGTGTCGCTGCCGAAGCGCTGCGCGGTGCCGCCCGCGCCGCTGCGCAGCTGGATCTGGTTCCAGGTGGCCAGCGTGTCGACGTGCAGCGAGCCGGCCGGCTGGAAGCCGTGGCGCGCGCTCAGCGTGGCCAGGCGGCTGCGGTCGTCGGTGTCGCTGCGCTCGTTGACGCTCAGGTGCGCGCCGAGCTCGAAGGTGTGGTCGCTGAACTGCCGCAGCGCGCTGCCGCGCAGGCTGTCGACCGTGTCCTCGGCGCCGTCGCTGGTGCGCAGCCGGCTGTGCTCGAAGTTGACGTTGTAGCTGTCGTTGCCGAACTCCGGGCGCCAGGCCTGGTTGAGCGTGACGCGGTGCAGCCGGTAGTCGGTGCCGAGCGTGTCGCCGCTGACCCGGCTGTCGCTGACCTCGGCCTGCAGCTCGAACGGGAAGCGGCTGATCGGGAACACCGACATCGCGAAGCGCCCGGTCAGCGCGGTGCTGTTGCTGGTGGCGGCGAAACGGCTGCCGGCATCGCGCGAGACGTCGTGCGCCGCCAGCGCGCCCAGCCCGCCGCGCAGCTGGATGAACCAGGGCTCCCAGACGTGGCTGGCGAACTCGATGTCGTTGTAGACCAGCGTCTGGTTGGTGCGCCGGCCGTCCTCGAGCTTGAGGGCCCGCACGTCGAGCGAGACGCTGCCGGCAAGGTGCACCGGCGCGAGCGTCCAGCGGATGCCGTTGCCGCCGCCGCCGTTGCCGTTCGTGGCGCCGTGGCCCGCGCCCGCGCCGTCGGCCGCCCGCGCCGGGTCGGCGCCGCCGGCGTCGGGCAGGCCCGGGGCGTAGGCGGCCGCGTCGGCCGCGGTGGCGCGCACCAGCAGGGCGACGGCAACCGCCAGGTCACGGCGCAGGCCAGGTCTGCGCACGCGCCCTCTCCTCTTGTGCCTGGGCGCGTGCCACCGGGGGTCAGCCGGCGTGCGCCTTGTCGGTCGTCGCGGACTGCGGCGCATACAGGCTCTCGTCGATGCGGATGGCCGTGCCCCGGCGCAGGGTGTCGATCAGCTCGGTCCAGCGCGCCTGCGCCTGCTCGCGCTGCCAGAGCTCGGCGGCACGCGCCCGCACCTGTTCGAAGGCACGCAGGCGCGCCGGCCGGCGGTCGTCGAGGCGCAGGATCGCCACGCCTTCGAGCAGCTGCACCGGCGCGGACAGGCCGCCCGGCGGCAGCGCGTCGACCACGCCGTGCACCGCCTCGGGCAGCATGCCGCGGTGGGCGTAGTCCATCTGGCCGCCGGCCGCGGCCGAGCGGTCGCCCGAATGCAGCCGCGCCAGATCGCCGAAATCGGCGCCCGCCAGCAAGCGCCGGTGCAGCTGCCGGCCTTCGGCATGGGCGGCGTCCCACATCGCCTGCGGCGAACTGGGGTCGACCTTCAGCAGGATCACGCTCAGGCGCACCTGCTCGGGCTCGGTGAACAGCGCCGGGTGCTGCGCGTGATAGGCCCGCAGCACCGGCTCGGCCGGCTCGGGCACACGCTTGACGAGTTGGCCCAGGCGTTCGAGCAGGCTCTCGCTTTCGAGCTGCGGCAGCACGGCGGCAAGCATCTGGTCGCGGTTGGCCTGCCAGTTGGCGCTGCTGGCGTACTGGGCGTCGTAGCCGGCCACGGTGGCGGCGATCTGCTCGCGGTCGGGCACGATGCCGCGCCGGCGCGCCTCGGCCAGCAGCAGCACGCGGTTGACCACCTCGTCGCCGACCTCGCGCCGGAAGCGCGCGAACTCGGCCTCGGGCGGCTTGGCGTGGTAGTACTTCTTGCGCATCGCTACCGCCAGCGCGCGCTGGTAGTCGGCACGGCTGATGACGGTGTCACCGACGGTGGCGAAGGCGCCGGCGACCGGCGAGGCGACCGACGCAGCCACCGGCGCGGCGGCCGGCGGCGGCTGCGCCGGGCCGGCGGCCAGGGCCGCCGGCGTGAGCATCATCGAGGCTGAAGCCGACACCGCCAGCACCAGTGCCAGCCGCAGGGTCAGCGCGACACGGGAGGGCGATGTCATGGCCGGGCCTACTTGACGTGGCAGGCCGTGCAGACCGCGCTCGACGCGTTCGAGATGCGCAGGAAGGTCTCGCCCGAGCTCTGGCCGGTGCCGATCGGGCCGGCCTGGCCGCTGGAGACGTGCGGGTCGTGGCAGCTGGCGCATTCGACCAGCGGGCCCAGGCCGCCGCTGGCGCGCTGGTACAGCGGCAGGTCGGTGCGCTGCTTGCCGGCGCCGCCGGTCTCGACCCAGAACACCTGGTTGCTGTTGATGGTCTGGGTCTGCAGCGCCGTGAAGTCGCCGTCGCGACAGGTGCCCGACACCGCGGTGCCGGTGCCCGACAGGCCGCCGCCGCAGTACTGGATGCCGATCGGGTGGTCGTTCGACAGGTCGGTGCCCAGCAGACCCGCGCCGCTGCTCAGCCGCCCGGCCGCGTTGACGCTGCTGCCGGCCCAGGTGTAGGCCCGGCCGTCGACGCCGCCGCCGTCGGCCAGCACACCGCCCGAACCCGGCGCGTTGATGACGTTGTCCATCGCCTGGGTGCCGTCATGGCAGGACAGGCAGGCCATCGAGATCGAGCCCACCGCCGCCACCGTGCCGTCGAGCGACGGCGTCTGCAGCGTGTCGTAGGTGATGTAGGTGCCGCCGCCTGCGGGCACGCCGGCAGCGCCCAGGCGCTTGTTCCACAGCGGCGCCGGTGCGTTGATGTCGGCGCCGTGCGGGGTGTGGCAGAAGACGCAGACCTCGGCCGTGTCCGACACGTTGTTGCGACCGGCCGGCCCGGGGCCCGAACCGAGGTTGTGGCGGGTGTCGGCGATGCCTGCCGACACGCTGCTGCCGATCAGCAGGAACAGGGCGGCCAAGGCGCCCGCGGACGCCGCCCCCCATGTCCTTCGGCTGTACTGCCCTGGCATTTTCAAGATGAGCCCCTCGAAGGTTGGTTGATCCGTCGTCAGGCTGGCACTCGATCAGGGCCCGGCGTGACGGGCAGGTTTCAGCAGTTTCTGTGCCATTTGCCACACACTCAGGATTCCTTAAGGACAACGACACATTGCCGGCGCGTGGAGCGGCACGCCGCTCCCGCATTCAGGAAGCCGTTTTCCCGGGATCGGGAAGCGTCTCGATCCGGTGTGACGGGATGTCAACGGGCCGCGGGCGGCGTGCGGGCCAGGAAACCGCTGCCCGCGGGCAGCGCGGCGGGGCGGAAGACGTCGATCTTGCGGAACCACTGGTCGACCACGTAGACCCGGCCGTCCTCGTCGACCGCGATGCCCGAGGGCAGCATGTAGCGCGCCGGGCTGTCGCGCTCGGAGCGCTCGCCGACGAACATCAGCAGCTCGCCGTCGGGGCTGAAGATCTGGAAGTTGCCGAACGCGGTGTCGACCACGTAGACGTTGCCGTCGCGGTCGATCGCCACCTCTTTCGGCCGCGCGAACTGGCCGTACTGCTTGCCGACGCTGCCGAAGCTGCGCAGGTAGCGGCCCTCGGCATCGAACACCACCACCCGGAAGTTGCCGCCGTCGACCACGTAGAGCCGGCCGTCACGGCCGATCGCCATGTCGCGTGGCAGGTTGAACTGGCCGGGCCCGGTGCCGCGCTGGCCGATGTCCGACAGGTGCGCGCCGCTGCGGGCGTCGAACACCCGCACGCGGTGCTGGTCGGAGCTGACGCCGCCCAGATCGACCGCATACACGCGCGCGCCGGCCGGGTCGACCGTGACGCTGGCCAGCCGCACGAAGCTCTGCGCGCCGCCGCCGATGCGGCGCTGGTAGCGCCCGTCCGGCCCGTAGACCAGGATCGCGCGGGCGCCGATGTCGGCCACGTACAGGTTGCCGGCGGCGTCGACGTCGAGCCCGATCGGCTTGATCAGCTGGCCCTCGCCCTCCTCGTCGCCGATCCTGGCATGGCTGCCCTGCGGCACGTCGAACACGCGCACGAAACGCGACACCGTGTCGGACACGAAGATGCGGCCGCGCCAGACCGCCACCGCGTAGGGCTTGGCGAGCGCCTCGCCGCCGAGCTGCTCGCCGGTGACCATGCGGCGCAGGCGGCTGGCTTCCTCGTCGGGCACGACGTCGCCGCTGGAGCGGATGGTGCGCTCGTAGATGAAACGCGGCTCGTCGGGCGGCGGCGGGAACACCAGCGGCCGCGCCGCGGCGGCGGTGTTGGGCGCGGGCATCTGCATGCAGGCGGCCTGCAGCAGCGCCAGCGTTGCGGCCACGGCGAGGGTGAGCCAGGATCGGTGCATGGCCGGCGGGCTGCAAACGGCATGCCAGTGGCAGAGAAATTGCAATCGCCGAACATCTCCGCCACGCCCGACCTGACCCGGAAACCGCCGATGAAACCGTTCTTGCTGATGTGGCTGACGTGGCTGATCTGGACGCCGCCGGCGTTTGCCGCCGCACAGGCGGCGGTGCTGTATCACAACTACTGCTCGGTCTGCCACGGCGACCGGGGCGACGGCCGCAGCCGCGCGGCCGGCTCGCTGTCGACGCTGCCGCGCGATTTCACGTCGGCGGCGTCGCGGCAGGAGCTGACGCGCGAGCGCATCGTGCTGGCCATCACCCACGGCCGGCCGGGCACCGCGATGGTCGGCTGGCAGACCCAGCTGTCCGAGGGCGACATCGCCGCGCTGGCCGATCACGTGCTGACGCAGTTCGTGCAAGGCGGCGCGCGGGCACAACCGCCCCACGGCCAGCGGGCCGCGCTGCCACACGCGCCGATCTCCGGCACCCGCGCCCACGGCGGGCGCGAGGCCGATGCGCCACGCGCCGCCGCACCCGTCGACATGACGCTGCCCTTCCCCGACCGCCTGAGCGGCCAGGCCCGCAACGGCATGGCCTTCTACCTGGCCAACTGCGCCACCTGCCACGGCGCCGGCGGCGACGGCGCCGGGCCGCGCGCCTACTTCATCAACCCGAAGCCGCGCAACTTCGTCGACGCCGCCTCGCGGGCACGGCTGAACCGCGTGGCGCTGTACGGCGCGGTGTCCGAGGGCCGCGTCGGCACCGAGATGCCGGCCTGGAACAAGGTGATCACGCCGCAGCAGATCGCCGACGTGTCCGAGTACGTGTTCCAGACCTTCATCCAGCCGCAGCCCGGCAACGGCACGCCGCCGGCCAAGCGTTGAAGCCGATGAACCGGCGATGGCGCGCCCTGCTGGCGGCCGGGATGATGCTGCTGCTGTGCGCAGGCGGCGCGGCGGCAGACACGTCGGCAAAAGCCGAGGCCGAGGCCCGCCACGAGCTCGGCCGCAAGGTCTACAACTTCCGCTGCTACTTCTGCCACGGCTATTCGGGCAACGCCCGGACGCTGGCGGCCACCTACCTGAGCCCGCCGCCACGCGACTTCACCACGGCCAAGCAGCTGACCGAGCCGGCCGTGCTCGACGCCCTGCGCCACGGCCGCAGCGGCACGGCGATGCAGTCGTTCAGCGCCATCCTCGACGAGGCCGAGATGGCCGCGGTGGCGGCCTTCGTGCTGCGCGAGTTCGTGCGCGACCAGGCCCGCAACACGGCGTATCACACGCGCGAAAACGGCTGGCCCGAGCACCAGCGCTTTGCCGCCGCGTTCCCGTTCGCGACCGGCGCGATCGCGCTCGATGCGGATGTCGAGTCGCTCAGTGCCGGGCAGCGGCGCGGCCGCGCGCTGTTCCTGTCGAGCTGCATCTCGTGCCACGACCGCGCCCGCGTGATCGACGAAGGCCCGGCCTGGAGCGCGCGGCCGCTGTCGTATCCGCGCATGGGTTTCGTGCCGGGCCAGGCACCGCCGAGCGAGGTCGACGCGGTGTCGGGCGCCAGCGTCTACGCCCAGCACGAGGTGGCGCCGCGCATCGCCGGCCTGACGCGCCAGCAGCGCCGCGGCGAACGGCTGTTCCAGGCCAACTGCGCCTTCTGCCACGGCGCCGACGGCAGCGGCAAGAACTGGATCGGCCAGTTCATGCAGCCCAAGGCGCGCGACCTGACGCAGTACACGGCGCAGACGCTGCCGGCCGCGCGGCTGCGGCAGGTGATCCGCGACGGTTTGCCGGGCACCTCGATGCCAGCCTGGGGCGCGGTGCTCAAGCCGGCGGAGATCGAGGCGATCGGCGCGTATGTGCGGCGGGCGATGTTCCGGCGCGAGGGGCCGCCGTGAGACGGCCGTGAGGAGGCCGTGAGAGGGCCGCTTACGGCGCCCCGCCAGCGCGCATAAGCGCAGGCACAAGCGTCGAGACAAGCGCCGAGACAAGCGCGCCGATGGCGATCGCGTATGCGGCGGTTCCTAGAGTTCAGTCATCGGCAGCGCAGTCGCACAGACAGCCCGCCGATGAGTCCCGACCCTTCAACCTCAACCGCAACGGAGGCCATCATGGCTGCAGTCGTCCCCCTCACCATCCTGTCCGAAACCAACACCAGCGCCGGCCTGCACCTGGCGCCCATCAGCCCGCCGATCGGCCACGAAACCGGTGCCATGCCGCCCGGCGACGGGCCCAACATGATCGACGTCAACGACGGCATGCACGTGCACGTGGCCTGGAACAAGGCCGGCACCTCGGCGCTGGCCCTGGCGCTGCACAACGCCGCCTGCAAGTGGGACGGCAAGGCCGTGCTGTCGAGCGTGGAAGGCGGCGCCTCGAGCGTGGCCACGGTCAACGACCAGACCTTCCTGGCCAACCCGGGCGTCGAGACGATGCTGTTCAACTTCCCGCCCAACTCGGTGCAGCCGGGGCTCTACAAGCTCTACGCCCGCATCAACCTGAACCAGGGCGGCAACCCGGCGCAGAACCGCGGCGCCAACCTGAGCATCGAAGGGCCGCTGATCCAGTTCTTCGATGCGCCGTGAGCGCATGACGGCAGAGGCGCCGCCCGACGGCGGCGCCCGAACACAGGCCCCGGCGTGGTGACGCGCCGGGGCCTTTTCCTTCTGGGGCCCGCGGCTCAATCGCCCGTGCGGGCGGCGATGCGGCGGTAGAGCGCGGTGGTGTCGTCGCTCGGGCTCAGGCCCAGCTGCAGCCGCAGCACCGTGACGCAGGCGCGGTACTGGCGCTCGGCCAGCTGCGGCTGGCCGAGCCGTGCATAGCAGCGCATTAGGCGGCGGTGCGCGGCCTCGTTGCATTCGTCCAGGCCCAGATGGCGCAGCGCGGCGCGCAGGCAGCCGTGCCAGTCGGCGGCCTGCTCGCGCAGCACGGCCAGGCGTTCGAGCGTCTGGTTGAGCCGGTCGCGCAGCGCCTGCGCCTGGGCGGCGAGCGCGCGGTCCGAATCGCCCTCGTCGAGCAGGTCGCTGCGGTAGATCGCCAGCGCCGCCTCGTACTGGTGGATGGCGCCGGCGCTGCGGCCCTGGGCGTCCTCGAGCTGGCCCATCTCGGCGTGCAGCAGGAACTGCTCGGTGTCGAGCCAGACATCGCCCGCGGCCACCAGCTGATAACCGGCGTCGCCGTGGCGCACCAGGCTGGCGTGGCCGAGCGCGCGGCGCAGGCGGTGCAGCGTGACGTTGAGGCTGTTGCGTGCGCTGGCCGCGTCGGCATCGGGCCAGAACAGCGCGCACAGCCGCGCCCGCGACAAGGGCCGGCGGCGTTGCAGCAGCAGCAGCTTGAGCAGCGACCGCGGCTTGCCCTGCGGCAGCCCGGTGACCGGATCGGCGCCGATCCAGACCTGGAAACCATCGAGCATCTGCACCGTCAGCGTCGGGCCGGCCTCGGTGCCGGCGAGCGCGGTCTGGTCGCGATAGCCCACCACCCGCGGCACGAAACCGCCGGGTGGCGGCCGCAGCTCGGGCTGGTGATGCGGCTGGCCGGCAGCGCCGGCGGCGAACGGCAGATCCTGCAAGGCACTGGAAAACGTGGCCGGTGCGGTGACGACGGTGTGCATGAGCGAGCTCCCTGGACGGGTTGACGGACAGACGCCGCCCGCGTCGAGGGCGACGGCGGCTGAAGTCAGTCTAGGAACGCAGCCCCGCAAGCCGCGGTGCGCTGGCGCACCGCGAAAGTGATGCAAATTGTTTCAGGCAGCGCGCACGGCCTCGACCTGCTCGGCCAGCCGGTTCAGGTCGACGATGACGAGCTGCCGGTCGTCGCGGCTGACGATGCCCAGCCGCGCCAGCTCGGCCAGCTCGCGCGTGACCTGCTCGCGGTAGCTGCTGATGCGCGCGGCCAGTTCGCTGTGGCTGGGCGCGGGGCTCAGCACCACGCGGTCGGGGCTGGCGGCATCGGCGGCCAGGCCCAGGCGCAGCAGCTCGGCGCACAGGCGCTGCTGCACGTTGAGCGTGCTGAGTTCGTAGACCCGCTCGGTCAGCCCGCGCGCCGCGCCGGCCAGGTGGCGCAGCATGCGCTCGCAGATCGGCCAATGGCGGCGCAGCAGGTCGGTCAGCGCCTCGGGGCTCAGGCGTGCGAGCAGCGAGTCCTGCAACGCGATCACGGTGGCACAGCGCGGCCGGCCGTCGAGCGCGGCCATCTCGCCGATCGCCTCGCCCGCCGCCGCGTCGCGAAAGCTCACCTCGCGCCCGCCCGGCGACAGCGCCACCACGCGCAGCTTGCCGGTGATGACGAGGTAGCAGTCGCGGTCGACATCGGCACGCGCGATCACCGTCTGGCGCGCCCGGTAGAGCCGGAAGCGGCAGGCCTGCGCCACCTCCGCCAGCCCCTCGTCGGGCAGGCCCTGCAGCAGCACGATGCCACGCAGGCCGGCCAGCGCGGCGGGTGCGTCGACGGCCGGCGAGCCCGGTGCCGGGGCCATGGCGTCAGCCGCCGCCGCCCGTCGCCTCAGACCAGGTGGCTCAGCGCCCGATCCAGGTTCTCGACCGTGCGCTCGACGTGGTGCAGCTTGTCGAGCCCGAACAGGCCGATGCGGAAGGTGCGGAAATCCGCCGGCTCGTCGCACTGCAGCGGCACGCCGGCGGCGATCTGGATGCCCTGGCCGCGGAACTTCTGGGTGTTGTGGATCAGCGGATCGTCGGTGTAGCTGACGATCACGCCGGGCGCCTCGAAACCGGGCGCCGCCACGCTGCGGAAGCCCTTGCGCGCCAGCAGCGCCCGCACCTGGCGGCCCAGCTCGATCTGCTCGGCCTTGACCTTGGCGAAGCCGTAGGCGCGGGTCTCGAGCATCACGTCGCGCAGCTGCGCCAGCGCGTCGGTCGGCATGGTGGCGTGGTAGGCCACGGCGCCGCTTTCATAGGTCTCCATGATCTGCAGCCACTTCTTCAGGTCGCAGGCGAAGCTGGTGCTGGTGGTGGCGTCGATGGCCGCGCGGGCGCGCTCGCCGAGCATCACCAGGGCGCAGCACGGCGGGCCGCTCCAGCCCTTCTGCGGCGCGCTGACGATCACGTCGACGCCGGTGGCCGCCATGTCGACCCAGACCGTGCCCGAGGCGATGCAGTCGAGCACGAACAGCCCGCCCACCGCGTGCACCGCCTCGGCCACGGCCTGGAGGTAGGCGTCGGGCAGCAGCATGCCGGAGGCGGTTTCGACGTGCGGCGCAAACACCACCTCGGGGCGCTGCGCGGCGATGGCGGCCAGCACCTCGTCGAGCGGCGCCGGGGCGAACGGCGATTGCGGCTCGTCGGCGATGCGGCGCGCCTTCAGCACGGTCGACTCGGCCGGGATGCGACCCATGTCGAAGATCTGCGTCCAGCGGTAGCTGAACCAGCCGTTGCGGATCACCATCACGCGGCGGTCGGTGGCGAACTGGCGCGCCACGGCCTCCATGCCGAAGGTGCCGCTGCCCGGCACCACGATCGCCGAGCGGGCGGCGTAGACCTCCTTGAGCACGCCGGAGATGTCCTTGAGCACCCCCTGGAAACGGGCGGACATGTGGTTGAGCGCGCGGTCGGTGTAGACCACCGAGTATTCGAGCAGGCCGTCGGGATCGACGCTGGGCAACAAGGCGGGCATCTTCGGCTCCGTATCAGATCGGGTGGGACGAACGAACAGTCGAACGGGACCGTTTCAGCTTATCACCGCGTCAGATCGAATCGAGCGGGCTGCGCACGCCCCGGCCCCCGCGGTTGAGGACGTGGGTGTAGATCATGGTGGTCGACACGTCGGCAAGGCCGAGCAGCGCACGAACTCGATGTCCTTGACGCGCAGGCGCAACCCTTCGAGCAGGCGCATGCCGGTGCCGTCAAGCAGCGCCACCACCAGCCACATCGTGCCGTTGAGTTCGTGCAGCAGTTGCTCGACCTCACGTGGGGTCAATACCACGGGCAGACGGCGGGTCGATTTGGCAGAGATCAGTTCACCCGTCCACGGCAAATCGATACCGAGTACCTGGCGATACAGAAACAGCAGCGCCGCCTTGGCCTGCGACTGGGTGGACGAACTGACGCCCCGCTCGGCCGCCAGATAGGTCAGAAAGGCCATGACCTCGGCGCTGCCCATCTCCATCGGATGGCGCAGGCCGTGGAACCGGATATAGCGCTTGGCCCAATCGGCGTAGGCCTGCTCGGTGCGCAATGAATAGTGGCGCACCCGCAAGGCCTCGCGCAGCCGCACCATCAACCGCGGCGCCGCCGGCTCGGCCGCAACGCCCTGCGCGTCCGCAGGAACCAGCTGTGGCAGCGTCGAGTGGTCTGGGTCCATCCCGAAAAATTTAGGCTGTCTAAATCGACTTGACCATCCCCCAAAAGGATGAGGCAAAAAGACGCTCACAGAGGGAGGTGTGCTGGTCAAGTTTTTTCGGACACCACGATAGGTTGTTTGATTGCCGATTGCTGCTCGAAGGCATTGGGTGGCAGGTTGCCCAGTTTGGAGTGCAGCCGCACGCTGTTGTAGAAGCCCACGATGTAGTCGGCGATGTCGGTCATGGCCTCGGCATGGTTGGCGTAGTCGCGCTGCCAGACCCGCTCGGTCTTGAGGCTCAGGAAGAAGCGTTCCATCACCGCGTTGTCCCAGCAGTTGCCCTTGCGGCTCATGCTGCCGACCAGGCCGTGGCGCGCCAGCAGCGCCTGATGCAACGCGCTGGCGTACTGGCTGCCTCGGTCGGAATGAACAATCAGCCCTGGCGCGGGTTGGCGCTGCGCAATGGCCAGTTGCAGCGCTGCGCACACCAACTCGGCATGCATCGTCGGCGCCATCGCCCAGCCCACGACCTTGCGGGCGTACAGGTCCAGCACCACGGCCAGGTACAGCCAGCCGCTGCGCGTGCGGATGTAGGTGATGTCGCTCACCCAGGCCTGGTTGGGGCGGCTCGGATTGAAGCGCCGTGCCAGCAGGTTGTCAGAGACGGGCAGCGCATGACCGCTGTCGGTGGTGTGCATGAACTTGCGTCGCCACAGGGCCCGCAACCTGTTCTCGCGCATCAAACGTCGCACCCGGTGGCGCCCGATGCCCAGCCCCCGAGCGCGCAGCACTGCGCACAGGCGACGGCTGCCATAGACGCGGCCGCTGGCGGCGAACTCGGCCTTCAATTGCGTGCTGACCAAGCAGGCCTTGGGCGCGAGCTTGGCGCGCTGACGGGCACCGTAGTAGCCCGAACGGCTGACGCCCAGCACGCGGCATAGACGCTCGACGGTGACGGCCTTCTTGTGCAGTTGCTCGACGAACTGGTAGCTCATCGAAGCTCGCGGGCAAAGAAGGCCGATGCTTTTTTTAAGATGTCGACGTCGCCGCGCAGTTGCTTGTTCTCGGCCTCAAGCTGGCGGATGCGTTGCTGCTCGGCGGTGAGCGGTTTGCCAATGCCGGGGCGGCCTGCAGCCTCTTCATCGGCTTGCGCCAGCCATCGCCGCACGGCCGTCTCGCCGAGCTTCATGTCGCGGCAGACGTCGCCCACGCTCAAGCCCTGCTCGCGAATCATCTGCACCACTTGCAGCTTGAATTCCGCGTTGAATGTCCTTCGTTCTCTCTTGCTCATGTTCCTCGTCCAGGTGGATTCCACCTATCGAGGTGTCCGGGAAAATTAGACCATGACAAGGGACTGGTCTAGGATTGCCCGACATGAGACCACGCGACACCGATTTAGAACACAACGAGGTCGGCGGGCGTGGCTGTACAAAAAAACGTTGAGCATCGTCTAAAAAATGAGTGTCACTCCACCGGCTCCATCAAAGCCATCACAAAGCTCAGTCGCAGCAAACGTCGGCTCAGGGCTTCTTATTGGCTCACTGATTTTTCTGCTATGGATGGTATTTGGTGGAGCTTATGAGGAACAGACGAGAACCGCATCAATCAAAATTTTTGGGGCTTATGTGATAGCCACTGCAGCTCTCTACCTCTTTAGGCTAAGGACCATTGCGAAATTTGCGGCATGGTCTCCTGCGATTCTGCTGCTTGCAGCATACATCTTGTCAAACTTTATTTTTCCATTATTTCGCCAATAACAACCTGAGCATGCGATCAACGATCGGCATTTGCTCATTGAGCCATATAAATAAATGCCAAAAGACACCGCTTCAGGCTCCATATAGGGCCGAAAGGAGGCCAATGCCCAACCTTACATTCCAGCGGACCGCCTTCGGCGTCCGCTGAACTCCAACGTTAGGCGTCAAAATCAACTACCGTCTGTCGCACACGCGTGACCGCCCTTTGAAGAGCTCTGCGCAGTTCACATTCTTGGCTGTTGTAGGTGTGCTGGGCACACTCATCGGCTGCGATAGTGGCGTCCGCCCTGCAATCGCGCCATCGAGCGAGATCGAACTGAAGGTACTGGGCGCCAAGCCCTACCCTGATGCGAAATTCGGACTCGGCTACGCGTTCGCGCACGGTTTCAGCAGAGTTGACTTGAACGGCAGCACCTACCGTCAACTGTCTCCTGGCCTGATTCTCCGGAGCCCGCAGACTTCTCCATTGCCACCGTATGTGGTTGTCATGGACCAGAGAGTTGCCCCGTGGCTGCCCGAATCGCTTTCTTTTCTAGCGCCAAAGCACTCTCTTCAAGTACTCGACCGCGCCAGTGGCAGACAGATCGCGACCTTTACCTTGCCGCGTGATGGCTGGCCAGGAGATCAGGCCGGTAAGTGGCTCGCGGGGCTATTGAAGCCAGAACCTCATGCAGATCGCAGTCGCCAATTCGATGTAAGTGCCTCAGCCACAGTTCACAGGGTCTCGCCCACAAGCCTCTTGCAGCCCGGTGAAGTCGGCGCCAAAGGGCTTCCCGTCAAGGCGTGCGAAGAAGGTGTCTCTGCGCACTACGACGCCAACTCTGACCACGGGCGGGGCGAGTTGAGAACGTCAAGCTGGACACTCCTGATGCCATATGGCCTGAGAGAGGTGCATTGCGCGCAGCGGGCAATCTTGCTCTTTGGGGGGCATCGACAAGAGGATCTCGAAGTTGTCGCCATCAACAGCGTCGGTACTGTGATTGGCCGTGGCTTCGTCCGGAACGACAAGATCGATTTGGGCCATCGCTATCACTTCACCAAGATCGTGGCGCTCGAGGAAGCAAGTGACCAGTTGATCGTTCGCCAAGCTCACTTTGTAGCTGAGGCACCAGTTCGCAAAGCGGCGGCAGCTGTCTACGAGACACGATTCAGTATTCCATGGTCAGCACTAGCGATCCCGCGTTGACGCCTAACCCCTCGCTCAACCGGACGCACCGCGGCATGGCGCGCTGGCCGCAAGGCGGCCGATCTCATCATCCACCTTGCGGCCAGCGCGCCATGCCGCAGCGCGCCGGTTAGCTCAAACGTTAGAGCGCAAACCAAACATGACTCAGTGCTTGGATAAATTTGGTCGCCCAGTTTCAGTTGGTTCGCGTGTCAGGCTTCTCCAGTTGTCCCAACAATTTCTGCAATCACTTCCCCCCGATGAATTCGAGGAGGTCAAGTCGATGATTGGTGAGGTGTTCGAGGTTTACGAAATCGACCCATACGGCTGCGCTTGGATTGAGAAAGGTTGGAACTACCCCGAAGAGGGGAAATTCATGGGGCACTCTCTTGGCCTCGCCTCCCACGAAATGGAGCTTGTCGATGCCAATGCGCTCTAACATTCCGGTCAAGGCGCGGCCTTCGGCCGCTGGGACGTCCCGCAACCGGGCCGCCCCTTACCTAAAACGTTGGGCATCATGTCAAATCGAGTGCCACTGAAGTTTGCCGCGCAATTCGTTATTGCGGCAGCAGCCGTTCTATTGCTGCCTGCACTCTGGTCTATGTTCAGCGCTGTCTGGTCGGCTGTCACAACCGGCAATGTGTTAGTTGTCAGCGTTGGCCGCTATGAGACATCGCGCGCGCTTGTGCCTTGGCCAAATGGGTGGGCACGGTTCATCGGGCCGTTGTTGCTGTTCTCGTCTTTCCTGGTTTGGGTGGCGTCCAAGTCCGGTGAACGAGTTGCAGTTTGGTGGCTCTCAGCCGCGCTTGCGTCAGTTGGCTTCCTGTTGCTTCTCTTCTCGCAATGGTTTACCAGTTGGCGAGGGTGCCTTTGGTTCGGCAGCATTGCGGCACTTTTGGTGCTCGCACTCTATCTGGGCAATAGGTTCGGCCGCTTTGCCGGCGTTCTCGTTGTCGTCGGCGTGTTTGCGTTTATCTTGTGGCAAGTGGTGCGTAGCTCGTAGCATGACGCCCAACCACTCATTCCAGCGGACCGCCTTCGGCGTCCGCTGAATTCAAACGTTAGCGCGCATGAGTGTCTTCAACCGCTTCCCGGAACAAGCGAGTGACCGCAGAGGTCTTGCTATTGTCGGCCTCATATGTTTAGCCATTGGTGGCGGCTTTTTGCTTATCGATGAATTGGCATTCTCAATAACATTTCTAATTGGTGGGTCAGCTTTCATTGGCTGCGCTCTCTTTTTGTCACATTCCGCGTTTGAGTGGCTCAAAAGAAATATTCTCTTATTTTGCGTTTAGGAGCCAGCACCATGGAAAACAAAATTTATCGTCGCATTGGTAGTCGCAAAATGCGCTCTAACCCTCAGCTCAAGCGGACGTGCCTGCGGCACGCCGCTTAGCAGCCACGTTAGCCCTCACATGACCGAGTTCGCAGAGTCTCTCGCTCGAAAGATCGGCCGCATTGATGCGCTGCTGTTTTTCGTCCTTTGGTCTTGCGTCGGTCTTGCTTCCGCCTCTCACGCTTGGGGAGCGGTTCCCGCAATTGTGTTTCTTCTGCTTCCCGCGTCGGCTTTGGTTGGCTGGCGCGGTGCCGCTTCCGTCCGCCTTATCTTGGCTGGTGCCGCATCTCTCCGTCGCGCGGCATTTGAGGGTTTCGGCTGGGGCATTGCCTTCGTGTCTTCTATCTGGCTGTGGGGCGCCACCAATTCCGCGTTTGCTGCGGGCGGAGCACTCGATGGCCTCTCTCCGCTTCAAAGCGAGTTCTGGTACGCCTTGTCCGTCACTCTGTTGCCCGCCCTTGGTATTGGCGGGCTACTTGGCGCCGTGCATGGCATTGCGTTTTTCTATCTAAACGGGTGGCTCGTGAGGGCTAACCCATCCTTCCACCGGACCTGCGCGAAAAGCCTCGCAGGCCGGTGAAGTCAAACGTTACCCGTCAATCCAATGAGCCTACGCACGGCGGTCCTCCTTTTGACTTGCACCATATGTACGGGGTGCGACGATGGGTACCTCAGAGGGGCTGTCTCTAAGTCACCCGATGGAAAGACCTACCTCGCCGTCGTCGATGACAACGGTGGCCAGTGCGGACCAATCAAGGTCGATGGTGCCGTTTGGTCCTATCCAATTGGTCAAGCAGTCCCAATCTCGCCGGGCGTGCACACTATTGAATGCGGTGCAGGTTTGTCCTTCGAAATTCCAAAGGGCGTTATCTTCAAGTTCGACTACTGGGGACCGTAGCAGTGTTGTCGCAAGCTATATTTCTTCATTCGTGCTCACTGTCCCCGATGACGGCTAACACGCGATTCAGGCCGGATTGCCTCCAGCAACCGGCTTAATCGCTACAAGGGCATCCCCATCCGTCAAGCAAAACCAACCCCTGACGAATTGCGCAGCAATTCGCCTGGGAGGTCTTGATTCAAATCCGCCAAGGCGACGCCAGCTATTTCAGGGAGAACAAGCCCCCCGCGTCAGAATAGTTGTCGCCTCCATAGAACCAAGAACCTGGGGGCGGCGATGAAGGACGAGAGTGGCAAGGTACGGACAGGCATTCAAGGACAAGGCGGTAGCGAGGCTGCTGCCGCCGCACAGCGCGCCAGTGGAAGTGGTGTCGCGCGAGGTGGGCATCGGCGTGGGCACGCTGGAGCGGTGGCGCGAGGAGGCGCTGAGCCAGCCCCCCCCTCTGTCAGGATAGATGTCGCGTCGAGTGAGGCGACGATCGATAACCGCAGGGGGCAAGCAGAGGACGGGAATGCCAAGGTATTCGAAAGAGAAGAAGGAACACGCGCTGTCGCTGATGAGTGCGCCACACAACCTGGTGGTGGCGGAGGTGGCCAGGCGCACGGGGGTGACGGAGCCCACGCTTTACGCGTGGCGAAACCAGGCCCGTGGAGCGGGTCGAGCCGTACCTGGAGACGGCAGCAACCCCGAAGACTGGAAGCCTGAGGACAAGTTCGCCGTCGTGGTCGAGACCCTGGGGCTGGCGCAGGCCGAGCTGGGCGAGTACTGCCGCAAGAAGGGGCTGCACGTCGAGCAGATCGCCCGCTGGCGGGGCGCGTGCCTGCAGGCCAATGCGGCCGGGGCCGAGCGGGTCAGCCCGGCGGCGCTGGCCGAGGAGCGCAAACGCAGCCGGGAGCTGGAGAAGGAGTTGCGCCGCAAGGAGCGCGCGCTGGCCGAAGCCGCTGCGCTGCTGATCCTGTCGCGAAAACTCGAGGCGTTCCAGAACAGAGACGAGGACGCATGACTGCGTTGCTGGAACGCCAGGGGCTCGTGGAGATGGTCAAGACCGCACAGGCCAGCGGCGCGCGCCTGCACAGCGCGTGCGCGGAGGTGGGCGTGTCGGTGCGCACGTACCAGCGCTGGATCGACGGTGGTGAGGTGCAGGCCGACGGCCGGCCGGGGGCGGTGTGGGCGCAGCCGAGCAACAAGCTCAGCGGCGACGAACAGCGCGCGGTGCTCGATGCGTGCATGCAGCCGCGCTTTGCCGACCTGCCGCCCACGCAAATCGTGCCGGCCCTGGCCGACGAGGGGACCTATCTGGCCAGCGAGTCGACCTTCTACCGGCTGCTGCATGCGCACGGCGCGCAGCAGCACCGGGGACGTGCTCGACAGCGCAGCCACAAGCCCGCGCCGATGCACGTGGCGCACGCGCCCAACGAAGTCTGGTGCTGGGACGTGACCTACCTGCCCAGCCAGGTGCGGGGGCTGTTCTTCTACCTGTACGCCGTCATCGACCTGTACAGCCGCAAGCTGGTGGCCTGGGAGGTGCATGCCAGCGAGAACGCTGACCTGGCCGCCGAGCTCGTCGAGCGGGCGCGCTGGCGTGAGAAGCTCGCGGGCAAGCCGCTGGTGCTGCACGCCGACAACGGCGCGGTGCAGCGCTCGCACACGCTGCGCGCCAAGCTGCAGGATCTGGGCATCGCGCCCAGCTACAGCCGACCCGGCGTGAGCGACGACAACGCCCTCATCGAGTCGTGGTTCCGCACGCTCAAGTACATGCCGACCTTCCCGAGCACCGGGTTCGGCGAGCTTGATCAGGCGCGAAACTGGTGTCGCACGTTCATCGATTGGTACAACGGCGAGCATCGCCATCGAGAGATCGGCTTCGTGACGCCGAACCAGCGCCACAGCGGGCAGAGCAAGGCGGTGCTAAGGCAGCGGCGCGCGGTCTACCAGGCCGCCCGGGAAGCCAACCCCAGCCGCTGGAGCCGAGAGATCCGCAGATGGAGCGAGCCTGATCACGTCTGTCTCAACCCGCGTGACAAGGAGCGTCAAGCCGCATAGAAACTTCATGCGCCAAGCGTCATCTATGTTGACAGACACCGGCCCGCCCGTGCCAGGACGTGGTCAGCAGGTGCCCGGCTGGAGGCGGTGATCACCACGGCGGCCCTGAACGAGGCGAGCAAGAGCGCCTGGTGCCGCGAGCATGGCGTGTATCCGGCCGAGTTGGACAAGTGGCGAGCCAGTTGCACGACAGCCTTGGCCGACCCCCAGGATGCGCCCGCCAGCGCACAGGCCACACGCGCCGACCGCAAACGCATCAAGGAGCTCGAGCGCGACCTGCTGCGCAAGGACCAGGCGCTGGCCGAGACGGCCGCGTTGTTGGTGCTGTCAAAAAAGCTCGAGGCGATCTTCCACAAGGACGAGGACGCATGATCGGCCTGGAAGATCGCCAAGCCCTGTCGCGCGACATCGACGCCGCGCATGCGGCCGGCGCTCGATTGGCGCCAGCCTGTGAGGTGGCGGGCATCGACGCGCGCACGCTGCAGCGCTGGAAGACCAGCCAGGGCCTCACGCAAGGCGATGGCCGGCCACAGGCCGTGCGCCCGATGCCCAGTCATGCCCTGAGTGAGGCCGAGCGTGCCGCGCTGCTGGCGGTGGCCAACGAGCCGCGCTTCGCCTCGACGCCGCCGGCGCGCATCGTGCCGATGCTGGCCGACGAGGGCGTGTACCTGGGCAGCGAGTCGAGCCTGGCGCGCGTGCTCAAGGCCGCCGGGCAGAACACGCGCCGTGGCCGCGCCAAGGCGCCCAAAGCCTCGCGGCCACCCACCACGCACATCGCCACCGCTCCCGGGCAGGTGTGGTGCTGGGACATGACCTACCTGCCGGCCAAGGTGATGGGCCGCTGGTTCCATCTGTACCTGATCCTGGACTTGTACAGCCGCAAGATCGTGGGCGCCGAGGTGCACGACAGCGACGACTCCGACCACGCGGTGCACCTGGTGCGCCGCACCGCGCTGGCCGAGGGGATTGCAGCGATGGACACCAAGCCGGTGCTGCACGGCGACAACGGCGCCACGCTCAAGGCCACCACGGTCCTGGCGATGCTCAATTGGCTGGGCGTCAAGCCGTCGTACTCGCGACCCCGCGTCAGCGACGACAACGCGTTCGCGCAGGCGCTGTTCCGCACGGCCAAGTACCGGCCGGAGTTCCCCTCGCAGGGCTTCGACACGCTCGATGCAGCCCGCACCTGGGCGGCTGAATTCGTGCATTGGTACAACGTCGAGCACCGTCACAGCGGCATCGGCTACGTCAGCCCAGCACAGCGCCATGCCGGCCACGACCGGGCCATCCTGGCGGCACGGCACGCGCTGTACATCGAGGCCCAACAGCGCCACCCGGGGCGCTGGTCGGGCGCCACGCGAGACTGGTCGCCCATCGGCGCGGTAACCCTCAATCCCGAGCGCGACGAGGTGGTCAAGATGGCTGCCGGCGATCAACATACTCAGCAAGAAGCTGCGTGAATCAGGCGACAACTACCTTGACGCGCGCCGTCGGCTTCGAGGTTCTTGGCCTCACCGAGATCGTGTCCTTCACCACGCTCAAGAACCTACCCTCGCGCAGAGTCATGGAACGCATCGGCATGACCAACACCCACACTGACTTTGAGCATCCGGCAGTCCCAGAAGGCAATGCGCTTCGTCCTCACTGCCTGTACAAGATCTCGCGCGTACAGTGGACGCAAAGTGATGCCTCTCTCAAGAAACACCACCCAAGTGATTGATCCGTCATGGTGTTTTCAAGCGCCTTCCGCCGCGACGAGCTTCATGCCGCGTCTGTCGGCGCGCTGGCTGAGGTTGTGCAGCACGCGCTGGCGATGCCGTTGCTCGCAGTCATCCCGGCCCGGACACAAGCCCAGCCGGGAGTGAAGGCAATACAGTGCTCGAGGGTGGCGGCGATCGTGTCGTCCAAAGCCCGGAAACGGGTCGTGACATGTGTCGAGGCGCCGCCCATGCATGGGCACAACGCCTGCAATGCATATGCACATGGCCATCACCTTGCATAGACACCGAGCACGGTGCACATGCACATCGGCCCTTTGTTCAGGGCAATCGCCCCGTTTGTACATCGTCATTGCCCGCAATGTGCATGCGCATCGCGCGTCATGTGCATGAAACCCGAGCACGGTGTGCATGCACAAAAAGGCCATGTCCATGCACACCGCGTGCAGGTTGCTCATGCAGACCACGGACCTTGCATGCGCAATTTGCGTGGTTGCAGGGTCATTCAAGCGCCATCAGCCAGACCTGTGGGGGGCACCAGCAGCACCGGCACCCTGCCCAGGTGCACGACCTTGTAGGCGACCGAGCCGAGCAGCAGCGACTCGGTGGCCGTCAGACCCCGAGAGCCGATGACGATGCCGCGGCTGCCGAGCTCGCGGGCCAGCGCCACGATCTGCTCGGCGGCGTCGCCCATGCGCACGTGCAGCCGCCAGGCGATGCCGGCGTCGTCCATCAGCGCACGCGCGTCGGCGCTGACGTGCCAGCCGCGCCGCGGCAGTTCCACCTCGGCGGCCTCCTTGACCAGCCAGGCGACGACATGCACCAGGTCGACCCCGGCCTGCGGATCGGCCGCAGTCAGCTGCGCCGCCATCGATGCGGCCTGCAAGGACCCTGGCGAGCCGTCGACGGCGACCAGCCAGCGGCCGGCGTGTTCCGCCGCCGGAGCGGTGCCCCAGCTGGCGGCCACCAGGCGACCGAGTTCGTCGCAGGCGGTGCAGCCGGGGGTGGGGATCGCGGGGGTATCGGTGCGGGTCATGTGGTGCGCCGGTCGAGCTTGCGGGCGGAGAACTTGAGGCTCAGCAGGACGGAAGCCAGGATCACCGCGCCAACGATGGCCAGCGACCACTGCACCGGCATGTGGAACCAGGGCGCCACCAGCATCTTGCCGCCGATGAAGACCAGCACCAGCGCCAGGCCGTACTTGAGCAGATGAAAGCGCTCGGCCATGTCGGCGAGCAGGAAGTACAGCGCCCGCAGCCCCATGATGGCGAAGATGTTGGAGGTGAAGACGATGAACGGGTCGGTGGTGACCGCGAAGATGGCCGGGATGCTGTCGACCGCGAACACCAGGTCGCTGGCCTCGATCATCATCAGCACCAGGAACATCGGGGTGGCCCAGCGCACGCCGTCGATGCGCACGAAGAACTTCTCGCCGTGCAGGGCCGGCGTGATCCGCATGTGCCCCCGCAGCCAGCGCAGCAGCGGGTTGCGCTCGAGGTCGGGTTTCTGCTCGGCAAAGACCAGCATCTTGATGCCGGTGACGATCAGGAAGGCACCGAAGACGTACAGGATCCAGGCGAACTCGCGCACCAGCCAGACGCCGGCCAGGATCATGCCCGCGCGCATGACGATCGCGCCCAGCACGCCGTACAGCAGCACGCGCCGCTGCAGTTCGGGCGGCACGGCGAAGTAGCTGAAGATCATCACGAACACGAACATGTTGTCGACCGACAGCGACTGCTCGATCAGGTAGCCGGTGATGAACTCGAGCGCCTTGCGGTCGGCCATCTCGCGGCCGACGTTGGCGTCGAGATGCCACCACAGCAAGCCGGCGAACGCGAAGGCCATCGCGACCCAGGCGGCGACCCAGCTGCCGGCCTCCTTGACCGAGACGCGGTGGGCCTTGTTGCCGCCGAGCACGAACAGGTCCAGCGCCAGCATCGCGAGCACGAAGACGATGAAGCCCGCCCACATCGGGCCGGTCGCAAAGGAGTCGATGTTCATGGATGCCCGCTCACGACGCGCTCAACAGCAGCAAGGCCGCGCCGGCCCCCACGCCGGCGGGGATGCCGACCCGCTCCAGCGCACCGGCCGGGGCGCCGCCGATCACCTCGACCGGCACCGGGCAGAGCTCGAGCAACTGGCTGGTGAGCGAGTTCTCGACCGCGCGCACCAGCGCGCTCTTGCGCGCCGTGGCGACGACGATGCGGTTGCAGCGCAGCCGCAGCGCGGCGTCGGCGATGCACTGGGCCTTGTCGCCGACCTCGCTGTGCGCGCGGCAGGGGACGCCGGCGGCATCGAGCAGCCGTCGGGCCTCGGCCAGCGCTTCTTCGGCCTGTTCGCGGTGGTAGTCGGCGCGCAGCTCCCGATCGACGTGGCGGGCCACGTAGGACGAGAACGGCGCCTGCACGTTGAGCAGGTGAACCATGCGCACGTCGCCGCGGCGGAACGCATCGCACGCGTGTCGCACGGCCAGCAGGGCGTTGGGTGTTCCGTCGCAGGGCAGGAGGAGCGTGTCCATGTCGATGTCTCCCGGCAAGGGTGGGCGGTGGCGATGCGCAGAATCTAGGGCGGCAGGCAGGCCGCGAAAAGCAGATTGTTTGATGGCCATCGTCCGAAAAAACGGAACATTCGCGCCGCCCGCGGGTCGACCTCCGACGAGAGGCTCCCATGAACTACAAGCACCTCCACTACTTCCTGCAGGTGGCCAAGCTGGGCGGCGTGCTGCGCGCCAGCGAGCAGCTGCACCTGTCGCCGCAGACGATCAGCGGGCAGATCCAGCTGCTCGAAGAGGCGCTCGGCACGCCGCTGTTCGCCCGCAGCGGGCGCGGCCTGGCGCTGACCGAGGCCGGGCGCATGGTGCTCGGTTACGCCGAGGACATCTTCTCGATCGGCACCGAGCTCGCGGAGGCGGTGCGCGACTTTCCCCGCCAGGGCAAGCTGCTGGCCTTGCGCATCGGCGTGGCCGACGCCGTGCCGAAGGCGATCGCCTGCCGGCTGATCGAGCCGGCCACGCAGCTGCCCGAGCCGGTGCGCATCGTCTGCCGCGAATGGAAGCTCGACACGCTGCTTGCCGAGCTGGCCCTGCACCGGCTGGACCTGGTGATCGCTGATGCGCCGATCCCGCGTGACGTCAGCGTGCGCGCCTTCAACCACCGGCTGGGCAGCAGCGGCGTCAGCTTCTTCGCGGCGCCGTCGCTGCTGGCGTCGTGCACGGGGCCTTTTCCGGCCTGCCTGGACGGCGCGCCGCTGCTGCTGCCGGCCGAGGAGTCGGCGGTCGGCCAGCGCCTGCGGGCCTGGCTGCATGCGCGGTCGCTGCGCCCCCGGGTGGTCGGCGAGTGCGACGACAGCGCCCTGGCCAAGGAGTTCGGGCGCCGCGGCATGGGCATCTTCGTCGGCTCCACCGTGCTCGAGCGCGACATCGAGAAGCAGTACGGCGTGCGCGTGCTCGGCGCGGCGCCCGAGGTCATGGAGGAGTTCTTCGCGATCACGGTCGAGCGCCGCATCACGCATCCGTGCGTGACGGCGATCACCGAGGCGGCCCGCAACGAGCTGTTCGCACCGCCCGCACGGCGGCGTGCCCGGCCCGCCGCCGCCTGAGCGGGTCGTCACGTCACCCGGGCCTCCTCGTGCTTGAATCCTGACGGGTGATACTTTCCTCCACGCCGGTCGGCACATCCGGACACCAAGAGGCACCCATGACCGACAACAAGCGAATCCAGTTCGTCATCGACATCGCCGCACCGGTGCCTGTCGTGTTCGGCACGATGCTCGATCCGCAGGCGTACCGAGACTGGACGACCGCGTTTGCCGAAGGTTCGTACTACACCGGATCGTGGCAGCAAGGCCAGCCGATCAGGTTCATGGCGCCGACAGGCGACGGCATGGTGTCCGAGATCGCGGAGCATCGCATCGACGAGTTCACGTCGATCCGCCACCTCGGGACCATCGTCGACGGTGTCGAAGACACGACCAGCGAGTCGGTCCGTGCCTGGGCTCCGGCCTACGAGAACTACACGTTCACGGCCACGGCCCACGGCACCCGGCTGGTGGTCGATCAGGACGTGACCGAGGCCTTCGAGCCGTACGTCGCCCAGGCTTGGCCGAAGGCGCTGCAACGACTCAAGGTGTTGTGCGAGACGGCGCCTGCCGCCCGCAGCTTCATCCATTCACGGCTGATCGACGCGACGCCGGCGCAGGTCTTCGACGCCTTCTCGCACCCCGAGCGCCTGGCCCGCTGGTGGGGCCCGGACGGGTTCTCGAGCACCTTCGAGCGCTTCGATCTGCGAGCCGGAGGGGCGTGGCAGTTCGTGATGCACGGGCCCGATGGTGCCCGCTATCTCAACACCAACGTCTTCACCCGCGTCGAGCCGCCCGACCGGGTCGAGATCGAGCACCTGTCCGAAGACCACCACTTCATTCTCGAGATCACGTTCTCCGGCCAGGGGAACCAGACGCTTGTCGGCTGGCGACAGACCTTCGATTCGGTGGCGCACAGGCAGCTGATCGCGCCCTGGGTCGAGCCCGCCAACGAGCAGAACCTCGATCGCCTGCAACGCGAAGTCGCGCGCTTCAAGCCGACCTGAAAGGCAGCAGACCCGATGCTTCTCCGCATTCATCACGCAGCGATCATCTGCGCCGACTACCCGCTGTCGAAGCGGTTCTACACGCAGACGCTCGGCCTGAAGATCGTGGCCGAACACCATCGGCGCGAGCGCGATTCGCACAAGCTGGACCTGGCGCTGCCCGACGGATCGCAGATCGAGCTGTTCTCGTTTCCGGATCCGCCCTTGCGGCCCTCATACCCCGAGGCCCGTGGCCTGCGCCACCTGGCCTTTGCCGTTCAGGACATCGATCAGGCCAAGGCCGAGCTGGAATCGAAAGGCGTGGCCGTCGAGCCGATCCGCATCGACGAGTTCACCGGCCAGCGCTTCACCTTCTTCGCCGACCCGGACGGGTTGCCGCTCGAGCTGTACGAGGCTCAGGCGCGCATCCGCGATGATGCGGCCTGCAACGCCGACGGCACGGCACGACGGCACGACCCGGACACCCCATGAACTCCATCGAAGTCGATGACTTTCTGACCGACCTTCAAATGCGCGACGAGGAGCGTTATGCCCTCGTCGAACGGTTGCGCAAGCTGATCCATTCGGTTGCGCCGCGCGTGCACGAAGAGGTCAAGTACGGCGGCTTGCTGTTCTCGGGGAAATCGCCGTTCTGCGGGCTGTTTTCATATGAGCGGCATGTCTCGCTCGAATTCAGCCGCGGCGCGGCCCTGCCGGACCGCCACCAGGTGCTGGAAGGCAACGGCAAGCTGCGGCGCCACATCAAGATCGAGAAGGTCGGCGATCTGTTCAAGAAGAATGTGCGCGAGTACGTCGAACTGGCCTTCTCGGCGGTTTCAAGCGCGAAAGACGCCAAGCCCGACGCATCCGCGCGCACCTGAGCCTGAGCACTCAGAACGAAAGGGTCACGCCCAGCGACAGCAGGCGGGCGTTGCCGGAGTCGGTATCGAATGCCCACTTCGAGAAGTCGGCTGCGGCATCGAGCGAGAGATTGGGCATGAGCTGATAGCCCACGCCCAGGCCGCAATAGGCCTTGGTGTGGTTCTCGCTGTCGGACACGCTGAAGCCACCGAAGATCTTCATGCCGGCAAGAGCCGACGGATGGGCGGGTTCGTGCGACAACCACGCAACAGTGGCCGGCAAACACGCTTGAGCCAGAATCGAAACCTCTGTTGTGCTGGTTGGATTGAAAGGTCTGGGACATGGCGATTGCTTGGCTCACCGTATTGAAAGCCGTCCCCTGGGTCGACGTGATCAGCAATGCCCCGAAAGTGGCCGATGGGGCCAAGAAGCTGTGGGGCAGCGTGGCCCGCAAGGCACCACCGGCAACCGCCGACGCCGGCCACACGGCAGGCCTGCCGGCGGGGCACAAGGTGGCGTCGCTGGCCGAACTCGAGATGCGGCTGGCGTCGGCCGAATCCGCCGCGGCGGACCTGCATCAGCAGATGCTGGTGTCGTCGGAGCTGATCCAGCAACTGGCCGAGCAGAACGCCCAGCTGATCGCGCGCATCGACGCCAACCGGGTGCGCGTGCGGTGGCTGACGGGCGTCACGGTGGCGCTCGGCGTGGTGGCCGTGACGGCGCTGGTGATGGTACTCGGACTGGCCGGCTGAGCGCCCGCACGGCCCGCACCGGCACACGCGTCAGGGGCCGTCCTGGCGCTCGGCCGCCGCCGCCCAGTACGACGGCGCGCCGTAGCTGTGCTTGAGGAAGTCGATCCACAGGCGCACGCGCAGCGGCAGGTGCTTGGCGTGCGCAAACACGGCGTAGATGCCGTTGGGCGGCGCGGCAAAGGTGTCGAGCACGCTGACCAGTCGGCCCGAGCGCAGGTCGCCCTCGACCTCCCAGCTGCTGCGCCAGGCCAGGCCCAGGCCGGCCACGCACCAGGCGTGCAGCACCTGGCCGTCGGTGCAGTCGAGCCGGCCGGGCGGGCGCAGGTGCGCCACCTCGCCGTCGACCGTGAAGGCCCAGCCGCGCGACTGGCTGGCCTCGGAGCTGAGCGTCAGGCACTCGTGGCGCATCAGTTCGTTCGGGTGCGTGGGCATGCCGGCGCGCGCGAGGTAGGCGGGCGCGGCGACGCAGCGGCGGCGGTTGTCGGCCAGCCGCACCGAGATCAGGCTGGAGTCGGGCAGATCGCCCACGCGCACGGCGCAGTCGTAGCTCTCGTTGACCATGTCGATCACGCGGTCGGACAGGTTCAGCGAGATGCGCACCTCCGGGTGCAGCGCCATGAAACGCGGCACCAGCGGCGCCACGTGGCGGCGCCCGAACCCGCCCGGCGCGGTGATGCGGATCAGGCCGCTGGCCTTGACGCCGCCGGCGCTGACGCTGGCTTCGGCGTTGGCCAGGTCGGCGAGCATGCGGTTGCAGTCTTCCAGGAAGGCGCTGCCCTCGTGCGTGAGGCTGATGCGCCGGGTGGTGCGCAGCATCAGCTTGACGCCCAGGCGGGCTTCGAGCGCGTCGATGCGCCGGCCGATCATCGCGGGCGCCACGCCCTCGCCGGCCGCGGCGGCGGTCAGGCTGCCCTTCTGGGCGACGGCCACGAAGGCTTCGATCTGGGTCAGGCGGTCGGCCATGGGGTGCGTGGGCGTGGGTTGATTCGTGCATCCAGTGCACGAATCCATGCACTTTTGCTTTGGTAATGCAGAGCGAAGTATCGAATAAAGTTTCGACATGGACAAACCCACGCCCCGCCCGAACGCCGTTGCCCAGCCGGCCGCCGTGCTGTTCGACGCTTACGGCACGCTGTTCGACGTCTACAGCGTCGGCCTGCTGGCCGAGCAGCTGTTCCCGCAGCGTGGCGAGGCGCTGTCGCTGCTGTGGCGCGACAAGCAGATCGAATACACCCGGCTCGTGACCATGAGCGCGGCCGACGGCAGCCGCTACCGGCCGTTCTGGGAGATCACCCGCGCCGCGCTGCGCTTTGCCTGCCAGCGGCTCGGCCTGACCTTGACCGACGCAGCCGAAGAGCGGCTGATGAACCAGTACCGCAGCCTGAGCGCCTTCCCGGACGTGCGCGAGGTGCTGCAGGCGCTCAAGGCGCGTGGCGTGCCGACCGGCATCCTGAGCAACGGCGACCCGGCGATGCTGGGCATCGCGGTGCGCAGCGCGGGGCTGGAGAGCCTGCTGGATCACGTCATCAGCGTCGAGCCGGTGCGCGCCTTCAAGACCGATGCACGCGCCTACGCGCTGGGCCCGCAGACGCTCGGCCTGGCTGCCCGCCAGATCCTGTTCGTCTCCAGCAACGGCTGGGACGCCATCGGCGCCACCTGGTACGGCTACACCACGCTGTGGGTCAACCGCGCCGGCCTGCCGCTGGAACAGCTCGACACCGAGCCCGGCCGCATCGGCAGCAGCCTGCACGACGTGCTGGGTTTCTTCCCGGCGCGCTGAATCCGGCCGCTGATCCCGTCTTCGTCTTACCCTTTCGCCATTTCCTTGCCCTCAGAGGTTCGCACCATGAACTCACGCACCCCCATCCACGGCCTGCAAGTGGCCACCGAGCTGTTCCGTTTCATCGAAGGCGAAGTGCTGCCCGGCACCGGCGTGTCGAGTTCGGAGTTCTGGGCCGGCTTCGACCACATCGTCGCCGACCTGGCGCCCAAGAACGCCGCGCTGCTGGCCGAGCGTGACCGCATCCAGAGCGCGATGGACGCCTGGCACAGCGCCAACCCCGGCCCGATCACCGACATGCCGGCGTATCGCGCGCATCTGGAGCAGATCGGCTACCTGGTGCCGGTGCCCGCCAACGTGCAGGTCACCACCGCCAACGTCGACGCCGAACTGGCGCTGCAGGCCGGCCCGCAGCTGGTGGTGCCGATCATGAACGCGCGCTACGCGCTCAACGCCGCCAACGCGCGCTGGGGCAGCCTGTACGACGCGCTGTACGGCACCGACGCGATCTCCGAGGCCGACGGCGCCGAGCGCGCCGGCGGCTACAACCCGGTGCGCGGCGCCAAGGTCATCGCCTACGCGCGTCAGGTGCTCGACAACGCCGCGCCGCTGGTCAACGCCAGCCACGTCAATGCCACCGGCTACGCCATCGAGGCCGGCCAGCTGGTCGTCAGCATGGCCGGTGGCGTGCTCACCGGCCTGGCCGATCCGGCCCAGCTGGTCGGCTACACCGGCGACGCCGCCGCGCCGAAGTCGGTGCTGCTGGTGCACAACGGCCTGCACCTGGACATCCAGATCGACCGCAGCACGACCATCGGCAAGAGCGACGCCGCCGGCATCAGCGATGTCGTCGTCGAATCGGCGCTGTCGACCATCCTCGACCTCGAAGACTCGATCGCCGCGGTCGATGCCGAGGACAAGGTGCTGGCCTACCGCAACTGGCTCGGCATCCAGCTCGGCACGCTGACCGAAGAGGTCGCCAAGGGTGGCAAGACCTTCACGCGCCGCCTCAACGCCGACCGCATCTACACCGCGCCCGACGGCTCGGGCGAGGTCAAGCTGCACGGCCGCTCGCTGATGTTCCTGCGCAATGTCGGCCATCTGATGACGAACCCGGCGGTGCTGTGGGGCCCCGAGGGCCGCGAGATTCCGGAAGGCATCCTCGACGCCGTGGTCACCACCACGATCGCGCTGCACGACCTGAAGCGCCACGGCATCAACGGCCTGAGCAACAGCCGCACCGGCAGCATCTACATCGTCAAGCCCAAGATGCACGGCCCAGCCGAAGTGGCCTTTGCCGCCGAGCTGTTCAGCCGCGTCGAGCTGCTGCTGGGCCTGCCCGACAGCACCGTCAAGCTCGGCATCATGGACGAGGAGCGCCGCACCAGCGTCAACCTGAAGGCCTGCATCGCCGCCGCTTCGAGCCGCGTCGCCTTCATCAACACCGGCTTCCTCGACCGCACCGGCGACGAGATGCACACCGCCATGCTGGCCGGCCCGATGATGCGCAAGGGCGACATCAAGGGCAGCGCCTGGATCGCCGCCTACGAGCGCCGCAACGTGCTGATCGGCCTCTCCTGCGGCCTGCGTGGCCGCGCGCAGATCGGCAAGGGCATGTGGGCCATGCCCGACCTGATGGCCGCGATGCTGGAGCAGAAGATCGGCCACCCCAAGGCCGGTGCCAACACCGCCTGGGTGCCGAGCCCGACCGCCGCGACGCTGCACGCGCTGCACTACCACCAGGTCAGCGTGGCCGCGGTGCAGCAGCAGATCGAGCAGTCCGGCGAAGCGGCCGACCCGGCCATCAGCGAGACGCTGCTGACCAACCTGCTGACGATTCCGGTCGTCGCCGAAGCCAAGTGGAGCGCCACCGAGCGCCAGCAGGAGATCGACAACAACGCCCAGGGCATCCTGGGTTACGTGGTGCGCTGGGTCGACCAGGGCGTGGGCTGCTCCAAGGTGCCCGACATCAACGGCGTCGGCCTGATGGAAGACCGCGCCACCCTGCGCATCAGCAGCCAGCACATCGCCAACTGGCTGCACCACGGCGTGGTGACCGAAGCGCAGGTGCGCGAGACCTTTGCCCGCATGGCCGCGGTGGTGGACGGCCAGAACGCCGGCGACCCGCTCTACAAGGCCATGGCCGGCAACCCGGACTGCGCGGCCTATCAGGCGGCGCTGGACCTGGTGTTCAAGGGCAAGGAGCAGCCGAGTGGGTACACCGAGCCGCTGCTGCATGCGTGGCGGTTGAAGGTGAAGGCGGCGGCTTGATCGAGGTGATCACCGCATGACGACGGCGCCCTGCGGGGCGCCGTTTTTACTTCGTGCGCTGCGCAAAGCCCAGAAAATCCGTCAGGCGCTTGTCTTCTGTGACTTGGTCGTGCGGAATCAGCAGGTACTTCCACGGCTTGGCGCCCACGCTGTGTGCGTGCGTCGAAGCGTGGTGACACCACAGCGCACCGGCTTGCGCCTTGGCAAGGACATCAGCCGCCTGAAGTTCATTGCGCGCCTTGGTCTCGACCATCAATACATACTGCGGTGTTTCAGCCACGAAGTCAGGCACGTATTCCGGCTGCTCAGTACCCAGCTTGTAGAAGATCTGAAACTGACCCTTGGCCGGTTTGAACCACTTTTCGGCGTCGCGCTCCAGGATCACGGTAAAGCGCCGCTCGGTATCGGAATCGAACTTCTGCAGCGGATACAAGCACTTGTTGAATGACCCGAACACCATCTGCTTGATGCGGCCGGGCTCGTCCACGGTCTCGCGGTAGTTGCGCACAGGCTGGCCCACAGCCACGGTGTAGGTGGGCTCTTTCAAGGCCGTGAATCCGCGCCGCACTTCAACCGCATATTCGGTAGCCGACTCGTAGAAATGCTCCGCCATCTGGGCGTGGATGTTCTTTGCAATCACAAGCCGATCCAGGTCGAGCACATTGCGCACGTCGTTCTCGTCGCTCAGATAGCTGCGCAAGTGCGCCACCATCTGGCCCGCCAGGTCATACAAGAGGCTGGCGTGCACGGTGTAGTCGATGTCGTCGAAATCGATCAGCGCGTGGACGATATAGTCCTCCAGCCGGCGCTCGGCGCGCCCGCTTTGGGCTGACAGCGTGAACTGCGCGTGTGTGCGCAGCGTCTGCCCGACCAGTGAGCGGTCTTTCGGCTGCAGGTGCAGTCCGGCCACGTCCAGCGTGAAGGGCTTGAACCCGCTCGTGACCACGCCTTTAGGCACCACGGCAATGCGTGGGATGTCGATGGTCTGGCGCACCACCACGTCCACCGTGCGGCGGATCACGTCGGCCAGATCTAGTTCGAGGGGCGCATCGGCGCCGCTCAACAGGCTGGCTTGCACGGGCGGCAAGCGCTCCTTCACCTCGTCGGCGATCTGCGCCTGCAACTGCGGCGTCAGGAACGCACGGCGAGTGGGCGCGTCTTGCGTGCGGGTCTCGTAACGCCCCATCGCCTCCATCACCAGCGCGCAAGCCTCGAACTCCTGCGGCGCGCTGAAAACAGAAGCAGCGGTGACCGGGCTTGCGTTGGCGTAGGCTGGTGAATCGGTGCCCGTGTTCAACGCCTCATCAGCCGGCCCCAGGAGGCTCACCAGATTGGGCTTGACCGTCATGCTGATGCTGCGTTCATCGACCGCACCCGGCGCTTCCAGGATCAGCGTTTTCAATCGGATCGACGAATCAGCCCGATTGGCGTCGTCGATGATTTCCTGAAACCGGTCGTGCGCAATGATGTTGAGCCGGTCGACCGCATCCACGCCGGTGCGCTTGCCATACGGCAGCCGCAGGCCCCGACCGATCGACTGCTCCACCAGCGTGCGTGCATTGGCCGCACGCAAGGGCACGATGGTGTACAGATTGGTGACGTCCCAGCCTTCTTTGAGCATGTTGACGTGGATGACGATCTCGGTCGGCTCGTTCACGCTCTCAACCGCCAGCAGCCGACGGATCATTTCCTCTTCTTCGGCGCCGGATTTGCTGCTGTCCACCTGGATGACCTTGTGGCGGTAGCGGCCGCCAAAAAAATCATCTCTCTGCAGCGAGGCCAGCAAAGCGCCGGCGTGTGTGGTGTCGCGCGCAATCACCAGCATGAAAGGCTTGACCACTTTCACACCCTGCATGCGCGCATAGGTATTCAATTCGACCTTGGTGGCCTCGTGCATGCGCACGCCGTCTTGCAGCTTGACGCGCTCCACCTCTTCGGGCGGCATGTTGCGCGCGTCGAAGTTGCGCTGCGTCACCACCGCCGGCTCTTTCACGAAGCCATCTTCCATCGCCCGGGCCAGTGGGTAATCCATCACCACGTTCTTGAAGGCAACCGGGCCTTTGGTGGTTTCGGTGAACGGTGTGGCCGTCAATTCGAGGCCGATCAGCGGCTTCAATTCATTGATGGCGCGCAGCCCCGCCGTGGCGCGGTAGCGATGCGATTCATCCATCAACAGCACCAGATCGGGCAGGCCGGCCAGGTAATCGAAATAGCTCTGGCCGATGTACTCGCTCAGGCGCTTGATGCGTGGCGCCCTGCCGCCGCGCACCTCGGTCGCGATCTTGGCGATGTTGAAGATGTTGATCGTCACCGGCGAGAGCAAATCGCCCAGCGCCTGGGCGCGCTCCTCGTAGTTGTCACCGGTGATGATCTCGGGCGGATGAGAGGTGAACTCGGCCACGCCCTTGAACACGTACTTGGGCGTGTTGGGCGTGAAGTCACCGGTCAGCTTGTCATAGATCGTCAGGTTGGGCGCCAGCACGAAGAAGTGCTTGATGCCGTGCGCCTGGAACAGGTAGCTGATGAACGCCCCCATCAAGCGCGTCTTGCCCACGCCGGTGGCGAGCGCAAAACACAGCGACGGAAACTCGCGCTCAAAGTCCTGCAGCGTCGGAAACTGGCCCTTCAAGGTGTCGAGCACCGCTGCCACGTCGGCGGCATCGCGGTCATGTTGGAGCATGCCGGGGCTGGCGTCGATCGCTCGGGCCAATCTGGCCAGGGATTCGGATTGCGGTTGGCGCAGGCTCAAGCGGCCCGCGATGGCATTGACTTCGCGCTGACTCATACGCCTCCCTTTTTGGTTTTGTTCACGGGCCTGGGCTTGCTCGGCTTGTCCAGCACCTGCTTTGCCAAGGCCTTGACTGGCTGGAGCAAAGTGGCTTCAAAGTCCTGCTCGGCACGGCTTGGCAAAGCCCGCTGCTGCTGACGGTACAACTCAAACGCGGCTTCAGCCTTGCCCTGGGCCGCTTCGGCGGTGATACGCCCCGCATGCGTCAAGATCTCTCGCCCCGAGAGGCGCAGAAAGTCATCGAGCTTGGTGATCCATTGCGCCATGGTCATGGGCTTGCGATCCAGCGCCTGCAGCTCCGCAAACTCCAGATAGGCATTGACGATGCGGTTGAGCACCTGCAATTCGTCTTCGGTCAGGTAGTTCTTGGCCACGCTCGCGTCGGCCTTGCGCGGGGCGCCACCTTGCGGAGCTGCAGCCCAGGTCAGCAGCCCCATCTGGGGCTTGCTGGCATCGGCACGCAAGGCAATCAACTCGGCGGCTGTATGGCCATGCGTGGCCCAGTGCATCTTGTTCTGCACCGTGGCAAAGAAGCGTTGCGAGGCTTCGGCCCTGGCGTCGTAGTCAACGCTGGTGGCGTAGATGTCGAGCACCTTGCGCCAGAACACCTTTTCCGACGAACGGATGTCGCGGATGCGCGCCAGCAGCTCATCGAAGTATTCGGCATCGGCGCCGCGCTTGAAGCGCTCGTCGTCGAGCACGAAACCCTTGACCAGGTAGCTCTTGAGCGTCTCGGTGGCCCACTGGCGAAACTGCGCGCCGCGCGGCGAACGCACCCGGTAGCCCACCTGCAGCACCGCATCCAGGTTGTAGTGGTCGACCAGCCTTTCCACGTCCCGCGCACCTTCGCGGGCAACTATCCGGAATTTCCGGATGGTTGAATCCGGGTTCAGCTCACCATCAGTGTAGACATTCTTCAGGTGTTCGCTGACGGTGCGCACGTCCTTCTGATACAGCTCGGCCATCTGGCGTTGCGTCAGCCACAGCACACCGTCGATCAGCCGCACCTGCACGCGGGTCTGGGCGTCCTGGGTCTGGAACAGCACGAATTCGCCACCCGTCGGAGCGACTGACGGCTCGGGTGGCCGGCTCATGCCGAGTCTCCGGCTGCCGCTCCAAACAAGTCATCCTGCGTTGGCGCCGCGGCCTTCTTCTGCGCCATCGGCAGATTGGCCACGTTCAGGCTGTAGTCGTCGTGGCCCCACTCGCAGCGGTCTTTCACCATCTTGGGGATCTTCTTGATGGTGAGCTGGGGCCAGCGCTCGGCGGCCTGGGCGGCGCTCACGCCCCGATAGGCGGCGCAGCACACCAGCAGCGAGCGCTCGGTGCCCACCTCGCTGCTCAACGCGTCGAGCTGCTCGGCACTCAGCGTCTGGGTGGTCACGTAGATGAAATCACGCTCGCTGCTGCGGCCGTGCTGCCACCACAGCACCTCGGACGGCGCGTAGCTGAAGCCCTCCAGCTTGCACATCGCCGCCGACAGCATGGCGGCGTCGTATTCGGGGTTGATCACCAGGTTGCCCCAGCGGTCGGTGGCCAGCAGCGTGGGCGCCAGCTCGTAGTAGCGGAAACCACCGCCGCCTTGCCAGCCGGTGGCCTGCGTCACGCCGCCGGGGTCCTGGCCATCGATGACTTTCTGCAGGCGCGGCACGATGTGCGTGTGGCAGTGCTCGCCCAGCTCCACCATGATCCAGCGCCGGCCCATCTTGTGGGCGACGGCGCCGGTGGTGCCGGAGCCGGCGAAGGAATCGAGGACGAGGTCGCCGGGGTTGGTGGCAATTGAAAAAATGCGATGAAGCAATCGCTCAGGCTTCGGCGTCGGAAAGGGCTCCACATCACGCAGGAGCTTGTTTAAATGATCTCGTTTTGCCTCTTGGTTGTGTCCGGCTTCATCCGCAGGCCACCATGTGCGAGGGACAACACCAGCTTGAACAGCAGACAGGTACCGCTTGATGATCGGCATACCGTCGCCCTTGGCTCCGAAGTAGACACGGCCCTCTGCCCGTGCGGTTTCCAAAGTCTCTCTAGAAAAGCTCCAACCGCGACTCGGTGGGGGCACCACTGATCGACCAGACGGCAGGACAACAGGAAAGCGTGACCCCTCGCTCGAACTCTTCGCAGTGCCGTTGTCGCCTTGAAGCCATGGCCCACGCGGATCGTTATCTGGATTTCGATACCGACTTTCTTGGTCTTCCGTTCTTTCTAGCAAATTCCGCGTCTTTCCAAACAGATCTGGATTACGCGCATAGATCAGAACATAGTCATGGGATGCGGAGAATGTTGTATCACTGCGCCTTCCCTTATCTTTTTCCCAAACAACGCTGGTCAAATAATTCCGACGCCCAAATACCTCATCACACAACACCTTGAGGTAGTGCGCCTCGTTGTCATCAATCGTGATCCACAGCGACCCATCGTCTGACAGCAAGCGCCGGATGATCTCCAGCCGGTCGCGCATCAGCCCCAGCCAGATCGAATGTTCCAGCCCGTCGTCGTAATGCGTGAACGCGCTGCCGGTGTTGTACGGTGGGTCGATGAAGACACATTTCACCCTGCCCGCAAACTCCGCCTCCAGCGCCTTGAGTGCCAGCAGGTTGTCGCCCTTGATGAGCCGGTTGTCGAACAGGTCCTTGTCCGTCACCCGCTGCCGGGCGTGGTAACTGCGCGCCGGGTCTTCCAGCAGGATGCGGGGTTCGAGGCGCGGGCGCTGGTCTTTGCCGATCCAGGTGAGTTCTAGTTTTTGTTGGGTCATGACTGTATTTTCAAGCGTGCAATGCCTGCATCACTAAGGCTTTCAAGGCACAAAGAGTGCTGAGGTCCGCAAAAGCTTCGGCGAACGGCCGCTGTGTCGTCTCAATCTCGGAATAGGCTTGTACAAGCGCGTTTCGTGCAGTATCCAGAGTGCTAGAAACTGTGAGTTGCTCATTTGTCGTCAGCGCCAAGGTCTCACCGTCCGTGAGCGACTTGCAGCGAATCAAGATGACATGGGCCATCAAGCGCGCCGATTGCCGCGCGAAGTCGGACTCCAGGGGACTGGTCATCGCCATTGCGTCTTGCTCGATAGTCTGTTGAACGATCCGGGCAATCTGCACCGTGCGCCAAAGCTTGCGAGCCGTGAGCGAATCAGGAAAAACGGTCTTGTAGGCAGAAGGTTTGTCAGCGGTAGCCTTGTCACCCTTAACGTCATGGCCACGATCCCACAAGCGCACGGGATGCTCCAGAAGCAATTCCAGCCCAGCACTGCCTAAAAGCGCCCGGGCTTCAGCCGCTTCTTGCAGCGTGAACGAGTTGATATCCGCCGGACCATCGCTGGTGCTGCGCTTGACGATGTAGGTAACGCCCTCTGACTGCAGCGTTTTTCGCCAAGACTCCTGGTTGTCATCCAGAGCAGCAAAATCTTGTGGGCTGACCGCGTTCTGGCTGTTGCGGAAGCGGGTCACGTCATCGGCAAAACCTTGATCGTCCGCCGGCAACTCGATGCAGGTCACCAGAACTTCAGCAGGATGAGCCTCGTAGTGCGCTGGGGGCTCCTGCGCCACGGTGCCTGCAGTCTGAGCCCCATTGATGATCGACACGCCATCTAGATGGAATTTGCCTGCCGCTCGCGTTCGATCCAATTGGCCGGGCCTAATGCTTCGGCAAATTAACGTGATGCCGTTATTGAAGTAAAAGAACTTTGAAGCATCGTTCTTCAAAGTCAACGCCATGCTTTCGTTGACCTCGGACGAACCGCGGTGTCGGCGAATGTTGGCGCGCACCAAGGCGTGCCCATGCTGGACATACAGGGCGGCCAGATCTTTGACACTCATGCTGCCGTAATAAGCACGAGCAACACCATTCATCACACCGTAGTCACGCAATTCGATCTGCACACCGTTGATGTCTGGCTCGGCAAACTGCTGAGTGAGTGCCTCATGGAAGTCGGACAAGCCGAACCGCACAAACCGCGCCCTGCGCGGTGCGATGGCATTCACTCGATCGACCACCTCGCCGAACATTTTTCGCCGACTGTCGTCCATCGCAGTACCGGTGTAAACCAGTGCAAAAACCACTTGGTGCGATTCATCCATAACCCGAATCAGCTGAGCAATCTGAGTGGCAGACAAGGTCTTGCATTGGTCAAACTGTCCATCCACGATAGCGTTTACACCATCGCGGAACAGGCCAGCATCTCCCAGAGAAGGTTCACCAGAGCCTTCATGGATGTATTTCGATTGCACCAGCCATATCACGTTGGTGGGGCTGATGTAGAGCGAATCAATTCCATTGTCGCCGCCCCCGTCTACACAGGCCGCTATTGCATCGGCCTTACTGACGCCTGCATGGACCATCAAAAAGCTAGCCGCGACGGCCTTGGATAAAAAGTTCCGCTCCTTGTCCAGGGCCTTGTTGCCAGTCCCGATGATGCCCCCATCAAATTCACGCTTGAGGTATGCTTCCAACTGCTGAATTTCCAGTGGCCTCGCTACAGTTGCCATCAGTCCAACTCCCATTGGATTATGAATATGTCTTTCAAAGACGCGTTCCGTGACAACCGGGCCTCAAGCTCAATGATGAGCTGACTACGTTGGCCGTCAATTTCATCCTGCCGGTCAAAGATCCGGCGACGCAACCGATTGCGACTTTCTTCCAGTTCCCGCTGGCGTTTTTGCCAATGAAGCTTTTCGTCCAGCGTCGCGGCCACTGAGGCAGACCGCCGAACATCCTTGATTTCACGATCGATTTCCTTGACCTCGTTTTCGAGGCCGTTTTTCAGATCGTCGGCCCAAGCGTCCAGCTTCTGCACCTCGGTATCGAAGTACCCCAGGTTGCGACTATTGACTGCAGTCGTGTGCAGCGCTTCGAGCCGCAGGGTTTCTCTGTCCAAGCTGTCCGGCGGCCGGGTCGGCGAGTCGCTTTTCTGCACCTGAGCCGGCAGGCGCAGCAGCTTTTCGGCATCCTCGTCGTGCAAGGGGCTGCCATCGGCCGTCACGCCAGCCAGCAGCAGATAGTCCTCGGCCGTGTCCATGGCTTCGATGGTCATCACGCTCAAGGCCAGCCAGCCGCTTTGGCCTCGCAGGGTTTGGAGCGTGGAAACCTTGAGGCGGTATCCGTCATAGTTGAATCGCAGTTTGGCGGCAGGCAGTTTGCGCCCTCGCGCCTGCTCGATCAGCGCCTGTGCGAGCGGATGACCCGTGCGATAGAGGTGCGCCTCGCCACTGCGGCGCGGCAATTCGTAGCGCCCGGGTGGTGCGTCTTGGGGCGAGAGGCCGTGGGGTGTTTGCGTGAGGGTGAAACCGGCGTCGTCAAACTCGGCGTGGCCCTGCAGCTCCGCCCGGGTCAGGTCCATCAGCAAGCGCTCGTAGCGGTTGCGGGCGCTGGTGCTTTCGTTCTGCCGCAACTTGAGCTTGTCTTGCACGGCTTCGTCAAAGTTCTCCAGCAGCAGCTGCCGGGTCTTGAGCATGGCGGCATTGATCTCGCCCGACAGGTCGAGCTGCAGCTGCTGGAACGAACCTTCGATCTCCTGCGGGTTGCGGCAGGTCTGGTAGATCTCGGCGATGCGGCGCTCGAAATCCACGCCACTGCCGATCGTGCCGAGCACCTCGTCGCTGGCGCCAAACACGCCTTCGAACAGCTGGAATTTCTGCGCCAGCAACTCGTACACCCGCTGGTCGGCGGGGTTGCTGAGGTCGATGAAGTTGACCACCACCACGTCGTGCTGCTGGCCGTAGCGGTGGCAGCGGCCGATGCGCTGTTCGATGCGCTGGGGGTTCCACGGCAGGTCGTAGTTGATGACCAGCGAGCAGAACTGCAGGTTGATGCCTTCGGCTCCAGCTTCGGTGGCGATCATGATCTGCGCGGAGTCGCGAAAGTGCTCCACCAGCGCGGCGCGGGTGTCTGCGGTGCGCGAGCCGGTGATGCGGTCGGTGCCGGCGTGGCGCTTGAGCCAGTCGGCATGGATGCGCTGGGCTTGTGCACCGGTGTTGGTGCCGTTGAACAGCACGATCTGGCCGGCGTAAGGGCTCTGCTCCAGCAGGCTCAGCAAGTAGTCCTGCGTGCGGCGGGACTCGGTGAAGATCAGCGCCTTCTTGTTGGCCTGCAGCCTTTGCAGCTCGGCAAAGGCTTTGCCCAGCGCCTTGAGCAGCGCCTGGCCTTTGGCGTTGTCGCGGATGGTGGTGGCCAGGCGCTGGTATTCGCGCAGCTCGACGCTTTCTTCGGCCGTGCTGGCCAGCTGCTCGGCGGACGGATCGGTATCAGCTTCGGACCATTCCTCTTCGGTCTCGGCGAGGGCTTCGTAGTCCTGGTCCAGCGTGTCGACGAGTTCGGCCTCGGGCTGGGCGGCGAGTTGGCGTTCGAGCCGCTTGGCCATGGTGCCCAGGGCACCGCCAATTGCATAGCTGCTGGAAGCGAGCAGCTTCCACAGCACCAGCGAGATCAGCTGCCGCTGGCCGGACTGCAGGGCATTGAGGACCGGGCGGCGCAGGTAGTCGGCCACCAGCCCGCGCAGCACCTGTTCATCCGGTGAGGGCGTGAACTGTTCCACCATCGGGATGCGGCGCGTGTACGAGATGTAAGGCTGCACCTGGCGCCGCAAGGTGCGCTTGCACACCGACTGCAGCCGGGCCCGCAGCTTGGCAAAAGTGTCCGCGTTGCCCAGGCCGCCGAACTGGTCCCGAAAGCTGGGCAGATCGCCAAACACCCGCTCGTCAACCAGGCTGACCAGGCCATACAACTCCAGCAGCGAGTTCTGCAGCGGCGTGGCGGTCAGCAACACCTTGGGCGCATGGGCCAGCGCTTCCTTGAGTGCCTTGCCAATGACGTTGCTGGTCTTGTAGACGTTGCGCAGGCGATGCGCTTCGTCCATGACGACAAGATCCCACGGCACACGCTTGAGGTCGTCAGCGCGCGACTTGGCGAACTGGTACGAGCAGATGACGATGCGGCTGGCCGGCTCGAACGGGCTGCGCAGGCCGTCCTTCTTGAGTTGCTTGTAGCTGCCCGCTTCCAGAATGAGCGCCTGCAGGCTGAACTTTTCCTGCAGCTCCTGATGCCACTGCTTGCGCAGGTTGGCGGGCACGATGACGAGGATGCGCCGCTTGCGCTCGGCCCAGCGCTGGGCGATGACCAGGCCGGCCTCGATGGTTTTGCCGAGGCCGACCTCATCGGCCAGGATGACGCCTTTGGACAACGGGCTTTGAAACGCGAACAGCGCCGCGTCGACCTGGTGCGGGTTCAGGTCGATCTGCGCATCGACCAGCGTGGCGGCCAACAGGTCGGCGTCATCCGGCCCGATGCGGCGCGACAGCTGCCAGGCGCTGTATTGGGTTTGATAGGGGGTCAAGATGGACGAACCAGCAGACTTCTATGGATGTTGATCATTATCTTGTCCAAGGTGCGGCCGAGTGCCTGCGTCTCACGCCGGCCCGGGGCATTGCGCGCCTTGTACAGGCCTGTCAGCCTGCTACCCCCACCCCGAAACGCTCGCGAAACGCCTCCCCGAACACCGCCGTGCCGCTGATCGACAGCGTCACCGTGTGCCGCACCGCCTCGGCGCTGCCCAACGTGCTGGCGAGGCGGCGGGTCTGCGGGTCGTAGTGAAGGCGCTCCTGCACGCTGCGCTCCTGCGTGCCTTGCAGGTCGCAGTCCCACGGCGCGCCGTCGTCGGCCGGGCCGGGGCCGTCGGGGAAGTGGCTGTGGGCCCAGTCGAGCACGAGGCTCAGCTCGCGGTGCAGCGCGGCCAGGTCCTGCGGCCGTACTGAGGCCATCGCGTCGATGGTGACGATGCCCTCGGTGTTCTCGCTGAACTCGAAATCCAGATATCGAAGCGTCATCGCGCCAGTATCCCCGGCGGCGATGCGCCGGGCGGCAGGGCTTGTCCCTGCACGGACGCCGGCGGCTCGGCCCGATAGGATCAGCGGTTCCGCCTTCTGCTCTCACCATGACCCGTTCTCTCCTGCGCCACGCGCTCATCCTCGGCCTGCTCTCGGCCATCGGGCCGTTCGCGATCGACATGTACCTGCCCGCGCTGCCGACCATCGGCCAGGCGCTGCAGGCCGACACCCGGCAGGTCCAGATGAGCCTGATGGTGTTCTTCGTCGCGCTGGGCGTCTGCCAGCTGGTCTACGGGCCGCTGAGCGACCAGTTCGGCCGCAAGCCGCCGCTGTATTTCGGCCTGCTGCTGTTCGCCGCGGGCAGCATCGGCTGCGCGCTGGCGACCGACATCGAGACGCTGATCGCCTTCCGCTTCATCGCCGGCGTGGGCGCCTGCGCCGGCATGGTGGTGCCGCGCGCGATCGTGCGCGACCTGCACACCGGCGTCGAAGCGACCCGGCTGACCTCGCTGCTGATGCTGGTGTTCAGCGTCTCGCCGATCCTGGCGCCGCTGGCGGGCAGCGCGATGATCGCCGTGGCCGACTGGCGCGGCATCTTCTGGGCCACGATGGTGGCCGCCGTGCTGGCGGTGGCGATGATGGCGGCCTGGCTGACCGAGAGCCGCCCGCGCGCCGCGCGCCAGGACAGCAACCTGCGCAGCGCGCTGGCGGCCTACGGCCAGCTGCTGCGCGACCGCCACTTCATGGGCCTGACCTTGATCGGCGCGTTCGCGATGTCGGGTTTCTTCGCCTACCTGGCCAACTCGTCGTTCGTGCTGATCGAGCATCACGGCCTGACGCCGGCGCAATACAGCCTGTGCTTCTCGGCCAACGCCGCCGCCTTCATCGGCACGGCGCAGTTCACCGGCCGGCTGGTGCAGCGCCTGGGCCTGCCGGGCGTGGTGCGGCGCGGCGTGATGGGCTTCAGCGCCTTCGCCTTCGTGCTGTGGCTGTGTTACGCCGCCGGCGCCGACTCGCTGGCGCTGCTGCTCGTGCTGGTGTTCCTGAGCTTCGGTTTCCTCGGCCTGGTGGTGCCCACCACCGCGGTGCTGGCGCTCGAGGAACACGGCGAGATCGCCGGCACCGCCTCGGCCCTGCTCGGCACGCTGCAGATGGTGACCGGCGCGCTGGTGATGGGCGCGATCTCGCTGTTCGTCGACGGCAGCGCGCGACCGATGGTGCACGGCATCGCCGCCTGCGCGCTGATCACGGCGGTGCTGACGCATTTCACGCTCGCGGGCGTGCAGCGCGCCCCGGCGGCGGCCACCTGAATCCGCTCATCCGCCCACCCGCCCTGCACCATGGCCGACGACTACCAGATCGAGATCCCGCCCTCCTTCACCGCGCTCTACACCGACGCGCGGCACCGCCTGACCGTGCCGCTGGCGTGGCTGCGCGAGCGCTACGAGGTCTGCGAAGACCTGGCCCAGCAACTCATCGAGAGCGCCCAGCACATCCACCACGACCTGGGCGTGCCGCAGCACGAGGTGCTGCAGCGCATGCAGGCCGGCCTCCTGACGCCCGAGGCCGGCTTCGACGCCGCGCAGGGCCGCTGGGTGCTGCTGCGCCTGACCGAGCTGCTCGGCTGGGGCTGGGACTGGGAACGAGGTTGATCAGGCCGCCGCCTGCAGCATCGCCGTGATCTGCTCGCGCGGCACCGGCCGCGACACCAGATAACCCTGCATCTGGTCGCAGCGCAGCAGCTGCAGGATCTTGGCCTGCTCCTCGGTCTCGACCCCCTCGGCGATCACCTTCATGCGCAGCGAATGCGCCAGCGAGATCATGGTCGAGACCAGGATCATGTTGTTCGGGTCGGACAGCATGGTGTCGACGAAGGCGCGGTCGATCTTGAGCAGCTGCACCGGCAGGCGCGACAGGTAGGCGAGCGACGAGTAGCCGGTGCCGAAGTCGTCGATCGCCACGTCCACGCCCATCGCGCGCAGCGCGTGCAGCTTGGCCACCGACGCCTCGACGTCCTGCATCACGATGGTCTCGGTGATCTCGATGTCGATGCCGGCGGGCTGGCCGCCCTCCTCCTGCAGCGCCAGGGCGAGCGCGGCCACGAAGTCGTCGCGGTGCAGCTGGATCGCCGACACGTTGACGGCGATGCGCGGCGCCGGCAGGCCGAGTTCACGCCAGTGCTTGTGATCGCGCGCGGCGCAGCGCAGGGCCCAGTCGCCGACCGCCAGGATCTGGCCGGTTTCCTCCAGCAGCGGGATGAACTTGAGCGGCGGCACCAGGCCCAGCTCCGGGCTCTGCCAGCGCAGCAGGGCCTCGACCGAGACGATGCGGCGGCTGTCGAGATCGACCTTGGGCTGGTAGTGCAGGACGAACTGGCCCTGCTCCAGCGCCTGGCGCAGGCGGTTCTCGATCGCCAGCGTCTCGGCCACCGTGGCGCTCATGCGCGGGTTGTAGAACAGCACCGTGTCGGCGGCCGACTTGGCGTTCTTGACCGCCGCCTCGGCGTTGCGGAACAGCGTCTCGGCGTTGCCGCCGTCGTCGGGATAGAGCGCGATGCCGACCTTGGCCGAGACCAGCAGATCCTGGCTGTCGATCGTGAACGGCAGGCCGAAACACTCGGTGTACTGGGTCGCGAACACCCGGGCCAGGTCGGCTTCGGCGCGCACGTCGGCAAACACCACCGCGAAGCGGTCGGCGCTGACACGGGCGATCTGGGCATGATCGCCGACACAGTCGAGCAGCCGCTCGGCCACCCGCTTGAGCAGCGCATCGCCGGCGTGGCGGCCGAGCGTGTCGTTGATCATCTTGAAGCGCACCAGGTCGACCAGCGCGACCGCCACCTTCTGGCGCACCGCGCAGGCGGCCTCGACGTGGCGCTCGAGCCGCTCGTGGAACAGCGTGCTGTTGGCCAGGCCGGTGAGCAGGTCGTAGTAGGCCAGGTGCACCAGCCGCTCCTGCTGGGCGATGTGCTCGAGCGCGAACGACATGTCGCCGGCCAGCTCGCGCAGCAGCTTCATCTCATCGGCGTCGAAGAAGCCGGGCGCGTCGGCATGCAGCGACATCACCGCCACGCACTGGCCCGACACCACCAGCGGCAGCCAGACCAGCGCGCCCGAACCGCAGCCGCGTGCCGCAGCCGCGAAACGCAGGCCCGCCGCCTTCGAGAGGTCGTTGAGCACCAGCGGCTCGTGGCTGTGCAGCGCCCGGGCATAGAGCGAATCGGGCGCCAGCGGCTCGGCGGCCAGCTCGGCACGCAGCTGCGCCATGTAGCCGTCGTCGGGGCCGGCGCTGACGCTCACGCGCAGGCCGTCGGGCTCGACCATGCCGACCCAGGCGCGGCGGAACCGGCCTTCCTCGACGGCGATGCGGCAGGCCTCGTGCATCAGCTCGTCGCGGTCGCGCACGCGCACGATCAGCGAGTTGATGTCGCTCAGCACGGTGGCCACGCGGGCCAGCCGGCGGATGTGATCTTCGGCCTGCACGCGTGCGGTGATGTCGCGCAGGATGACGACGTAGAGCGGATCGCCGTCGGTGGCGATCATCGAGATCGAGGCATCGATCGGGAACGCCTCGCCGCTGCGGCGCAGCCCGGTCACGGTGCGCGCCACGCCCCCCATCGAGCGCGGCCGGCCCCCCCCGGAACCGAAGGCGCGCACGGCGCTGTCGTGCGTGCCGCGATGGTCCTCGGGCAGCAGGCGGTCGAGCGGCTGGCCGAGCATCTCGGCCGTGCGGTAGCCGAACATCTGCGCCGCCGCCGGGTTGAACAGCACGATGCGCAGCGCGTTGTCGACCGCCACGATGCCGTCCATCGCCGACTCGACCAGCCCGGCCAGCCGCGCCTCGCTCTGGCGCAGCTGCGCCTCGCCGCGCTGGCGTTCGGCGATCTCGACCCGCAGGTCGGCCAGGTGCCGCTGCACGCGGGCGTAGAGGCTGCCGTTCTCGAAGATGCGCCCGGCCTGCGCGGCGTGCGTGACGAGCAGCGCCTCGTCGTCGGCGCTGAAGCCGGGCTCGCCGAGCTTGTCGATCAGCAGCAGCCAGCCGTAGACATGCTCCAGCGACGCCACCGGCACGATCAGCCCGCTGGCCAGCGGCGGCAGGCCGGCGCCGAGCTCGACCGGGGCATCAGCCGGGCCCGCCGGCCCGAAGCGCTGCGGGCGGCGCTCGATCAGCGTCGACTGCGCCACCGGCACCATGAACGGCAAGGCCCGCGCGGCCTCGGCCTGCTCCGCATCGAGGCCCCAGACGCTGCGGTGCAGGTCGGCGCCGTTGCGCGGATCCTTGACGCACAGCACCGCCGCGCGCGCGCCCAGCAGCTCGCGGGCGCCGCGGCAGAGCCGGTCGAGCAGGGTGTGCGGGTCGCGTTCGGAAGCCAGCAGCAGGCTCATCTGGTTGAGCGCCGACAGCCGCTGGTTGGCGACCTCCAGCTCGGCCACCTTGGCCAGCAGCTTGTCGCTCACCACCCGCAGGTGCTCGGCGCTGAAGTCGTCGGCCCGCGGCTGCGGCAGCGTCACCACCCGGCCGGCGGCGGCCGGGGCCACCTGCGCCAGCGCCTGCGCCACGGTCTCCAGGATCAGCTCGGGCTCGGTCGGCTTGGTCAGCACCCGCGTCACGCCGCAGGCCAGCGCCAGCTTGCGGGCCTCGCGCTCCAGGAAGGTGGCGGTCCAGAAGATCACCTCGGTGTGCGCGATGCCGGTCTCGTTGCGCAGCCGGCGCACGAACTCGTAGCCGTCCATGGTCGGCATCAGCAGGTCGCACACCACCAGGTCGGGCCGCTGGGCCTGCGCGATCAGCAGCCCCTGGGCGCCGTCGCCGGCCTCGCAGGCCTCGTGGCCGGCATAGCGCAGCAGCGTCACGACCAGGGCGCGGTTGTCGGATTCGTCGTCGATGACCAGTACACGAGCCATGAATGTCGGCGCGGTCGCGCTCAGGGAACGGCCGGCGGCACGGCGCGCAGAAAGGATTCGATCTGGCCGATGAACAGCTCGGGCTCGATCGGCTTGGTCAGGTAGCCGTCGAAGCCGGCCAGGCTGACGCGCTCGCGGTCGTCGGCCATCGAGAACGCGGTGACCGCGACCACCGGGATGTCACGGGTGCCGGGGTCGGCGCGCAGCGCCTGCAGCACGCCGTAGCCGTCGAGCCGCGGCATCTGCAGGTCGCAGACCACCAGGTCGGGCAGCGCCATGCGCGCGGCCTGCACGCCGTCGACGCCGTCGCGCGCCAGCAGCACCCGATGGCCGGCGCTGGCGAGCAGGTACTGCACCAGCGCCAGGTTGGCCTCGTTGTCCTCGATCACCAGGATGCACGCGGCCATCGTCAGCCCCCCGGCACGCGCAGGCTGAAGCAGCTGCCGCGGCCCGCCTCGCTGCGCACGTCGATCGTGCCACCGAGCAGGGCCGCGAGCTTCTGGCTCAGGTGCAGGCCCAGCCCGGTGCCTTCGGCGACCCGGCCCTGGCTGCTGACGACGCGGCTGAAGGCGCCGAACAGCTTGGCCTGGTCGTCGGTGCCGATGCCGATGCCGGTGTCGGTGACCTCGATCTCGAAGCCGCCGGCACGCGCGCGCAGGCCGACGTGGATCGAGCCGGCATCGGTGAACTTGATCGCGTTGCCGATCAGGTTGATGACGATCTGGTTGAGCATGCGGCGGTCGCTCTCGCACTGCAGCGCCGGCTCGGGCACGCTCAGCGTGAGCGCCAGGCCCTTGGCCACGGCCTGCGGGTGCAGCGTGCTGACCACCTCGTGCAGCAGCGCGCCGACGTCGAGCATCTCGAGGTGGATCTGGGCCTTGCCGGCCTCGATCTTGGCGACGTCGAGCAGGTCGTTGATCAGCGCCAGCAGGTGGCGCCCGCTGGCCTGCACGGTGCGCAGCTGGCGTTCCTGGTCGGGCGTGAGCGGGCCGGGCAGGCGCATCAGCAGCGTGCCGGTGAAGCCGATGATGGCGTTCAGCGGCGTGCGCAGCTCGTGGCTCATGTTGGCCAGGAAACGGGTCTTGGCCTCGTTGGCCGCGGCCAGCTCGACGTTCTTCTCCTGCAGCGCGCGCTCGAAGCGCTTGCGCTCGCTGATGTCGCGGATCGCGCTCATCACGAAGGCGCCGTCCTCGGTGCGCAGCGGGCCGAGGCTGATCTCGATCGGGAACTCGGTGCCGTCGCGCCGCAGGCCGGCCAGGTCGAGCCCCGAACCCATCGCCCGCTTGCGCGGCTGCAGGAAATACTGCGAGCGGTGCGCCACGTGCGCGTGGCGGTAGCGCTCGGGCAGCAGCTGGTCGACCGAGCGGCCGCGCAAGCCACCGGGCGGGTAGCCGAACAGGCGCTCGGCCTGGCTGTTGGCGATGACGATGTGGCCGGTCGGGTTGACCATCACGATGCCGTCGGGCGTGGACTCGAGCAGCTCGCGAAAACGCGCCTCCATCAGCTTGGCGTCGCGCTGCACCTTAATGAGGGTGACGTCCTTCTCGACCACCAGGATGCGCGCGGGCTGGCCCGGCGGCGCGGGCAGCATGCGGCTGGTGACGTCGACGCAGAGCAGCGAGCCGTCGCGGCGCCGGCGCACCGCCTCGCAGGTGCTCGGCCCGCCGGCCAGGGTGGTCGCCAGCCACGCGCGCTGCGGGCCGGCCTGGTCGTCGGGCACGACCAGCTCGATCAGGTCGTGCCCCAGCGCCTGGGCCGCCGAATGGCCGAACACCTCCTCGGCCCCGGCGTTCCACTGGAGCACGATCCCGGTCGACGAAAGCACGAAGCAGGCGTCAGGCAGATCGTCGATCGAGGCATCCAAAGTCGCAGATTCCCGCATGGCAGGACTCCTCCTTCGGGCCCCAGATGATGGTTCAAACTTGATATACGTTAACACTGGGCCGGAAACAGGCATCCATCTGGCTCCGGTCGGCGTCGTTCGTCAAGCGAACCGGCCGACACCCCTGCCGGGTGTCGGCCCGCGATGTCAGGACGGCTGCGGCTCGCGCAGGAAGATCTCGACGCGGCGGTTCTGCGCCCGGCCGTCGGGGGTGGCGTTGTCGGCCACCGGCTCGCGCTCGCCGCGGCCTTCGACCTGGATGCGCGCGGCCGGCACGCCGTGGCGCGACAGGTAGTCGCGCACCGCCTCGGCCCGGTCGAGCGACAGCGGGTTGTTGACCGCATCGCTGCCGCTGCTGTCGGTGTGGCCGATCACCTGCACCTGCACCGTGGCGTCGAGGCCCTGGGCGAGCTTGTCGAGCACCGGCACCATCACCGGCTTGACGGCGGAGCGGCCGACGTCGAACGAGAAATCGGCCGGGATGTTGACCTTGAGCTGGTTGTCGGTGGTGCGCACCACGTCGATGCCGGTGCCTTGCGTGGCGGCCTCCATCGCCTTGCGCTTGTCTTCCATGCGCTTGGACCAGAGGTTGCCGGCCACCGCGCCGACCGCCCCGCCCACCACCGCACCGGTGCCGGCCTTGCCGCCGGTCGCCTTGCTGAGGATGGCGCCGCCCACCGCGCCGATCGCCGCGCCGCCGGCGGTGCCCTTCTGGCGCTCGCTCATGTCGGCGCAGGCGGCAAGCGCGATGGCAGCGGCCAGCGCGATCACGGTGGCGCCGCGTGCGGGCAGGCGGGTGTTCAGCGAGACAGCGGCAGATGAGGCGAGAGATTTCATGGGTTTGCTCCGGGTTCGAAGCCGCGGGTACGACACCCGCAGCCTGTTGCGGGAGCGATTCTCGCGGCCAGGGGAAACCCTTGTATCAACGTCGGCCGGAACGTCGCCGGGCCGCGCGGCCATCGTTACAGCCCGGTTGCATTTGCGTCGGGCGCGCCAGGTCGCGGGCTCAATACCCGCGCCGCCGATCGACCCGGTGCAGCAGCGCCTCGCCCGAGCGCCAGGCGCGCACGTTGCGCGCCACCACCGCCGCGGCGCTGCGGGCGTCGGTCAGGGCCGCAGCGTGCGGCAGCAGCGTCACCGCCGAGTGCCGCCAATAGCGGTGATCGGCCGGCAGCGGCTCGGTCCGGAAGACATCCAGCACCGCGTGGCCGAGCTGGCCGCTGTCGAGCGCGGCCAGCAGGTCGGCATCGATCACATGCGCGCCCCGCGCCAGGTTGACGAGCGCCGCACCCCGCGGCAGCGCGGCAAAGAACGCCGCGTCGAGCAGGCCGCGCGTGGCGTCGGTCAGCGGCAGCAGGTTGATGACGATCTCGCTGCGCGCCAGCAGCGCGGGCAGCGCCGCCGGCCCGGCCACCGCGGGCACCGGCGCGTCGATCGCTTCGTGCAGGCTCCAGCCGGTGACGGCATAACCGAGCGCGCGCAGCCGGCTCGCGGTGGCGCGGCCCATCTGGCCGAGGCCGAGCACCGCCACGGCGACTTCATCGGCGCGGCGTTGCGCGTGCGGCGCCCAGCGGCCCTCGCGCTGGGCCTGCGCGTAGCGGTGGAAACCGCGGTGCAGCGTCAGCGTGGCCCACAGCGCGGTCTGCGCCATGGCCGCGTTCATCGCCGGATCGACCATGCGCGCCAGCGGCACCTCGGCGGGCAGCGTGGGATCGGCCAGCAGCCGGTCGACACCGGCCCACAGCGACTGGATCAGCCCCAGCCGCGGCAGCCCCGCCAGCACGCCCGGCGCCGGGTTGGCGACCACCGCCACCTCGATCCGCCCGGCCTGCGGCCCGCCGGCATCGAGCCACCAGACCGCCTCGGGCAGCGCGGCGGCAAGTGCGGCGAGCCAGGCATCGCGCTCGTCGCCGTCCCAGCGGCCGGCGAGCAGGATGTGCAGGGGTTCGACGGTGGGGCGAGGCGGGTCTGACGTGTCCATCCGGCCAGCATAGCCGCGCCGATAATCACGCCCTGACCCCTGATGGACTGCCGCGCCGTGAATCCGACCCCGCTCTACCTGCCCTGCGCCGCCGGCGTCGAACCCCTGCTGGCCGACGAGGTGCGCGCCATCCTGCGCGCCGCCGGTGCCGAGAAGGCCGCCGAATCGGTGCAACCGGGCCGCGCCGGTGTCAGCCTGATCGGCAGCCCGGCCAGCGCGATGCGCCTGCACCTCGAATGCCGGCTGGCCCAGCGCGTGCTGTGGCAGGTCGCCGAAGGCCCGTACCACGACGAACACGACCTCTACGACCTGGCACGCAGCGTGGCCTGGGGCGACTGGATCACGCCGCGCCAGAGCCTGCGCGTGGACACCACCGCCGTGCGCTCGCCGCTGCACAGCCTGCACTTCGCCTCGCTGCGCATCAAGGACGCCGTCTGCGACGCCATGCGCGACAGCCACGGCGAGCGCCCCGACGTCGACCCGCGCCACCCCGACCTGCCGCTGGTGCTGCACCTGAGCGACACGCACGCCACGCTCAGCATCGACCTGAGCGGCGAGGCGCTGTTCAAGCGCGGCTGGCGCGAGGTGCAGGGCGAGGCACCGCTGAAGGAAACCCTGGCCGCCGCGATGCTGGCCGCCGCCGGCTGGCAGGGCCGCGAGGCGGACGGCCCGCTGCTCGACCCCTGCTGCGGCGCCGGCACCATCGCGATCGAGGCCGCGCAGATCGCCTGCGGCATCGCGCCCGGCCTGCAGCGCACCTTCGCCTTCGAGCGGCTGGCGCCGTTCCGCGCCGAGGCACAGGCCTGGCAGCAGATGAAGGCCGAGGCCCGCGCCCGGGTGCACGCGCCCGCAGTGCGGATCTATGCTGGCGACGTCTCGTTCCGCATGACCGACTTCGCCACCCGCAACGCCGAACGCGCCGGCGTGCTGCACGCGATCGACTTCAGGACCGGCGACGCGCTGCAGCGCCCGGCGCCGACCGAATCCGGCGTGCTGATGCTCAACCCGCCCTACGGCGAGCGCATCGACGCCAAGGGCAGCGGCGCCGCGCGGGCCCGCGACGAAGCGGGCGACCGGCTCGGCCCGCGTGCCGATGCCGGCGCGCGCGAGGGCTTCGAGGGCGGCGGCACCTCGGGCGCCTTCTTCTCGGCGCTGGCCGCGCACTGGAAGCGCAACTACAGCGGCTGGACCGCCTGGGTACTGAGCCCCGACGCCAAGCTGCCGCAAGCCATGCGCCTGAAGGAAAGCCGCCGCGTGCCGATGTGGAACGGCCCGATCGAATGCCGGCTGTTCCGCTTCGACCTGGTCGCCGGCTCGATGCGCGGCCCGCGCAACGACGCGGCCGGTGCCGACCTGTCCCGGTGATCAACCTCAACGCGACCGCGGGATAGCGCTGCCGCGACGCGAGGTGGCGGATACGATCGGTGCTCCACTTCAACGTTCTCGGGAGGCGCCATGCCCGGTCTGTACGAACTGAAGAAAAACGACAGCGACCAGTTCTCGTTTGCCCTGAAGGCGGAAAACGGCGAGGTCATCCTGCGCAGCGAGCTCTACGAGACCAAACCCTCGGCGCAGAACGGCATCGCCTCGGTGCAGAAGAACAGCCCGAGCGACGAGCGCTACGAGCGCAAGACGGCGTCCGACGGCCGCTTCTACTTCACGCTCAAGGCCGCCAACCACCAGGTCATCGGCACCAGCCCGATGTACAAGAGCGCCGACGCGCGCGACACCGGCATCGCATCGGTCAAGGCCCACGGCCCGAGCGGCACGGTGCAGGACGGCGCCTGAGCGTTCACCGGCCGGCCGCCGCGTCAGGCTCGAACTGCGGATTCCAGACCACCTCCCACAGGTGCTCGTCCGGGTCCTGGAAGTAGCCGGCGTAGCCGCCCCAGAAAGTGGCCTGCGCCGGCTTGACGATGCGGGCACCGGCGCGTTCGGCCTGCGCCATCACGGCATCGGCCTCCTGCGGACTGCCGACGTTGTGGCCGATCGACAGCTCGGTGGCGCTGCGGCCGACCAGCGGCAGGCCGGTGTCGTGCGCCAGGCTGGCGCGTGGCCACAGCGCCAGCTTGAGGCCGGGCTGCAGGTCGATGAAGACCACGGCGCCGTGCTCGAACTGCTGGCCGATGATGCCCTCGGTGGCAAAGCCCAGGCCATCGCGGTAGAAAGTGAGCGCCCGCTCAAGATCGTCGACGGCGAGGGTGATGACGGTGATGCGCGGCTTCATGGCCGGATTCTGCGACGCCGCACCGCCATCCGGCCCATCACCCCAACATGCGCCGGGCGATGGCGCCCACCTCGCGCAGCGCCGCCCGCTGCGCCTCGTCCCAGCGCCCGCCCACACCCAGGCGGATGCAGTGGCGGAAGCGGTCGGTGGCGCTGAACATCGTGCCCGGCGCGATGCAGATCTTGCGCGCCAGGCAGGCGTGGAACAGCGCCACCGAGTCGATGCCGGCCGGCAGCTCGACCCACAGGATGAAGCCGCCGGCCGGGTCGGTGACGCGGGTGCCTTTCGGGAAGCTCTCGGCGATCAGGCCGCGCGCCTCATCCACACGCGCCGCCACCGTGGCGCGCAGCTGGCGGTAGGCCGACTCGTGGCCGGGCTGCGTCAGCAGGTCGGCCATCGCCACCTCCAGCAGCTCGGTGTGGCCGCCCGAATGCACCGCCTTGAGCCGACGCAATTGCGCCGACCAGCGCCCGCCCTCGACCCAGCCGAGCCGGATGCCCGGCGCCACGGTCTTGGAGAACGAGCCGCAGATCATCACGTCGCCGGTGCTGTCGAAGGCCTTGACCGCGCGGCGCTTGTCGTCCTGCTCCGCCAGGTCGTTGTAGAGCACGTCCTCGATCAGCGGGATGCCGCGCTGGCTCAGCATCTGCGCCAGCCGCTTGCGGTCGGCCAGCGGCATGCACGAGCCCATCGGGTTGCTGAGCGTGGGCACCGCGAGCACGGCCTTGACGGGCTGGGTGTCGAAGGCGAGCTGCAGCGCGTCGAGCGACAGGCCGGTGCGCGGGTGCGTCGGGATCTCGAGCGCGCGCAGGTGCATGCTTTCGAGGATCTCCAGAAAGCCGAAGTAGGTCGGCGACTCCAGCGCCACCACGTCGCCCGGCCGCGTGACGGCGCGCAGGCACAGGCTGATCGATTCGAGGCAGCCGTTGGTGACGAGGATGTCGCGCGGGTCGAGCTGGCAGCCCATGCCCAGCGCGTGGCGGGCGATGGCGCGACGCAGGCCGTCGTTGCCGGGGCCCAGCGGATAGCGGCACAACGAGGCGCGGTGGCGTTGCGCGGCGCGGCTGACGGCGCGCCGCACGCGCTCCTGCGCGAACAGCTCGCCACTCGGGCAGGCCGCGCCGAACGAGATGTAGGCCGGGTCCATCGCCAGCCGCATGACCTGCTCGCCCAGCGAGCTGACATCCACCGGCAGCGACGCGGCCGGGGGCGCCGACGGCTCGGGTTCGGGCAGGCGCGCCGGGCGTGCGGCGACGAAATAGCCCGAACGCGGCCGGGCCTCGATCAGGCGGGCGTCTTCGAGCGCGCGGTAGGCCTGCACCGCAGTCGACGGCGACACGCCCTGCTGGCGCGCCAGATCACGCACCGACGGAATGCGCTCGCCGCGGCTGAGCGTGCCGGCACGGATCGACTGCGCCAGGCGCTCGGCGATCTGCAGGTACAGCGTGTCCTGCGGTTTGCTGTCCACGGCATGGACGGGCGGGCTGCCGAGTGAGGTGGCGAATGGCGTGCTCATGGGCTCATTCTGTATGGCTCGCTCACCCTGACGCCAGTACAGAGAAGCGTCAATCCGACCGGCACAGCGCCACGCCACGCCGCTGTGTGTGGCCTGCACTGGCCCGGCTGTGTGGCTGGCGCGGCGCACAGACGGCACTGACCATGCAGCCATGGACACACACCTCACCCCCGCACTGGTTTCCGCCCCCTCGTTCGATCGCACCGGCCGCCCGGCGATCACGAAGGCCCGCGCCACGGCGCGCTTGCAGACGTCGGCAGCGACCGGGGCCGGTGACGTGTTCGAGCTGGCGCGTGGCGAGGTCATTGCCCTGGCGGGCCGGCGCGGGCAGAGCGTCGAGGTGCTGAGCGGCCGGCTCTGGCTGACGCAGACCGGCGACACCGGCGATCACTTCGTCGCGGCCGGTGAGCAGCACACGCTGGGCGCCGGCGGCCGGCTCGTCATCGAAGGCGACAGCCCCGCCCCGGCGCAGTGGCGCTGGCGGCGCTGAGCCACCAAAAGCAGGTGGCAGAGCGCGTCGCGGCTGGGAGAATCCCGGCCATGAAACTCTCCCAAGTGCTTTTTTCCCAAGGCTTCGGTGCCCGCCGCGAGTGCGAGGGCCTGATCTGCGCTGGCCTGGTCAGCGTCGGCGGCGTGGTGATCGAGGAGCCGTCACACGAGGTCGCGCCCGAGGGGCTGCTGTTCACGGTCGAGGGCCAGACCTGGGCCTATCACGCCAAGGCGCTGATCGTGATGAACAAGCCGGCCGGCTTCGAGTGCTCGAAGAAACCGCGGCACCACCCGAGCATCTACAACCTGCTGCCCGCGCAGTTCAAGCGCCGGGACATGCAGACCGTCGGCCGGCTCGATGAAGACACCACCGGCCTGCTGCTGTTCACCGACGACGGCAACCTGATCCACCGCTGGACCTCGCCCAAGCACCACGTGCCCAAGATCTACGAGGCCGGCTGCAAGCACCCGGTCGATGAAGCGCAGGTGGCGCGCCTGCTGGCCGGCGTGGTTCTGCACGACGATCCGCTGCCGGTGCAGGCGCTGGCGGCCGAGATCACCGGGGCGTTCGAGCACCCGACGCACGGCACGCTGCACGGCCTGCGGCTGACGCTGGCCGAAGGCAAGTACCACCAGGTCAAGCGCATGCTGGCGGCGGTCAGCAACCGGGTCGAGACGCTGCACCGCAGCGGCTTCGGCGCCTATCGCCTGCCGGACGACCTCAAGCTCGGCGAGTGGCGCTGGCTGCCGGGCCCGCAAGCGGTGGTGCCGCGCTGAACTGCAGCACCGACCGGCCGGACGGTTTCAGATCGCAACCCGAACGCGCCATTGTTGCAACCGGGTTGCGTTTGTCGCGGCTGGCCAGCATCTCGTCGACCATCTCGCGGACCTCGGGCGACAGCTCGTGCCAGACCGCCCGGGCGTCGGCCGCCAGCTGATCGAGCGACGGATCGCCCGCCGGCAGCGCCACCGGGCTGGTGCAGCGGCCGGCCTGGATCGGTGGGTCGGCGGCAGGGGCAGCGGTGGCCGTGGTGATCGTGGCCGTGGCCAGGGCCAGCAGCAGGGCGCAGGGGGCGAGGGACTTCTTCACGCGATCTCCGGGTCAGGACAACAGCCTTCAGTGTCCCGCCAGGTCGCCCCGCGGTCGTTGCAGGGTGTGTCAGCGCTTACATGCGCACCATCAGGGCGCCCGGCCCGGTCGCGCCGGCGGCGCGGCCTTGCAGTCGGCGCCCATCCAGCGGCCGCTGAGCAGGATGTTGACCTGCGCCGGCTGGCCCTGCACCACGGTGTCCACACGCGTCCGGCCGCTGTAGCGGGTGGGGCTGATGAGCGTGAACTCGCCCTCGCCCTTGGCCGGCGGGCTGGTCTCGCAGGTGAACTTGACCTTGATGGTGTTGCCGTCGCGCTGGGCCTCCAGCTGCTGGCACTGCTCGCTCTGCTGCGGCAGCTCGTCGCGCGCGGCCTGCTCGGGCGTGATGCAGGCCTGCAGCGTGTTCGGCCTGGCGCCCATGCGCACGCCGCGCGCGGCCATCATCTGCTCGACCATCTGGCGCTGCTCCGGCGGCAGGCCGGCCAGACGCGCCTGCATGTCGGCGGCCATCTGGTCGAGCACCGGGTCGCCGGTCTGGATCGTGACCTGGTTCTCCCACAGGCCGGGCTGCACCTTGTGGGTCTGCGCCTGGGCGACAGGCCACAGGGCCGAAGCGGCCAGCACGGCCCAACCGACAGTGAACTTCATCGAGACAACCTTCATGTGAAACAGGACGGCGCCGAGTATGGCGCCCGGCCCGCCACCCCCTGTGTGACGATGTGACAGGCCCGCGCGCAGACGAGACCGGGCGCGAGAATCCCGGCACCGCAGGCCGGATCCGGCCCGCCTCCCGCAACACCTCTCGTCACGCGAACACGATCATGACCCACCCGCACGACCCCGTTCCGGCTGCCGCCGCCGCCAGCCCCGACGACGCTCACCCGCCGCGCAGCCCCGGCGAGACGATGCGCCGCCGCGTCATGGGCGACCCCTTCGTCGACCGGGCCCTGGCGCAGGCCGACCCGTTCTCGCGCCCGCTGCAGGCGTTCATCAGCGAACACGCCTGGGGCGCCACCTGGCAGCGCGGCGGGCTCGAACTCAAGCAGCGCAGCCTGTGCACCGTGGCGATGCTGGCCGCGCTGGGCCGCAGCCACGAGCTGAAGGGCCACCTGCGCGGCGCGCTCAACAACGGCGCCACGCTGGCCGAACTGCGCGAGGTGCTGCTGCACGTCGGCCCGTATGCCGGCGCACCGGCGGCGGTGGAGGCGTTCCGGGCGGCCCGTGAGTGGATGGCCGAAAGCGGGTTGCGGTTCGAGGACGACGATCTGCAGGCCGATTGACACGCGCACAAGCGGGCGCCGCGCCCGGTCACCGAAGACGCGTATAAGTCGGGGCTTCCAACCAAGGAGGTCTCGACATGGGCATTTTCAGCAACATCCTTTCCAAGCTCGGTTTCGGCGACGACGCCCAGAAAGCGGCGGAGACGGCGGCAACGACCGTCACCACAACCGCCGCCGCCACGCCGGCAGCGGCCGCACCCGAGGCGGCACCAGCGCCGGCCGCGCCGGTGGCGATCAGCCCCGTCGACGTGGTCGCCAAGCTCGAAGCCCTGGCGGGCGCCCACGCCGAGAAGCTCAACTGGAAGGTCTCGATCGTCGACCTGCTCAAGCTGCTCGGCCTCGACACCAGCCTGGCCGAGCGCAAGGCCCTGGCCACCGAGCTGGGCTGCCCGGCCGAGAAGATGGGCGACTCGGCGCAGATGAACATGTGGCTGCACAAGGCCGTGCTGCAGAAGCTGGCCGACAACGGCGGCAACGTGCCGGCGGAGTTGCTGGACTGAGCCGGCCAGACAGCGGCTCTCGGGCTTGTTCAGGCCCGAGAGCACGCGGATCAGCTTCTCGACGTCGGCCATGTACAGACCCACCCCGTCTGTTCGCCATGGCGTCTCACCCTAGTTCGATCACCCCGATATTGCCGCGATCGACAGCGTCCTGAATCGCTTGCCGATGGGCATGCAAGACGGCAAGCACTTGCACATTGCTGCAGTTGCCCAGCACCAGCCGGATCACGACTGGCGGCGCACCGTGGTACGCCGCCAAGTCCAGAAAATCGTCGTCCTTGGTGACGATCACAAAACCGGACTCCAAGGCGTAGCGCCAGACGGCCCGGTCGTCTGCCGCGCCCAGACCCGCGAGCGTCACTTGCGTGGATCCGGGATACGCCGCCTGCAAAGCGGGCACCAAGCGATGCGACAGATTTTCGTCCAGCAGCAGCTTCACGCGGCGCGCACCCAGGCGGTGTGGCGTTCGCGATCTGCCGCGTAAGCCAATGCGGCCTGAATGTCTTCCGACGTGAGTTGCGGAAAGTCCTCGATGATTTCTTCGGTCGACATGCCGCTGGCCAGCCAGTCCAGCACGTCGTACACCGTGATGCGCAGGCCCCGAATGCACGGCTTGCCGCCGCGTTTGCCAGGTTCCAGCGTGATCCGATCGCGGTAGGACGACATGGTCAAGCTCCGGGTCAAAATTTGACTCAACTTTAGCGCGCCAGCACAGCCTTCAACGCCACCCCCGTGTGGCTGCGGCTCTTCACCACCGCCTCCGGCGTCCCGCACACCACCACCTGACCGCCGCCCGAACCACCCTCGGGCCCGAGGTCGATCACCCAATCCGCCTCGGCGATCACGTCCAGATCGTGTTCGATCACGATCACGCTGTGCCCGCCGTCGACCAGCCGGTGCAGCACCTTGATCAGCTTCTCGACGTCGGCCATGTGCAGGCCGACCGTCGGTTCATCGAGCACATAGAGCGTGTGCGGCGCCTTCTGGCCGCGCCGCGTCACGTCGTCGCGCACCTTGCTCAGTTCGGTGACGAGCTTGATGCGCTGGGCCTCGCCGCCGCTGAGCGTCGGTGACGGCTGGCCGAGTGTCAGGTAGCCCAGGCCGACGTCCTTCAGCAACTGCAGCGGGTGCGCGATGCTGGGCATGCTGGCAAAGAAGTCGACCGCTTCGTCGACCTCCATCTGCAGCACCTCGCCGATGCTCTTGCCGCGCCAGGTCACGGCCAGCGTCTCGGGGTTGAACCGTGCGCCGTGGCAGAGGTCGCACGGCACCTTGACGTCGGGCAGGAAGGCCATCTCGATCGTGCGCATGCCCTGGCCTTCGCAGCCGGGGCAGCGCCCGCCGCCGCCCGCGCTCTTGCCGCCGATGTTGAAGCTGAAGCGGCCGGCCGCGTAGCCGCGCGCCTTGGCCTCGAGCGTCTCGGTGAAGAGCTTGCGGATGGTGTCCCAGAAGCCGATGTAGGTGGCCGGGCAGCTGCGCGGGGTCTTGCCGATCGGGGTCTGGTCGACCTCGAGCACGCGGTCGACGTTGCTCCAGCCTTCCAGCCCCGTGCAGCCGGTCCAGGCCGGGCGCGCGCCGGCGTTCTTGCCGGCCAGCTTGTGGTTGACGATGGCCTGCACGTTGGCCAGCAGCACGTCGCGCGCCAGCGTGCTCTTGCCCGAGCCGGAGACGCCGGTGACCGCCACCAGCCGCGCCAATGGCACCTCGACATCGACGTCGCGCAGGTTGTGCAGCTTGGCGCCGCGCAGCGTCAGCCCGGGCGTCTGCGCATCCACCGGGCGGCGCGCTTTCAGCGGGTGTTTCAGCGGCGCGTTCAGGAAGCGCCCGGTGATCGAATCCGGGTGCAACATCAGCTCGGCCGCCGTGCCCTCGGCCATGATCCGGCCGCCACGCCGGCCCGCACCGGGGCCGATGTCGATGATGTGGTCGGCGCGTCGGATGGTGTCCTCGTCGTGCTCCACCACCACCAGCGTGTTGCCGCTGGCGCCGAGCTTGTGCAGCGCGTTGAGCAGCACCTGGTTGTCGCGCGGGTGCAGGCCGATGGTCGGCTCGTCGAGCACGTAGCAGACGCCCTGCAGATTGCTGCCGAGCTGCGCGGCCAGGCGGATGCGCTGGGCCTCGCCGCCGCTCAGCGTCGGCGCGGCGCGATCGAGCGTCAGGTAGCCGAGGCCGACTTCGTCGAGAAAGCTCAGCCGGCTCCTGATCTCGCTGACCACGTCGCGCGCGATCGCGCCTTCGCGGCCATCGAGTTTCTGCCTGGCGACCCAGCGCGCCGCGTCGTTGACCGACAGCGCCGCCAGCGCCGCGATCGACTCGCCGCGAAAGCGCACCGCCTGCGACACCGGGTTGAGCCGCGCGCCGTGGCAGGTGCCGCACGGCGCGTCGACCAGGTCCTCGACCTCGGGCTCGGCGAAGGTCTTCTCGCGGCCCTTGTTGTCGTCGTCCTGCTGGGTGTCGTCGAGCGCCTTGCGCTGCTCGCGGGTCAGGGTCAGCCCGGTGCCGACGCAGTCCACGCACCAGCCGTGTTTGCTGTTGTAGCTGAACATGCGCGGGTCCAGCTCGGGGTAGCTCGTGCCGCATTGCGGGCAGGCGCGCTTGATCGAGAACACCTGGGTGCGGCCGATGCGCCCGCTCTCGCCCGCCGCCATCGCGGTCTTGAGTCCCTTCAAGGGAGTGAGCAGGTGCAGCACGCCCTTGCCGTGTTCGAGCGCCTCGGCCAGCTTGGCCTTGAGCAGCGGCTCGTTGTCGACCTCGACGATCAGGTCGGCCACCGGCAGCTCGATGGTGTGCTCCTTGTAGCGGTCGATCTTGGGCCACTTGTCGGTCGGCAGGAACTCGCCATCGACCCGCAGGTGGGTGTAACCCTTGCCCTTGGCCCACTTGGCGAGGTCGGTGTAGACGCCCTTGCGGTTCACCACCAGCGGCGCGAGCAGGCCGATGTGCTGGCCGCGGTAGCCGCCGGCCTCCGGCGCACGCAGCATCTGCGCGGCGATCTGTTCGGGCGTCTGCGGGCGCACCGCCACCCAGCCGTCCGGGTCCTGGCCGGGCGCGACATCGCCGTGCGGGGCGTGGAAATCGCTGCACTTCGGACAGTACAAGGTGCCCAGCTTGACGTAGAGCAGCCGCAGGAAATGCCACACCTCGGTGGTCGTCGCCACCGTGCTCTTGCGCCCGCCACGGCTCAGGCGCTGCTCGATCGCCACCGTCGGCGGGATGCCGTAGACCGCATCGACCTCCGGCCGCCCGGCCGGCTGCACGATGCTGCGCGCGTAGGCGTTGAGCGATTCGAGGTAACGCCGCTGGCCTTCGTTGAACAGGATGTCGAAGGCCAGCGTGCTCTTGCCCGAACCGCTGACGCCGGTGACGACGCTGAACTTGCCACGCGGGATGTTGACGCTCAGGCCCTTGAGGTTGTGCTCGCGGGCGTTGACGATCTGGATCATCTCGTCGGCGATGTTGCCAACTGCGCGCTTGGCCTCGTCGCGTCGCGCCTTCACCACCCATTGCAGCGGCCGGCCCTCCTCGACCGCGATGCCGCCGGTGCCCAGGCTCAAGTCATACTCGCGCAGGGACTGGCCGGTGTGGCTGGTCGGGTGCGCGCGCAGGTCGGCGGGTGTGCCTTCGGCGACCAGCTCGCCGCCGGCTTCGCCACCTTCGGGGCCGAGGTCGACGATCCAGTCGGACGCGCGCACCACGTCGAGGTTGTGCTCGATCACCAGCAGGCTGTGCCCCGCTTCGAGCAGCTTGCGGAAGGCCCGCATCAGCTTGGCGATGTCGTCGAAATGCAGGCCGGTGGTCGGCTCGTCAAACAGGAACAGCGTGCCCTTGCGCGCCAGTTTCTGCTTGCTGGCGCTGCCGGACTTGGCCGCTTCGGCCAGGAAGCCAGCCAGCTTCAGGCGCTGGGCCTCGCCACCCGAGAGAGTGGGCACTGGCTGACCCAGTTTCACGTAGTCCAGCCCGACGTCCGCCAGCGGCTGCAGTGCGCGCACCACCTCGCGGTCGTCGGCGAACAGGCGCACCGCGTCGGCGACGGTCAGTTCGAGCACGTCGGAAATGCTGAGCGACTTGCCGAGCCGCTCGACCTTGACCTCGCGCAGTTCGGGCCGGTAACGCGTGCCGTCGCAATCCGGGCAGCGCAGGTAGACGTCGGACAGGAACTGCATCTCGACGTGTTCGAAGCCCGAGCCGCCGCAGGTCGGGCAGCGGCCGTCGCCGGCGTTGAAGCTGAACATGCCGGCGGTGTAGTTGCGCTGCTGCGCCGCCGGCAGTGCGGCGAAGATGTCGCGCACGGTGTCGAAGGCGCCGACATAGCTGGCCGGGTTGGACCGCGCGGTCTTGCCGATCGGGCTCTGGTCGACGAACACGGCGTCGCTGATCCAGTCGGCGCCGAGCAGGCGGTCGTGTTCGCCGGGTGACTCGGACGCCTGGCCGAAGTGGCGCGCCAGCGCGGGGTAGAGCACGTCCTGCATCAACGTCGACTTGCCCGAGCCGCTGACCCCCGTGACGCAGACCAGCCGCTGCAGCGGGAACTCGACGCTGATGTTCTTCAGGTTGTGTTCGCGCACGCCTTCGATGATCAGCCGCGGCGTGCTGTCGAGCACCGGCCGCATCAGACCCAGGCCGATGCTGCGGCGCGCGCCGAGGTAGGCGCCGGTCAACGTCTCGGCGGCTTTCAGGTCTTCGGGCGTGCCGTCGAAGACGATGCGCCCGCCCTGCGTGCCGGGGCCGGGGCCGAGGTCGATCACGCGGTCGGCCGCCAGCATCACCGCCGGGTCGTGTTCGACCACCACCAGCGTGTTGCCGGCATCGCGCAGGCGCAGCATGGCCTCGTTGATGCGGTGCATGTCGCGCGGGTGCAGGCCGATGCTGGGCTCATCGAGCACGAACAGCGTGTTGACCAGCGAGGTGCCGAGCGCAGTCGTCAGGTTGATGCGCTGCACCTCGCCGCCCGACAGCGTGCGGCTCTGGCGATCCAGCGACAGGTAACCCAGGCCGACGTCGCACAGGTACTTGAGCCGGGTGCGGATCTCGTCGAGCAGCAGTTGCAGCGCGTCGTCGAGCATCTGGCTCGGCAGGTCGAGCTTGTCGAAGAACACGCGCATGCGGTCGATCGGCAGCAGCATCAGGTCGTGCAGGCTGAGTCCCGGCAAGGCTTCGAGCTGCGCGCGCGACCACTTCACGCCCACCGGCATGAAACGTTTGGCCGGTGGCAGACCGAGGTCGGCCTGCTGCTTTTCACCCAAGCGCCACAGCAACGACTCGGTCTTCAGCCGCGCGCCGCCACAGTCGCCACACGGCGTGTAGCTGCGGTATTTGGACAAGAGCACGCGGATGTGCATCTTGTAGGCCTTGCTCTCCAGGTACTCGAAGAAGCGCTTGATGCCGTACCACTGCTGGTTCCACTTGCCAGTCCAGTTGGGCGAGCCGTCGATCACCCAGCTTTTTTGCGATTCGCTCAACTGCGCCCAGGCGCTGTCGCGCGGGATGCCGGCATCACCGGCGTACTTGATCAGGTCGTCCTGGCATTCCTTCCAGGCCGGCGTGGTGAGAGGCTTGATCGCGCCGCCGCGCAGTGTCTTGCGCGGGTCGGGGATCACCAGGCCGAAGTCGACGCCGATCACGCGGCCGAAACCGCGGCAGGTCTCGCAGGCGCCGAAGGCCGAGTTGAACGAGAACATCGCCGGCTGCGGATGGCTGTAGCGGCGGTCGGACTCGGGGCAGTGCAGGCCCTGGCTGTAGCGCCAGACCTGCTCGTCGCCACCGTCGGTCGGCACCACGTAGACGTTGCAGCGCCCGCCGCGCTTGAGCGCGGTTTCCAGCGCCTCGTTGACGCGGATCTTCTCGGCGCCGCTGAAACGGAAACGATCGGCCACCACGTCGAGCACCTTGCGCGGGCCGGTCGGCGTGGCGACCTCGCGTTCGGCGTGCACCCGCGTGTAACCGCTGGCCGAGAGCCACTGCTCGATCTCGGCCGGCGTGGTGCCGGCCGGCAGCTCGACCGGGAAGGTGATCACCAGCCGCGGGTCACCCGCCGCCTCGCTGCGCGCCTTCAGGTCGGCCCAGATCGTGTCGGGGTCGTCCTCGCGCACCGGCTGCGCCGTGTCCTGATCGAACAGCTGCGCGGCGCGTGCGAACAGCAGCTTCAGGTGGTCGTTCAGCTCGGTCATCGTGCCGACCGTCGAGCGCGACGTGCGCACCGGATTGGTCTGGTCGATCGCGATCGCCGGCGGCACGCCTTCGACCGAATCGACCGCCGGGCGGTCCATGCGATCCAGGAACTGGCGGGCGTAGGCGCTGAAGGTCTCGACGTAGCGCCGCTGGCCCTCGGCGTAGAGCGTGTCGAACACCAGGCTCGACTTGCCCGAGCCGCTGGGGCCCGTCACCACCGTCAGCTCGCCGGTGCGGATGTCGAGGTCGAGGTTCTTCAGGTTGTGCTGGCGCGCGCCGCGGATGCGGATCAGGCCGGTGCGCTTGACGCTGGTGGGGGGCGCGTTCTGACCGGGCATGGTGGCGTGTTTTTCGAGGGGGAACCGGCCATTCTAGGAAGCTGTCGCCGGCTGACGCGCTGCCAGGGATTGAATCTCGAGACCCGGTCGAACACCGGCTCGAGGCCTGTGGATAACGCTGTGGATGGGCTGGGCATGAGCCGGTACAACCCCGCCATTCACCGCGCACAAGTTGTGCACAAGCCTGTGGATGAACTGTGCGATCTGGCGCTGCACCGGCTCGGTCCCGCCTTCGGCGTGAGTTACGGCCTGACCGGCAGCGGGCAGATGGCCGGCGCGATGCGGCGGCAGGCGCCGCAGGCATCAAGGCCGGGTGCGCTCTTCCAGCCAGCCGAGCCAGTGCATCGCCTGCTCGCGGCTGTCGCCGCACATCTCGGCGCTCGGCGTCAGGCCGCCGCACACCGCCGGGCGCTCTGGCTGGCCGAAGAGGCGGCAGCGATCCTGCTCGTCGAGCTGGATGCAGCGCACGCCCGCGGGCTTGCCGTCGGGCATGCCGGGGATGGGACTCGAGATCGACGGCGCGATGCAGCAGGCGGCGCAGCGGGGACGGCATTGCATGCGCCGCATGATAGGCAGCCGGATCGACGGCCCGCCGTGCCAAACTGTCCGACCCCCGAAACCCGCCCGGACACCGACCCGTGAAGCACCCGCAATACAACCCGCAACTGGCGACCGCACCCTTGTCCGACGCCGAGATCGACCAGCTCGACGAGCTGCTCGCCGCGCTGCCGGGCGACGACGTGATGGACGTCGAGATGCTCGACGGCTACCTGACCGCCCTGCTCGTCAGCCCCACCCTGCCGCCGGCCGACGCCTGGATCCCGCGCGTCTGGGGCGGCGCCGAGGACAGCCCGGCGCCGTTTGCCAGCGGCAAGCAGACCAAGCGTTTCGTGCAGCTGGTGCTGCGCCAGATCGCCGCCATCGACCGCCAGCTGCAGGGCGACTTCGACCGCTTCGAGCCCTGGTTCGACATGGCCGTGATCGAGGACGTCGAGGTGGTCGACGCGCAGGCCTGGTGCGCCGGTTTCCTGCACGCGCTCGACCTGACGCAGGACCAGTGGCAGGACCACTGGGACCAGCCCGACGTGGCACTGGCGCTGCGCCCGATCAGCCTGCTGGGCGGTGACGGCCTGGAGCCCGCCGACGCCGAGGAGGTCGACACCACCATGAAGCGCGACCGCATGAGCCGCCTGGTGCCCGATGCGGTCGAGGCGCTGTATCGCCACTGGCGTCCGCTGGCCGATGACGAAGACGAGGACGACCTCGGCGACGACGCCGGCAGCGACACCCCCCCGGCCGCGTGAACCCGGCGGCCCGCCCCGCCCTGCCTTATCTGGCCGGCTACCCCGAGGCGCTGCGCCAGCAGGTGCAGGGCCTGATCGACCGCAACGAGCTGGCCGCGCACCTGCACAAGCGTTACCCGCAGCGCCACCAGGTGCGCACCGACGCCGCGCTGTACGACTACACGCAGGCGCTCAAGAGCGAGTTCCTGCGCCAGTCGCCGCCGCTGGCCAAGGTGATCTATGCGGCGCGCCTGCACGTCATCCACAACGCGCTCGGCACGCACACCACGGTGGCGCGGGTGCAGGGCGGGCAGTTGAAGGCCAAGCGCGAGATCCGCATCTCGGCGATGTTCCGCGACACGCCACCCGAGTTCCTGAAGATGATCGTCGTGCACGAGCTGGCGCACATCAAGGAGCGCGAGCACAACAAGGCGTTCTACGCGCTGTGCCAGCACATGGAGCCGGACTATCACCAGTTCGAGTTCGACCTGCGGCTGCACCTGACGCTGCAGGAACTGAAGTCGACGGAACCCGCCGCGGACTGACGCCCGGCGAGCCGCCCCACGGCGCGGGCAACAGCGTCGCTGTTTCACGTGGAACAGCCGCGGCGAATGGCGAGCGACCACCCGATCGCACGCAATCGAGTTGGCCCCGCCAGCGACTTATCCACAGCCCCGACCTAAAATCGCGGGCTCCCCAGAGACAGCTTCCTGCCAGCGCCGCCGCACCCCATCCGGCCGCGCGCGCAGGTTTCGTGCTGCCGGGGCTTTGACAAGTCGCAGGTGCCTTGATGCTTTACCCCCAGGAATTTGACGTGATCGTGGTCGGCGGTGGCCATGCCGGCACCGAGGCCGCACTGGCCGCCGCCCGCATGGGCTGCGACACGCTGCTGCTGACGCACAACATCGAGACGCTCGGCCAGATGAGCTGCAACCCGTCGATCGGCGGCATCGGCAAGGGCCACCTCGTGAAGGAGGTCGACGCGCTCGGCGGCGCGATGGCCGCGGCCACCGACGAGTCGGGCATCCAGTTCCGCATCCTCAATTCGAGCAAGGGCCCGGCCGTGCGCGCCACCCGCGCGCAGGCCGACCGCATCCTCTACAAGGCCGCGATCCGGCAGCGGCTGGAGAACCAGCCGCACTTGTGGCTGTTCCAGCAGGCGGTCGACGACCTGATGGTCGAGGGTGATCGTGTCGTCGGCGCGGTCACGCAGGTCGGCATCCGCTTTCGCGCCCGCACCGTCGTGCTGACGGCCGGCACCTTTCTCGACGGCAAGATCCACGTCGGCCTGAACAACTACCCCGCAGGCCGCGCCGGTGACCCGCCGGCCGTGAGCCTGTCGGCGCGGCTGAAGGAGCTGAAGCTGCCGCAAGGCCGGCTCAAGACCGGCACACCGCCGCGCATCGACGGCCGCTCGATCGACTTCTCCAAGCTGATCGAACAACCCGGCGACGGCGTGGCAGCAGCCGACGGCACACCCGCCAGCTCGCCGATGCCGGTGTTCAGCTTCCTCGGTTCGGCAGCACAGCACCCGCGCCAGATGCCGTGCTGGATCACCAACACCAACCAGCGCACGCACGACATCCTGCGCACCGGCTTCGACCGCAGCCCCATGTTCACCGGCGTGATCGAGGGCGTGGGCCCGCGCTACTGCCCGAGCATCGAGGACAAGATCAACCGCTTCGCCGACAAGAACTCGCACCAGATCTTCCTGGAGCCCGAGGGCCTGACGACCAACGAGTACTACCCGAACGGCATCTCGACCTCGCTGCCCTTCGACATCCAGCTCGCCGCCGTGCGCACGATGCTCGGCATGGAGAACGCCTACATCCTGCGGCCCGGCTACGCGATCGAATACGACTACTTCGACCCGCGCGAGCTGAAGACGAGCTTCGAGTCGAAGGCGATCGGCGGGCTGTTTTTTGCCGGCCAGATCAACGGCACCACCGGCTACGAAGAAGCTGCGGCGCAAGGCCTGTACGCCGGCGCCAATGCCGCGCTGCAGGCGCAGGGCAATCCACCGTTGAGCTTCGGCCGCGACCAGGCTTATCTGGGCGTGCTGGTCGACGACCTCATCACCAAGGGCGTGACCGAGCCGTACCGCATGTTCACCAGCCGGGCCGAGTTCCGCCTGCAGCTGCGCGAGGACAACGCCGACATGCGCCTGACCGAGATCGGCCGCTCGGTCGGGTTGGTCGACGACGTCCGCTGGGATGCGTTCAACCGCAAGCGCGATGCTGTTTCACGTGAAACCGAACGACTCAAGAGCACCTGGGTGCACCCCGCGATCCTGCCCGCCGCCGACTCCGAGCGGCTATTCGGCAAGGCGCTGGAGCACGAATACAACCTGGCCGACCTGATGCGCCGCCCCGGCATCAGCTACGACACCGTCGCCGAGGCGCTCACCATCGCCCGGCCGGGCAACTACGTTTCACGTGAAACGTTGAATTCGCAGCTCGGTGCCGACCTTGCCGCCGCGGTGATCGAGCAGCTCGAGATCGCCATCAAGTACGCCGGCTACATCGACAAGCAGAACGAGGACGTGCAGCGCGCCGCCCACTACGAGCACCTGCGCCTGCCTGACGAACTCGATTACGCCCAGGTCACCGCCCTCTCCTTCGAGGTGCGCCAGAAGCTGACGAAGCACCGGCCCGAAACGCTGGGCCAGGCCTCGCGCATCTCGGGCGTGACGCCGGCCGCGCTGTCGCTGCTGCTGATCCACCTGAAGCGCGGGCGCTTCAAGGGATTCACTGGCAACGACAAGGTCGCCGCCGGCCCGATCAGCGCAGACGCCGTCAACACCGACATCAACGACAACCCAGCACACGCCGCCACCGATGCAGCCTGACCGCGACACCCTGCTGGCCGGCGCGCAAGCGCTCGGCTGCCCGCTCAGCGACACGCAGGCCGACGCCCTGCTCGCCTACCTCGGCCTGCTGCAGCGCTGGAACCAGGTCTACAACCTGACCGCCATCCGCGACCCCAAGCAGATGCTGGTGCAGCACCTGCTCGACAGCTTGGCCGTCATCGCGCCGCTGAACCGGGTCGCTGGCAGCGCGCCGCTGCGGCTGCTCGACGTCGGCAGCGGTGGCGGCTTGCCGGGCGTGGTGATCGCGGTGCTGCGGCCCGATTGCCAGATCACCTGCGTCGACACCGTCGCCAAGAAGGCCACGTTCATCCGCCAGGTCACCGCCGAGCTGCGGCTGCCGCAGCTGGTGGCGCGCCATGCCCGCGTCGAGCAGCTGACCGACGGGCCGTACAGCGTGATCACCGCGCGTGCCTTCGCGTCACTGGCCGATCTGGTCAAGCTGACCCGGCCGCTGCTTGCGCCGGGCGGCTGCTGGATGGCAATGAAGGGTCAGCATCCGCAGGCCGAGATCGACGCGCTGGACGCAGACATCAACGTGTTTCACGTGGAACAGTTGAGCGTGCCCGGCCTCGACGCCGAGCGCCGGCTGGTCTGGATGCGTCCGCGCAGCGTCGCTTCAAGCTGACATTTCGCTCGCTTGCCACAGGGCGGGCGGGTGGCCTCGGTTACGCTTGAACGCTGACCCGACCGTTTTCGGACGAGCAATCCGCACCGAACATCCAGGAGCCTCACCGTGTTTGGCATCGCAGACTTCGGCGCCTTCTGCGCCGCCATCGTCGTCTTCCTCGCCCTGCCCGGGCCTGGCACCTTTGCGCTGCTGGGCGCCACCGGCCAGGGTGGCTTTCGCGGCGGCGCGGCCGCCACCGCCGGGCTGATCGTCGGCGACCAGATCCTGCTGTGGCTGGCCGTGGCCGGTGTCGCGGCGCTGATGGCGGCCACGCCGTGGCTGTTCGATCTGGTGCGCTGGGCCGGCGCCGCCTACCTGGCGTGGATCGGCTTCAAGCTGCTGCTGGCGCGCCCGGGTGAGGACGCCAGCCCGGTGCGCATCACGCCCAGCCACTTCGCCCGCCAGGCGCTGCTGATCACGCTGCTCAATCCGAAGGCGATCATCTTCTACATGGCGTTCTTCCCGCTGTTCATCGACCCGGCCACGCACCGCGGCCTGCCGACGTTCGCCGCGATGGCGATCACGATCGCGCTGATCACCGCCGTCTGGTGCCTGACGCTGTGCGCCTTTGCCGAGCGCATCGCCAGCCGCGTGCGCGCCCATCGGCGCCTCGGGCTGGCGCTGCAACGCGCCGCCGGGCTGTGCCTGATCGGCTTCGGCCTGCGCATGGTGCGCTGATGAAACCCATGCCGGACCCGATGCCCGAACCCATCCCCGACCTGTCGCTGCCTTCCCACCCTCCTCTACCCGCCGGCTCACCCGCTGCGCGCGCATCCATGGCCCGTATCTTCTGCATCGCCAACCAGAAAGGTGGCGTCGGCAAGACGACCACCACCGTCAACCTGGCCGCCGGCCTGGCCGCCATCGGCCAGCGTGTGCTGGTGGTCGACCTCGACCCGCAAGGCAACGCCACGATGGGCTCGGGCGTCGACAAACGTGCGCTCAAGCTGTCGGTTTATGACGTGCTGCTCGGCAACAGCACGGTGCGCGAGGCCCGCCAGACCAGCGAGAAGGTCGGCTACGACGTGCTGGGCGCCAACCGCGAACTGGCCGGCGCCGAGATCGAACTGGTGACGATGGAGCACCGCGACCGCCGTCTCAAGCACGCGCTGGCCGAGGTGGCCGGCGACCACGACTTCATCCTGATCGACTGCCCGCCGTCGCTGAGCCTGCTCACGCTCAACGGCCTGAACTGCGCCAACGGCGTGATCGTGCCGATGCAGTGCGAGTACTTCGCGCTCGAAGGGTTGTCGGACCTGGTCAACACCGTCAAGCAGGTGCACGCCAACCTCAATCGCGACCTGCAGCTGATCGGCCTGCTGCGGGTGATGTTCGACCCGCGCATCACGCTGCAGCAGCAGGTCAGCGAGCAGCTCAAGTCGCACTTCGGCGACAAGGTGTTCAACAGCGCGATCCCGCGCAACGTGCGGCTCGCCGAGGCGCCGAGCTACGGCCTGCCCGGCGTGGTGTTCGACCCCAGCTCGAAGGGCGCGATCGCGTTTGTCGAGTTCGCGCGCGAGTTGGTGGCGCGCATCGATCCGCTCTGATCAGGCGGCCGGCGCGAAGCGCCACACGCCGTCGGCACCGCGGCTGCGTCCGAGCCGCCCGGCCAGCCACAGCGCATGCAGGTGCGCCACCGCCTCGCCCATCGCGAAGGTCATCTGGTGCAGGTCGAGCGGGCGCTTGAACATCACCGGCAGGATGTCGGCCGCGCTCGACGGCCGCGCCACGCAGGCGGCCATCACCTCGGCCAGACGTTCGTCGTGGTGCGCGTGCAATTGCGCGACGCGCTCGTGCAGGCCGCGGAACGGCTTGCCGTGCGACGGCAGCACCAGCGTGTGTGCCGGCAGCGCGCGCATGCGGTCGAGCGAGGCCAGGTAGAGCGGCAGCGGGTCGGCCTCGGGCTCGATGTCGATCACGCTGATGTTGGTGGAGATGCGCGGCAGCACCATGTCGCCCGAGATCAGCACGCCCAGCGACGGCGCATGCAGGCTGATGTGCTCGGGCGCGTGGCCGTAGCCGGCGTGGCAGAACCAGTCGTGGACAGCACCCCCCTCGTCCACCGTCTGCAGCTTCATGCCGTCGAGCAGGCGGCGGAACTGCTGCGGCACCGCCGGCACCATGCTGCCGTAGTAGTTGCCACGCGCGCGCACCTTGGCCTGGGCCTCGGGATCGACCAGGCCGTGGCTGGCAAAAAACGCCGCCGCCGCCTCGCCGCCGAAGCCGGTGGTGCGGGTGCTGGCGATGCGCGCGGCGTTCCAGTCGGTGGCGCTGATCCAGAGGCGGCATTCATGCTCGGGTGTCGTCCAGCGCTCGCACAGCCAGTTCGACAGCCCGATGTGGTCGGGATGCATGTGCGTGACGATCACCCGCAGCACCGGCAGGCCGCCGAGTTCGTCGGCGAAGACCTGCTCCCAGGCGTCGCGGGTGGCGTCGTTGGTGATGCCGCAGTCGACCACGGTCCAGCCCTCGCGGCCGTCGATGCGGTCACGCAGCAGCCAGAGGTTGATGTGGTCGAGCGCAAACGGCAGCCCCATCCGCACCCAGCGCACGCCGGGCGCCACCTCGAGCGTGCGGCCGGGTTCGGGCAGCTGATCGGCGAGCGGATAAACCAGTTGGTGTTCGAGCAGGTTGGCCATGGTGGTGGTTAGACTTACGTTTACGTCAACGGCAGTTTAACCAGCCGCCTCCCAAGCCGAAGTCGATCGACCGGAAGCCCTCGCCATGTCCCAGACTGCGCCCCAGACCGCGCCCGAGGCCGCCGCTGCCCGCGAAGCCCGCCTCTTCACGATCACCGAACTGGCCGCCGAGTTCGACCTCACGCCGCGCGCGATCCGCTTCTATGAAGACGTCGGCCTGCTCACCCCCGCACGCGACGGCCGCAACCGCGTCTACACGCAGCGCGATCGCACCCGCATCAAGCTGACGCTGCGCGGCAAGCGGCTCGGCCTGAGCCTGCAGGAGATCAAGCAGCTGGTCGACATGTACGAGTCGCCCGACGACACGAAACAGCAGCTCGAGGCCTTCCTGGTCGTGCTGCGCCAGCACCGCCAGCAGATGCAGCAGCAGCTCGAAGACCTGCAGGTGACGCTGGCCGAGATCGCCCAGCACGAGGAACGCTGCCTGCGCACGCTGGCCGGCTGCGCCCCCGAGCCGGACGCCGACACCGACTGAATCCCGGCGGCCCGCACAGCGGCCGATGCGGGCAAGCCCTGCCCTCGCCGGCTCGATCACTGCGCTACGATTGACGTTAACGTAAACGTCAATCAGATCCACGCCATGTCGACCCACACGCCCGCCGATCCCGATTACGCGCAACGGGTGCGCGAATCCTTCGCCCGCCAGGCCGCGATGCAGCTGATCGGCGCCGAGCTGATCTCGGTGGCGCCGGGCGAGGTGGTGATCGATCTGCCGCACGGGCCGACAGTGACGCAGCAGCACGGCTTCGTGCACGCCGGCATCGTCACGACCGCGCTCGATTCGGCCTGCGGTTATGCCGCATCGAGCCTGATGCCGGCCGACGCCGGCGTGCTGTCGATCGAGTTCAAGGTCAACATGCTGGCCCCCGCGCGCGGGCCGGTGCTGCGCATGACGGGCCACGTGGTCAAGGCCGGCCGCACGATCAGCGTGGTCGAGGGGCGGGCCGTGCAGCCGCATCCGGGCAAGCCCGGCGAGGAACAACTCGTGGCGACCATGAGCGCCACGATGATGACCATCACCGGCCGCGCCGACGTGCGCGGCTGAGCACGCCGGCGGCGTGGCGGGGTCGCATCAGCGCGGCACTGTTGTCGACCCGGCTGTCAGTCGCCAACCGCCCCGCGTGCGCAACAATCATCGGCATGAGCACCGAACTGCAAGAACTCTTTCAGAAGAACCGCGACTGGGCTGCCGACGTCGAGCAGAACGAGCCCGGTTTCTTCTCGCGCCTGCTCGTGCAGCAGACCCCGCAATACCTCTGGATCGGCTGTGCCGACAGCCGCGTGCCGGCCAACGAGCTGGTCGGGCTGCTGCCCGGCGAGCTGTTCGTGCACCGCAACGTCGCCAACGTGGTGGCGCACTCGGACCTGAACGCGCTGTCGGTGATCCAGTTCGCGGTCGACGGGCTGAAGGTGCAGCACATCATCGTGGTCGGCCATTCCAACTGCGGCGGCGTGCGCGCGGCGCTGCAGGACCTGCGGCTGGGCCTGGTCGACAACTGGATCCGCCACGTCAAGGACGTGCGCAACCTGCACGCCGCGCTGCTTGAAGAAGTGCCGCCGGAGCGCCGCATCGACGCACTGGTCGAGCTCAACGTGCTGGAGCAGGCGCACAACGTCTGCGACACCACCGTCGTGCAGGACGCCTGGAGCCGCGGCCAGGACGTGGTCGTGCACGGCTGGGTCTACGGCCTGCACAACGGCCTGCTGGAAGACCTCAACATCACCGCCCGCACCCCGGCCGACGTGCCCGCCGCCTACCAGCGCGCGCTGGCCGGCATCCGCGCGCGCTACGTGGCGGCCTGACCGACGGCGATGTTCCCGCGCCAGCTCACCGACACGCGGGCCTTCGGGATTGCCAATGCGCTGATCGAAGGCTTCAACCGCCACTACCGGCTGTTCCGCGAAACCAGTGCGCTGGCCAAGAGCCGCTTCGAGCAGGCCGACTGGCACGGCCAGCAGCGCGCCCAGCGCGAGCGCATCGAGTTCTACGACAAGCGGGTCGAAGAAGCCGCCGAACGCCTGCAGACCGAGTTCGGCGCCGCCACGCTCGGCATGGACACCTGGCAGCAGGTCAAGCTGCATTTCATCGGGCTGCTGACCAACCACCATCAGCCCGAGCTGGCCGAGACCTTCTTCAATTCGGTCACGACCAAGATCCTGCACCACAGCTACTTCCACAACGATTTCATCTTCGTGCGCCCGGCCGTCAGCACCGAATACATCGAGAACGACGAGCCCGCCGCCACGCCGACCTACCGCGCCTACTACCCCACGCGCGAGAACCTGCGCCAGACCCTGCGCGAGGTGGTCGAGCACTTCGCGCTGCAGCGCGAGTTCGAGGACCTGGATCGCGACATCGCCCAGGTGCTGGCCGAGCTGCGCCGGCAAAACCGCGAGGCCACCCGGCTGCGCGCCAACTTCCAGATCCAGGTGCTGTCGTCGCTGTTCTATCGCAACAAGGGCGCGTACCTGGTCGGCAAGATCGTCAACGGCTTTCGGGAGACGCCGTTCGCGTTGCCGATCCTTCATGGCGACGATGGCCGGCTGGTGATCGACACCGCGCTGTTCGGCGAGGACGAACTGCTGATCCTGTTCAGCTTCGCGCGTGCCTATTTCATGGTCGACATGGCGGTGCCGAGCGCCTGCGTGCAGTTCCTGCGATCGATGATGCCGCACAAGCCGCGCTGGGAGCTCTACAGCGCCATCGGCCTGCAGAAGCAGGGCAAGAACGCGTTCTACCGCGAGTTCCTCTACCACCTGCGCCACAGCAGCGACCGCTTGCGCATCGCGCCCGGCATCAAGGGCATGGTGATGCTGGTGTTCGACCTGCCGAGCTTCCCGTTCGTCTTCAAGGTCATCAAGGATTTCTACCCGCTGCAGAAGGACACCAGCCGCGAACTCATCCAGCGCAAGTACCTGCTGGTGAAGACCCACGACCGCGTCGGCCGCATGGCCGACACGCTCGAGTACAGCAACGTGGCCTTCCCCCGCGGGCGTTTCGACGACGAGCTGATCGCCGAGCTGCGGCACTTCTGTCCGAGCCTGATCGAGGACGACGGCGACACGCTGGTGATCCGCCACCTCTACATCGAGCGCCGCATGATCCCGCTCAACATCTACCTGCAGGAGGCCGACGCGGCACAGCTCGAACATGCGGTGATCGAATACGGCAACGCCATCAAGGACCTGGTGGCGGCCAACATCTTCCCCGGCGACATGCTGTGGAAGAACTTCGGCCTCACCCGCCACGGCAAGGTGGTGTTCTACGACTACGACGAGATCGAGTACCTGACCGACTGCAACTTCCGCCGCGTGCCCGAGCCGCGCACCGAAGAAGAAGAGATGTCCGGCGAGGTCTGGTACAGCGTCGGCCCGAAAGACGTCTTCCCCGAGACCTTCGGCCCCTTCCTGCTCGGCAATCCGGCGGTGCGCCGCGTGTTCATGCAGCACCACGCCGACCTGCTCGACGCCGCCTTCTGGCAGGGCCACAAGGACCGCATCCGCGCCGGCCACGTGCACGACGTGTTTCCCTACGAACCGCACAAGCGCTTCATCCACCAGCGCCAGGGCGGCGAGCAGGCGCGTGTGCGCACGCTCGCCCCGCTGGACATCGACGCCGACTGAATCTGCCACCGGAGCCCGCCATGCCGCACACCACCAACCCCATCGTCATCGCCTCCGCCGCCCGCACGCCCATCGGCGGCCTGCTGGGCGATTTCGCCTCGCTCGCCGCCTGGGAGCTCGGCGGCGTGGCCATCGCCGCCGCCGTGCAACGCGCCGGCATGGCGGCCGAACTCGTCAACGAGGTGCTGATGGGCAACTGCCTGATGGCCGGCCAGGGCCAGGCGCCGGCCCGCCAGGCCACGCTCGCCGCCGGCCTGCCGCAAAGCGCCGGCGCGGTGACGCTCAGCAAGATGTGCGGCTCGGGCATGCGCGCGATGATGTTCGGCCACGACATGCTCGTCGCCCGCAGCGCCGACGTGATCGTCGCCGGCGGCATGGAGAGCATGACCAACGCGCCGCACCTGATGTTCGCGCGCAAGGGCGTCAAGTACGGCGCCGCGCAGCTGTTCGACCACATGGCGATGGACGGCCTGGAAGACGCCTACGAGCGCGGCAAGGCGATGGGCGTGTTCGCCGAATCGTGCGTCGAGAAATACGGCTTCACCCGCGAGGCGCAGGACGCCTACGCGATCGAATCGACCCGTCGCGCCAAGGCCGCCAACGAAAGCGGCGCCTTCGACTGGGAGATCGCGCCCGTCACGCTCAAGGGCCGCGGCGGCGATACCGTCATCAAGTACGACGAGCAGCCCTTCAAGGCCAAGCTCGACAAGATCGCCGGCCTCAAGCCCGCGTTCAAGAAGGACGGCACCATCACCGCCGCCAACGCCAGCAGCATCAGCGACGGCGCCGCCGCGCTGGTGCTGATGCGCGAGTCGACCGCGCACGCATACGGCGTGACGCCACTGGCTCGCATCGTGAGCCACTCGGTGCACGCGCAGGAACCCGCGTGGTTCGCCACCGCGCCCGCCGGCGCGATCAACAAGGCGCTCGCCAAGGCCGGCTGGCAGGCGAGCGACGTCGACCTGTGGGAAGTCAACGAAGCCTTCGCCGCAGTGACGATGGCGGCGATGGCCGATTTCAAGCTGCCGCACGAGATCGTCAACGTGCACGGCGGCGCCTGCGCGCTCGGCCACCCGATCGGCGCCTCGGGCGCGCGCATCGTCGTCACCCTGCTCGGCGCGCTGCGCCAGCGCGGCTTGAAGCGCGGCATGGCCAGCCTGTGCATCGGCGGTGGTGAAGCCACCGCGCTTGCGATCGAAATGCTTTGAACTGTCTTGAATTGAACCTCCTGATGAACCTCGGACTGCAAGACCTCGCCCTCTTCACCCTCACCGTGCTGGTGCTCAACGCCACGCCGGGGGTAGACCTGATCTTCACCCTCACCCGCACGCTGCAGCACGGCGTGCGTGGCGGCCTGGCCGCAGCCGCGGGCATCAGCGCGGGCTGCGTGATCCACGCCGTCGGCGCGGCCTTCGGGCTGGCCGCGCTGATGGCCACTTCGGCCGACGCCTTCGACGCCCTCAAGCTGCTCGGCGCCATGTACCTGGCGTGGCTGGCCTTCGGCATGCTGCGCAACGCCTTGCGCACGGCACCAGCGGCGGCCACGGGCGAGGCGACGCTGCCGGACAACGCGGACACCGCCGGCCTGTCGCACAGCACCGCCGGCGGCGCGTCGGCCCAGGCCGCGGTCGGCGCACCGATCGGTGCCAGCGTGTTCTTCTCGCAGGGCTTGCTGACCAACGTCACCAACCCCAAGGTGGCGATCTTCTTCCTCGCCTTGCTGCCGCAGTTCATCGCGGTCGATGCGCCGGACAAGACGACCGCTTTCCTGGTGCTCGGCGCCTGGTTCGTGCTGCAGAGCGCGCTGTTCCTGGCCGCCCTGGTGATGCTGGTGGCGCCGCTGCGGAGCTGGCAGCCGAGCGCGAAGGTGCAGCGCGCGCTGCACGGCCTGTCGGCGCTGCTGTTCATCGCCCTGGCGCTGCGGCTGGCGCTGGCCGAAGCCTGACCCGACCCACTGACGGAGACACCCCCATGCTCTTGAGCGAAGACCACCGCGCCGTGCAGGACGCCGTGCGCGCCTACGTGCAGGACCAGATCGCCCCGCACGCTGCACGCTGGGACAAGGAGCACCACTTCCCCGCCGAGCAACTCAAGGGCCTGGCCGCGCTCGGCTGCTACGGCGTGGCCGTGCCCGCCGAGTACGACGGCGCCGGGCTCGACTACCTGGCGCTGGCCATCATCCTGGAAGAAATCGGCGCGGGCGACGGCGGCACCTCCACCGTGGTCAGCGTCAACAACTGCCCGGTCTGCTCGATCCTGATGGCGTTCGCGAACGAGGCGCAGAAGCAGCAGTTCCTGAAGCCGCTGGCGCGCGGCGAGATGCTCGGCGCCTTCTGCCTGACCGAGCCACACGTCGGCTCCGAGGCCGGCGGGCTCAAGACCACCGCCGTGCGCGATGGCGATCACTACGTGCTCGACGGCGTCAAGCAGTTCATCACCAGCGGCCAGCACGGCGACGTCGCGATCGTGATGGCCGTGACCGACAAGGCCGCCGGCAAGCGTGGCATCAGCGCCTTCCTCGTGCCCACCTCGACGCCCGGCTACACCGTGGCGCGGCTCGAGGACAAGATGGGCCAGCACAGCAGCGACACGGCGCAGATCAACTTCGACCAGTGTCGCATCCCCGCCAGCTACCGGCTGGGCGAAGAAGGCCAGGGCCTGAAGATCGCGCTGTCGGGCCTGGAGGGCGGGCGCATCGGCATCGCCAGCCAGAGCGTCGGCATGGCGCGTGCAGCCTTCGAGGCGGCGCTGGCGTACAGCAAGGATCGGATCGCCTTCGGCACCGCCATCTTCAACCACCAGGCGGTGCAGTTCCGGCTGGCCGACATGGCGATGCAGATCGAAGCCGCGCGGCAGCTGATCTGGCACGCCGCGTCACTCAAGGACGCCGGTCTGCCCTGCCTGAAAGAGGCCGCGATGGCCAAGCTGTTCGCCAGCGAGATGGCCGAGAAGGTCTGCTCGGCGGCGATCCAGACCTTCGGCGGCTACGGCTACGTCAGCGACTTCCCGGTCGAGCGCATCTACCGCGATGTGCGGGTGTGCCAGATCTACGAGGGCACCAGCGACGTGCAGCGGATCCTGATCGGGCGCGCGCTGGCGTGATGCGCCAACGTCATGCCGGGGCGGTCAGCAACGCAGCTTGAACTGCCGATCGCGCGCCTCGCGCTTGCGGGCGGCAATCCAGTCCTGCATCTGCCCCGGCTGAGGCTGACGCGCCATCGCTTCGTACTGGCGAATCGATGCATCCAGCGATTTGCACTCACCCGCCTTGCCCTCGACGCCGTTGTAGAAATGGCGCTCGGTGGTCGTGATCGTCGCCGCAGGTGGCGCCGTGAGCCGCGCGGCCTCGGCGCGAGACTGCTCGGCCAGTTGCACCTGCTGCTCCCACGGCATGCCATCGGGCACAGTCACCATGCGATCGATCAGCGCCTTCTGCTGGCTGCAGACCGTGTTGGACCAGAACGTGCCGCCGCTGTAGGCCTTGCAGAGGTAGACGGTCGCCGCGTTGGCGCCAATGCCGATGCCGGCCAAGGACATCGCCAGGACAACACGCACCCGGCGGCGCGGGCGCGTCAGTGGATCAGGCACCGCATCTGCAGCGTGTTTCATCTCGTTCTCCCTGGTTCTCGAATTGATTGAGCCCACCCACCGACGGGTCGGTCAACCATCCTCTTCGTCAAAGTAGTCGCTGTCGATCTTGGGCACTTTGAAAGTCCGGGAAGTAACGCCCAATTCGCAGTCGATCATCAGATCGGCGAGGCGCTCGCCATCGATCAGCACCATGCCCTCCACCGACCGCGCAAAGTCAAGTGCCTGGACCGTGTACGCCGACGTGGTGATGAACACACCCTTCTTCGCCTTCTGCCCCGCCAAGGCGCCATAGAAGGCCTGCAATTCCGGCCGGCCGACGTTGTTCTGCCAGCGCTTGGCCTGAACGTACACCTTTTCGAGACCGAGCCGATCGAGCGCAATCACGCCGTCGATGCCGCCATCGCCACTGCCGCCGACACGCTGCAGGTCGGCCCTGCTGGCGCCGTAGCCCAGCCGATGCAACAGGTCGAGCACGATGGTCTCGAAGTACGCTGGCGAAACCTTGCTCAGAAGTTCGAGCAAATCACGGGCAGCGGCCTGGCGCATTTCATCGAGCGCCTGACCCAGACGGTCATCCGGACTCGCCAGGGCCGCAATCGACGTACCTGATGCCGGCGCATCACCGCTGGGCACATTCGTTGTTCGGCCATCGACCGCTCGCAACCGTACGCCCATGAAGTCTGTCGCGAGGCGCTCGACCAAGGCGCTATCGAACGGCGCGGGATGCGTGTTCACGAACACCGTGCCGGCGGGAGTGAGCTGCCAGAAGCCGCGCCGAGGGCTGCTGGAAAGGCCGGCGCGCTTGAGGCGGTCGTGCGCCCAGCCCGCACGGTTCTTGTAGATGGGTTGGAGCCCGCTGGGCAGGCGCTGCAAGCGGTCCTCGTCGCTGAGTCCCAAGGCACTTGCCGCGTAGTCGTGCGCTTCGCGGGCGGATATCCCGTCCGGGTTGAGAGCCAGAAAGCGCAGCAGTGGCTCGATGAAACGGTCATACGTCGGGATCGGCATCCGGACAGAATAGGCGGCCCGTGGACGAAGCCGACGAATCGAAGCCGGACGGAGCCCATCCTGCTAACTTCTTCACACGCTGCAACGATCCAGACCTTCGACGTACGGCGCGCCGCTCAGATCCGGCCGGCCGCGCGCACTGCCCGCAGCGCCGCCAGCGCGGCGTCGAAGTCGAAGATGCGCAGGCTCGATTCGACGTCGCCCAGCGGGGTGCTGAACTGCTGGCGCATCGGCAGGCGCAGCTCGCGGAACAGCGCCACCGCCTCGTAGTCGCCGGCGGCGAGCAGGGCTTCGAGGCGGTCGAGATCGCGGCTCGACATCGCCGTGCCGGCCAGCGGCGCGGGCAGCGTCTCGTCGCCCAGCGTGCTGGTGCGGATGCCGGCCACCAGGAAGGCCAGCTCCTCGTGCATCGCCTCGGCGGCGACGGCCAGGGCATCGGCGGACGCGTTCGACGCCACCGCGGCTTCGAGCGCCTCGGCCAGCTGCGCCAGACGGCCGGCCCCGATCGACTCGGCCGCGCTCTTGAGCGCGTGGGCGGTGCGGCCGAGCGCCTTGAAGTCGCCGTGCACCAGCTGCTGCGCCAGCTCGGTCCAGTCGTCGCCGTAGTGGTAGGCGAACTGCCGCAGCACGCGCCGGTAGACCTCGACGCGGCCCTGCACGTAGTTCATCGCCTGCCGTGCATCGAGGCCGGGGATGCGAGGCAGGCCGTCGAGATCGTCGAGATCGTCGACATCGACGGCGGCGTGGCGCGGCGGCTCGACCGCGGCGGGCTGCGTCGCGGTCGGTGCAACAGCAGGTGCAGCAGCGGCTGCGACGCCTGGTGCGACAGCCTGTGGCGGGCCGCCCGCCGCGCCGGACAGCCAGCGCAGCAGCACCGCGTAGAGGTGCGCGGGATCGACCGGCTTGGCGATGTGGTCGTTCATGCCGGCGGCCAGGCAGGCGGCCCGGTCGTCGCCGAAGGCGTTGGCGGTCATGGCCAGGATCGGCACGGTGGCGCATCCGGGCAGCGCGCGGATCAGGCGCGTCGCCTCCAGGCCGTCCATCTCGGGCATCTGCATGTCCATCAGGATCAGGTCGTGGCTGCGGCCGTGCACCTGCGCCAGCGCCTCGACGCCGTTGCTGGCGACGTCGACCGCGAAGCCGGCGGCGCGCAGCAGTTCGAGGGCGACGTCCTGGTTCACGGGGTTGTCCTCCACCAGCAGCAGCCGCGCCCCCGCACAACACGAACGCAGGCGCTCCAGGGCCTCGCGGGGGTCCGCGAACGAGTCGCCGAAGGGGTGGGTGAGGGCTTCGACGGCAGCGCCCGCCGGGCGGGCCGCGGCGCCCTCGCGCAGCTGCGCGGTGAACCAGAACTCGCTGCCGCGGCCGGGCTCGCTGCGCACGCCGACCTCGCCGCCCATCGTCGCGGCCAGGCGCTGCGTGATGGCCAGACCGAGGCCGGTGCCGCCGAATCGGCGGGTGGTCGAGGCGTCGGCCTGCATGAAGGGCGCGAACAGCTGGTCGAGCTTGTCGGGCGCGATGCCGATGCCGGTGTCGCGCACCCGGAACCGCACCGTCAGGTGATCGTCGGTGCCGCGCGCCACGCACTCGGCGCGCAACACGATCGAGCCCTGCTCGGTGAACTTGACGGCGTTGCCTAGCAGGTTGAGCAGGGCCTGCGACAGGCGGGTCGGGTCGCCGGACAGGGCGTCGGGCACGCCGTCGACCTCGATCGCCACGGCCAGCCCCTTGGCGCGTGCGCGATCGGCCACCAGGGCGCAGTTGCGCGCCAGCAGGGCCTGGAGCGAGAACGGCAGCTGCTCGAGCTGGAGCTTGCCGGCCTCGATCTTCGACAGGTCGAGGATGTCGTTGATGACCTGCAGCAGGTGGCCCGCCGCGTCGATCATCTGGCCCAGCCGCTGCGCCGCCACCGGCTCGTGCGCATCGCGGCGCAGCAGGTGGGCGAGCCCGACGATGGCGTTCATCGGCGTGCGGATCTCGTGGCTCATGTTGGCCAGGAAGGCGCTCTTGGCGCGGTTGGCCGCTTCGGCCGCCTCGCGCGCCTGCAGCAGTTCGCCGGTGCGGTCGGCGACCCGGCGTTCGAGGTCGGCATTGAGGGCGCGCACGTGCTGCTCGGCGCGCCGGATCTCGGTGATGTCGAAGAACGTGGCCATGAAGCCGTCGTCCTGGTCGATGCCGGCGATCAGCAGGGTGCGCACGCTGCCGTCGCGGCAGGTGACGTGGTATTCCTGCGGCGCGATGTCGCCGCGGGTCTGCGCCACGGCGACCCGCGCGGCGTTCCAGCGCGCGATCACGGCGGCGCGGTAGGTCGCATCCGGATAGGCCAGCTGCCACCAGTGCGCGAGGGTCGGGATCTCGGCCAGGGTGTAGCCGAACAGCTGCACGAAGCGGCGGTTGATGTCGGTCACGCGAGCGTCGCGGCTGACCAGCGCCAGCGGCAGCGGCGCCTCCTGGAACAGCCGGCGAAAGCGCCGCTCGCTGTCACGCAGGCTGTCCTGGGCGGCCTGGCTGCGGCGCGCGGTCTCGTCGATCAGCTGCCGGGCCGCGGCGATCTCTCGGATCGACGACGGCGGCGTGCCCGGCTGCGGCGGCTGCGCCAGCGAATCGACCGCCCGGCCCAGGCGGCGGCTGGCCAGCATGCCGCCGAGCACCCCGGCCAGGCTGGCGCCCAGGATCGCGATCGCCAGCGTCAGGGCCGCGGCCTGCAGCGGCGCGCGGTAGACGTCGCGCGGGATCTCGAGCACCACCGACCACGGCGCCACCGCCGAGCGCACGGCAAAACGGCCTTCGGCATCGACCACCCGCTGCGCCGGCGGCTCGGCCGGCGCGCGGCGGGCGATGACGTCGCCCTTGCCGTCGAGCAGCGACAGCGACCAGTGCGCCGGCAGCCGGACCTGATCGAGCTGGGCCTGGTACTGGCTGGCCTCGAAGGTGGTCAGCAGCAGCGCGGTGACCTGGCCGCCGCGCAGCGCCGGCACCGCGATGGCGACCAGCGGCGCCTTGGCGATCGGCCCGATGAAGGTGTCGCCGACCGCCGGCAGCCCGGTCTCGAGCGCCTTGGGTGCGGCCGCCTGGCCCTTCGGGCGCGGCAGCATCGGCAGCTCGGCGCCGAACGGCGAGCGGGTCGTGAAGCGCATCCGCAGCGAGCGGTCGGCCAGCACCACGTGGCTGCCGAAGCTCTGCCGGAAACCCTGCGCCTCCTGGTAGAGCTCGCGCCAGCGCGACGGGTCGTCGGCCAGCGGCGACTGCGCCAGCATCTGCAGCGCGCCGATGCGGGCCTGCAGGCCCTGGTCGATCGAGGCGGCGAGCTCCTGCGACAGGTTCTCGGCCACCAGGTCCCGCTCGGCCTGGACACCGCGCACGCGGTCGATCGCCAGGTAGGCCGCCAGCAGCAGCAGCGGCGCCATGCACAGCCAGATCAGGCGGGTGACCCAGGTGTGCAAGGACATGCCGGCCGGTCGAGCGGGGCTGCGCGGGTGCGGAACAGCCGGCGTGGCCATGATCAGCCGGGCTTGCGGTAATCGGCCGCGATCCACGCCTCGGCGCTGGCTGTGTTCAGCTTGAAGCCGGCCGCGACCCGCACCTGTGCCAGCGGCTCGCCGGCCGCATCGGTGGCGGCCAGCACGGCGTAGGGCTCGTACTCGTCGGCGACGATGTCGAGCGTGACGTCGATGCGGCCGTCCGGCCCGTTCACCGTCAGGCTCTTGTGGTGCAGCGCATGCAAGGCCTGCTCATGGCGGCGCACCACTTCCTTGGCGGTCTTGACGAGGGTGTTGAACGCCGCGGCGTCGAGCGGCTTGGGGTTCTTCTTGTCGCGCCCCATCGTCCAGGGGCCGACCAGCGCCGGCTCGGGTTCGCCGTCCATCAGCATCGCCACCGCCCAGCCGTCGTCGTCCTCGTTCTTGATGACGCGGGCGGTCCAGCCGTTGTCGCGCCACAGGCGCGGCTCTTTCACGGCGGCGTCGGCGTCAAGGGGGTCGAGGTCTGCGGCCGGGTCGATTGCGTCGGATGTCATCCGGAAATCTTACTGCCCGGGCTTGCAGGGCAGCCACAGGGTCACGGTCGTGCCTTGAGCAGGCTCGCTGGCCAGCGCGATGCGCCCGCCCAGCAGCTCGATGATCTCCTTGACGATGCTCATGCCCAGACCCGTGCCGGCGATGCTGCCCGAGGTGTCGGCGCGATAGAACCGCTCGCTGACCCGCGCCAGCTGCGCCGCGGTCATGCCGATGCCGTGGTCGCGCACCTCGATGCCGATCATCGGCACGGCCGGGTCGGTGCCGGCGACGATGCGCACCACCACGTCGCCGCCGTGGGGCGAATACTTGTACGCGTTCGACAGCACGTTGCCGATCGCCTGGCGCATCTTGTTGCGGTCGACCAGCACCGGCACCGGCTCCAGACGGCGCTCGAACAGCGGCAGCGCGCGATCCTGCGGCGGCTTGAAGTCGTGCAGCACCTCGCGCAGCAGCAGCGCCAGGTCGAGCGTCTCGAGCACGAAGTCCTTGCCGCCACGCGCCTCGATGCGCGCCAGGTCGAGCAGCTCGTTGATGATCGAGATCATCAGCTGGCTCTGGCGGTGGATGGTGGTCAGCACGTCCAGCTGCTTCTCGGCCGACAGCTTGCGGCGCAGCATCAGCTCGGCGAAGCCGAAGATGCTGGCCATCGGCGTGCGCAGCTCGTGCGCGGCGGTCGACAGGAACTCGCTCTTCATCTGGTCGACCTCGCGCTCGTGCGTCACGTCGCGCAGCGACAGCACCTGCGAGATCGCCTCGGTGTGGCCCTCGCGCAGCCCCACCTCGAGCACGCGCCGGGCCGGCCGCGCGGTCTCGATCAGTTCGCGGCCGGGCACGCTGGCGTCGTCGCGCGGGCGCAGGTCGTGGCGCATCGCGTCGAAGCCGCGCCACGGGATCGGGCTGTCGCACTGCGCGCGCAGCTGCGCCTCGATGTCGCGCTCGTCGGCACCGAGCGCCTGGCTTTCGGGCATGCCGGTCAGGCGGGTGAAGGCCGGACTGACGTAGTTGACGCGGCGCTGCGAGTCGAACGACACGAAACCGTCCGGGCTCAGCGCGAAGATCGCGTCGAGCTGCTCGCCGCGGATCTGCAGCCGGGTGACGAGCTCGGAGATCATCAGCGAGATCGCCGCCAGGTCGTCGGAGCCGACCGTCCGGGCCGATGCCTGCGCGCCCGGCGTCAGGCCTTCGAGCACCTGGCGCAGCGCCACCAGCGCCGACTCGCGGGCGCGCAGCTCGGCGCGCAGGCGCTGGTCGAGCGCGGACTGCTCGCTGATGTCGCGGCAGGCCAGCACGTGACCCGCCACGGCCCCGTCGGGCGACAGGATCGGCGACAGCGTGGTGTCGACCACCACGTCGGGCTGGGTGTCGCAGCGCAGCGTGACACGCCGGCCGGTCCAGCGGCCGAGGTGGCTCGCGTCGGCGTAGACCTGCGGCAGCACCTCGGCGGCCGGGCGGCCGAACATCTGCTCGAGCGTGCGGCCCGCCATCGCGCAGGCGGCCGGATTGGCCAGCACCACGCGGCCTTCGCCATCGAGCGTGAAGACGCCATCGGCGATCGCGCCCAGCGTGACCGCCGCCTGCGCGCGCTGCGACTGCAGGCTGGCCGCGGCACGGCCGAGCACCTCGAAGGTCTCGCGGAACTCGAGCGGCGCCTCCTCGGCCGACAGCATCGCCGGCGCGGCCCGGCCGCTGCGCATGGCCTCGTCGAAGGCCTGCACGCGACTGAGCTTGCCGAGCCAGCGCACCAGCGGAAAGCGGATCAGGGCCAGGCCGCCGATGACGCAGACCAGGCCCAGCGCCAGCGCGATGCGGGTCTGCTCCCACAGGCGCCCGGCGATGCGGTCGGGCGCAAAGCTCAGGCGCAGCACGCCGTAGTCGTGCCCGCCCACCGAGATCGGCAGGTTGGTGTCGTAGAGCAGCGCGGCCACCGAATCACGCAGCCAGCGCGGCGGCGCCACGTCGGGCGCATCGTCGCGCGGCGCGCGCACCACGCCGCCGCGCAGGTCGATGAAGCTGGCCGACGAGAACGACGAGTGGTGCACCGCGTGCTCGAGGGTGCGGCGGATGGTGTCGTAGTCGCCGATCACGGCGCTGTCGGAGATCGTCGGCAGCATCACCGCGCTGAGCGCCTCGGCGCGCAGCTGCGCCTCCTCGAGTTCGACCGCGAACTGGTAGCGGTAGAACAGCCCGAGCCCGGCGATCACGAAGGCCAGCAGCGTGACGGTGTAGAGCGCGAACACGCGCCCGACCAGCGAGCGCGGCCACAGGCGCCAGGCCGAGGTCACGATGCCCTCAGCGCAGCGAGGCCGGCGCCGTGCGATAGAAATCGCGGTAGGCCGAGTACTCGCTGCCGTCGGAAGCCATGAAATGCGCGGCGGCAGTCAGGCCGACATGCACCGACGCCTGCTGCAGGATGTCGCGCCCCTTGGGATCCTGATGCATGCCCACGAAGGCCTGGATCACCGCCTGGCGAACCTTCTCGGGCACCTTGGCCGACGCCATCAGCGCCAGGTCGTGCACCGGCGGCGACGACCACAGCACGCGGTACTTCTTGTCCTCGCGCCGCGCATACCCCTCGACCAGCTGCGAGTTGACGCCCGCCGCCGCCGCCTTGCCGCTGTAGAGCTGGGCCAGCGCGCCATCGGTGTTGCCGCCGAAGACCGTCTTGAACTCGACTTGGCGCGCCATCAGGTGCGCGGCCGTGAACTTGTAGGACACCAGCGCCTCGGGCCCGGGAAAGACGACCTCCTTGCCCGCCAGCGCGGCCAGGTCGGTGATCGGCGAATCGGCCGGCACGACGATCTGGGCATGGACCGCCGGGGTCTGGCGGCGGCCGAAGACCCGCCAGCCGAGCTGTTCACGCTCGGGGCTGAAGAGGTGGTTGCTGAAGACGAACTCGACCTCCTGCGCCAGCACGAAGGCTGTGGTGTCGGCCGAGGTGCGGCCGATCTTGAGCTGCAGCTTGACGCCGCTTTTTTCGGACACGTAGCCGATGATCGGATTCCAGTAGGCCGCCGTCAGGTTGATGCCGTACTGGTTGACCGGCGAGAAGCGGTAGACCCCCGCCTCTTGTGCGAGCACCGGCGTGCAGAGAAAAGCGGCCGCCAGCCAGAGGCCGATGCGCCGAAGAAGGTCGTGCAGATTCATGGTCGATCCCGGGCCAGCCGAGTCCAAAGCGATGCAGAAGGAGCGACGCCACGGCCAGCGTCACCCCCGGATGATCGCTGGTCGCGCCGTCTCGCCTTCTATCGGCGGCTGCGGATCGGAATTGAGGGCCGACGGGCGCCGCTCGCTCAGCTGAGCGAGTGGATCATCTCGCGCACCCGCGGATAGATCTGCTGGCGCCAGCGCCGGCCGCTGAAGACGCCGTAGTGGCCCACGCCCAGCTGCACGTGGTGCTGCTTGAGCCACGGCTTGATGCCGGTGCACAGGTCGTGCGCGGCCACCGTCTGGCCGATCGCGCAGATGTCGTCGCGCTCGCCCTCGACCGTGAACAGCGCGGTGCGGCGGATCGCGCCGAGGTCGACACGCTCGCCGTTGACCGTCATCTCGCCACGCGGCAGCGTGTGCTCCTGGAACACCTGCGCCACGGTCTCGAGGTAGAACTCGGCCGGCAGGTCGTTGACGGCGAAGTACTCGTCGTAGAAACGCACCGTGGCGTCGGCCGGTGCATGGTCGCCGGCCACCCGCAGTTTGTAGAGATCCTTGAACGCCTTCTTGTGACGCTCGGGGTTCATGCCGACAAACGCGGTGAGCTGCAGGAAGCCCGGATAGACGCGCCGGTTCGCGCCCGGATAACGCCACGGCACGGCATGCACCAGGTTGCGCTCGAACCACTCGATCGGCTTGCTGTTGGCCAGTTCGTTGACGGCGGTCGGGTTGATGCGGGTGTCGATCGGGCCGGCCATCAGCGTCATGCTGCGCGGCTGCGCCTCGTGCTGGCGCTGCGCCATCAGCGCCACCGCCGCCAGCACCGGCACGCAGGGCTGGCAGACCGCCAGCAGGTGGGTGCCGGGGCCCAGCGTCTCGATGAAGCCGATCACGTGCTCGACGTACTCGGCCAGCCCGAAGCGGCCTTCGCTCAACGGCACCAGGCGGGCGTTGTGCCAGTCGGTGATGTAGACGTCGTGGTCGGCCAGCATGGTCTGCGCGGTGTCGGCCAGCAGGGTCGCGAAATGGCCCGACAGCGGTGCCACGATCAGCACCCGCGGCAGCGGATGGCCGCCGTCGCCGGCCTCGGCGACATCCTCGCGCTCGAAGCGCAGCAGCGTGCCGAAGGCGCTGCGCTGGATCACGCGCTCGGTGATCGGCACCTCGCGCGCATCAGCGCCCTCGCCCACCGTGACCGAACGGATGCCGAAGCCGGGGTGATCGTGCGTCAGCTTCAGGCGCGAGAACACCTCGCAGGCAGCGGCGGTCTCGCGTGCGCCCGGTGGCGCCGGCCAGTGCGGCATCTGCGCCATCAAGCCGGGCAGGCTGGTCGAGACGAAGCTGGCGGCCTGTTGCCAGGGATGGAGGAAGTCCGTCAGGGCTTGGTAGGCGGTGTAGAGCATCGGACCGGCGGCGCTTTCGTCCAAGTGATTCACCCGGATGACGCAAGTTGCAGGCCACCGCGCCGGTGATCGCACGATCGGCGTGCAGGCTGGCATATGGCTTGCACCAAGCTGGCGACCACAGGAGACAACGCGCATGGCCGTCCGCACCACCCTCAGCCTCAGCAGCAAGAACTATTCGTCGTGGTCGTTGCGCGGCTGGCTGCTGGCCCGCTTCGCCGGGCTCGATTTCGACGAGGTCATGCTGGCCGCCGACGACCCGACCGCCAAGGCCGAGATGCTGCTGCTGGCGCCGTCGATGCTGGTGCCCTGCCTGCGCCACAACGGTGCCACCGTGTGGGACACGCTGGCGATCGCCGAGTACCTCAACGAGATCAAGCCCAAGGCCGGCCTGCTGCCCGCCGACCGCGCCGCGCGCGCCCATTGCCGCGCCATCTGCGGCGAGATGCATTCGGGCTTCGCCTCGCTGCGCTCGGCGCTGCCGATGAACCTGAAGGGCCACTTCCCGCACTACAAGGTCTGGAACCGGGCCCAGATCGACATCGCCCGCGTGCTGCAGATCTGGAGCGAGTGCCTGCAGACCTACGGCGGCCCCTACCTGTTCGGCGAACACCCGACGGTGGCCGACGCGATGTACGCGCCGGTGGTGACGCGCCTGCGCACCTACGACGTCAAGGTGGCGCACAAGGCCTGCGCGGCCTATTGCGACGCCATCATGGCGCTGCCGGAAATGATCGAGTGGATCGCCGCGGCCAAGCTCGAACCCGAAGCGATCGACGAGCTCGAGGTCGAGTTCTGACCGCTTTCGACGGGTTCAGATCGCCCAGCCCCTGGGCGCCGGGATCGGGCAGACCGGCTCGACATCGATGGTCTTGAAGTCGGCCGGGCCGACGATCTCGAGGTATTCCATGTCGGGCGAGTAGTCGAACAGGAAGTGCCGCACGCCCGGGCGCTGGTGCACGCAGTCGCCGGCGCTGACGAGCGTCTCCTGGTCCTCGTACATGAACCGGGCCCAGCCGCGCAGCATGATGACGATGTGGAACTCCGCTTCATGGCGGTGCCAGCCGGTGCCCTTCTCGGGTGCGTTGTGCGCCACCACGAGTTGTGCGATCACCTTGCCGCCGGTGGCCTCGCTGATGCCGAGGTCGCGGTAGAGAAAGAAATCGCGCAGGCCGTCGCCGCGGAACACCGTGTCCATCGGCTTGACGTGGGAAAACAGCGTGTCGAGCATGGAAGCCTCCTGGCATCAGGGTTGGGATGTCCGTGCCGGTTGCATGAAACATTCCCGAGGGCCGCGCCGGTTCGCCGTGCGGCAGCCGATTCAAAATCAGGCCGGATCGACTCTGCAGACGCACACCCATGACCCGCTTGTCCTACCTGATCGGCATCGACGGCGGCGGCACCGGCACACGCGCCCGGCTGACCGCACCCGACGGGCAGCTGCTGGGCCTCGGCAGCGCCGGACCCTCGGCGCTGGGCCAGGGCGTTCCGCAGGCCTGGCGGCACATCACCGACGCGGTGGCCGAGGCCTTCCGAACCGCCGGGCTGGCGCACGACGCACAGCAGGCCCGAAGCAGCGACCCGGCGCTGACGGCGCGATGCGGCCTCGGCCTGGGCCTGTCGGGCGCCGAGAACCCCGGCTGGGTGCGCGACTTCCGGGCCGCCGAAGCCGCCGGCGCATGGGGCCATCTGGCGCTCGACACCGACGGCTACGCGGCCGTGCTCGGCGCCCACGCCGGCCGGCCCGGCGCGCTGGTGGCGATCGGCACCGGCAGCGTCGGCGAGGCCCTGCACGCCGATGGCCGGCGCCTGACGGTAGGCGGCTGGGGCTGGTTGCTCGGCGACGAAGCGGGCGGCGCCTGGTTCGGCCAGCACGCCATGCGCATCGCCCAGCAGGCGATCGACGCACGCGCACCGGCCGGTGCGCTGGCGCGCGCGATCTGGGCCGACTGCGGCGCCGACCGGCCGACGCTGCTCGACTGGTGCGCCGGCGCCGACCAGCGGCGCTACGCCGAGCTGGCGCCGCGGGTGTTCGAACACGAGGCCCACGACCCGGCCGCCGCCGCGCTGATCGCCACCGCGCTCGATGCAGTGCGATCGATCGCCGACGCACTCGACCCGCGCGGCGAGCTGCCGCTGGCCCTCTCCGGCAGCATCGGCCGGCAGCTGCGGCCGCGACTGGCTCACGCGATGAGCCAGCGCATCGTCGACCCGGCCGGCGACGCCACCGACGGCGCGCTGCGGCTGTTGCAGCGCTCGCTGCAGTCGTGCCGCTGAACCGCGGCCACGCCGATCCACCGGAGCCCGCCATGCATCCACCGAGCCGCATCGACGGCGACATCCTCACCCCGAACGGCTTCGTGCGCGGCGCACTGCATCTGCAGCACGGGCGCATCGACCGCATCGACGGCACCCCGCTCGACACCGCCGATGCGGGCCAGGGCGGCCACGCCATCGTGCTGCCCGGCTTCGTCGACCTGCACGTGCACGGCGCCGGTGGCCGCGACATCATGGACGCCGGCGAGGCCGTTGCCACCGTGGCGCGCACCCACGCGCGGCACGGCACCACGGCGCTGCTGGCGACCACGATGACGGCGCCGCTCGACGAGATCCGCACGGCGCTGGCGGCCATCGCGCCGGCCGTCGCGCAGCGCCCGAACGGCGGCGCGCGCGTGCTCGGCGTGCACCTCGAAGGGCCGTACATCAACACCGCCCGGCTCGGTGCGCAGCCCGACTTCGCGCGGGAGCTGACGCTCGATGAAGTGGCCGCGCTGCATGCGATCGCGCCGATCCGGCTCATCACGCTGGCACCCGAGGTGGACGGCCATCTGGCGCTGATCGCACCGCTGCGTGCGGCCGGCCACATCGTGCAGATCGGCCACAGCAACGGCAGCTACGAGGACGGCGTGGCGGCGCTGCGCTGCGGCGCGGCCGGTTTCACGCACCTGTTCAACGCCATGAGCGCGCTGCACCACCGCGCGCCCGGCATGGTCGGCGCAGCACTCGCGCATGCGCAGCACGCCGAGATCATCCCGGACCTGCTGCACGTGCACCCCGGCGCGATCCACGCCGCGCTGCGCGCGATTCCCGGCCTGTATTGCGTCAGCGACGCCACCGCTGCCACCGGCATGCCCGACGGCGACTACCGGCTCGGCCGCCACACCGTTCACAAGTGCCTGGGCGGCGTGCGCCTGGCCGACGGCACGCTGGCCGGCAGCGCGCTCACGCTCGACCAGGCGCTGCGCAACCTGATGGCGATCGGCCTGCCGCTGGACGAGGCCTCGCGGCGGGTTTCCACCCATGCGGCCGATTACATCGGCCGCTCCGACCTCGGCCGGCTGCAGGCGGGCGCACTCGCCGACGTGGTGGTGCTCGACGCCGACCTGTCGGTGCGGCGGGTGCTGATCGGCGCGGAAGAAGAAAGCTGAATCGGCGCTGGCCCGGCGCACGACGGCCGCCGCCGGTCGGACAGGGTGTCGCGACCGCCACGATCGAATCGAGGGTTTGCGCCAGAACGAACGATCGTGCGGCGAACCTAGGATGCGGTTCTTCCCATGCAGGCCGCAACGCTCGGCCGCGCATCCCTCGTTTGCCAGGAGACACGCATGACCAGCCCGACCCAACCCCGTCGCCGCTTCCTACGCAATGCCTCGGCCACCGCCCTCGGCGCCGGCGCACTGGCCGCGCCGATGATCGCGCAGGCGCAGACCACCAGCCTGCGCTTCCAGAGCACCTGGCCGTCGAAGGACATCTTCCACGAGTACGCCACCGACTTCGCCAAGAAGGTCAACGACATGACCGGCGGCGAACTCAAGATCGAGGTGCTGCCGGCGGGCTCGGTGGTGCCGGCCTTCGGCCTGCTCGACGCGGTCTCCAAGGGCACGCTCGACGGCGGCCACGGCGTGCTGGGCTACAACTACGGCAAGCAGAACGCGCTGGCGCTGTGGAACTCGGGCCCCGCGTTCGGCATGGACGCCAACATGCTGCTGGCCTGGCACAAGTACGGCGGCGGCCAGGAGCTGCTGGCCAAGCTCTACGCCTCGATCGGCGGCAACGTGGTGTCCTTCCTGTACGGCCCGATGGCCACGCAGCCGCTGGGCTGGTTCAAGAAGCCGGTCACCAAGGTCGACGACTTCAAGGGCCTGAAGTTCCGCACCAACGGCCTGGCGATCGACCTGTTCACCGCCATGGGCGCGGCGGTCAACGCGCTGCCCGGCGGCGAGATCGTGCCGGCGATGGACCGCGGCCTGCTCGACGGCGCCGAGTTCAACAACGCCACCTCCGACCGCGTGCTCGGCTTCCCCGACGTCTCCAAGGTCTGCATGCTGCAGAGCTACCACCAGAGCGCCGAGACCTTCGAGATCACGTTCAACAAGACCAAGTACGACGGCCTGCCGGCGAAGATGAAATCGATCATCGCCTACGCGGTCGAGGCGGCCTCGGCCGACATGTCCTGGAAGGCGATCGATCGCTATTCGAAGGACTACGCCGAGCTGCAGAGCAAGGACAAGGTCAAGTTCTACAAGACGCCCGACGCGATCCTGCAGGCCCAGCTCAAGCTGTGGGACGACATCATCGCCAAGAAGTCGGCCGAGAACCCGCTGTTCAAGGAGATCGCCGCGTCGCAGAAGGCCTTCGCCGAGCGCGCGGTGAAGTGGGACCAGGACACCTACGTCAGCCGTCGCATGGCGGTGGCGCACTTCTTCGGCAACAAGTAAGCCAGGGCCGATCGGGCTCGCGGGACTCGCGTTCCTACGTCAGCCATCCGGGCCCCGTCCGGATGGCTGATTCCTTTTGAGCAGGCCACGAAATGCAAAAGCTGCTGCTGACGATCGACAAGATCAGCACCTTCATCGGCCAGGCGTTTTCCTGGCTGATCGTCGCGCTCACGCTGATGATCTCGTGGGAGGTCTTCTCGCGTTATGCGCTCGACAACCCGCACGCGTGGGCCTTCGACGCCATGATCATCCTGTACGGCACGCTGTTCATGATGGCCGGCGCCTACACGCTGGCCAAGGCCGGCCACGTGCGCGGCGACGTGCTGTACGGCTTCTTCGAGCCGCGCACGCAGGCGACGATCGACCTGATCCTCTACATCCTCTTCTTCATGCCCGGCGTGTTTGCGCTGACCTATGCCGGCTACCACTTCGCGGCCGAGTCGTGGGCCATCCTCGAGCGTTCGAACATCACCGCCGAGGGCCCGCCGATCTATCCGTTCAAGACCATCCTGCCGATGGCCGGCGCGGTGCTGCTGCTGCAGGGCATCGTCGAGGTCATCCGCTGCATCGTCTGCATCCGGCAGGGCGAGTGGCCCTCGCGTGAACACGACGTCGAAGAAGTCGACGTCGACAAGCTCAAGGAGATGGTGCACGTGAAGGATGAAGACATCGCCCGCCTCGACCAGTACGTCGTGCAGCAGGGGAGCACGAAATGAAGATACGCAAGGAACTCTGGTTCGGCTTCTCGCTGATGGCGATCATCCTGATCACGGTCGCCATCTTCACCCCCTGGGCAGGCTTCTTCGACGGCCACCTGAGCCGCGAGGACTTGGGTGCGCTGGGCCTGCTGATGCTGGGGCTGATCGTGGTGGCCATCATGCTGGGCTTCCCGACCGCGTTCACGCTGATGGGCATGGGCGTGTTCTTCGGCTGGCTCGCCTACCGCAGCGTCAACCCCGATCTGGCCGGCCAGCAGATCCTCGACCTGATGGTGCAGCGCGCCTACTCGGTGATGTCCAACGACGTGCTGATCGCGATCCCGCTGTTCGTGTTCATGGGCTATCTGGTCGAACGCGCCAACCTGATCGAGAAGCTCTTCAAGAGCCTGCACCTGGCGCTGGCGCGCCTGCCCGGTGCGCTGGCGGTGGCCACCATCGTGACCTGCGCGATCTTCGCCACCGCCACCGGCATCGTCGGCGCGGTGGTCACGCTGATGGGCCTGCTGGCGCTGCCGGCGATGCTGCGCGCGGGCTACGGCGTGCAGCTCGCCGCGGGTGCCATCACGGCCGGCGGCTGCCTGGGCATCCTGATCCCGCCGTCGGTGCTGCTGATCGTCTACGGCGCCACCGCCGGCGTGTCGGTGGTCAAGCTGTACGCCGGGGCGTTTTTTCCCGGCCTCATGCTGGCGGGCCTGTATGTCATCTACGTGGTCGTGATCGCCAAGCTGAAGCCGCACCTGGCGCCGCCGCTGTCGATGAGCGAACGCGAAGTCGCCCTGCCGCCGATCTCGCAGACGCTTTCCTCGCGTGGAAGCAACGCCATCAGCGGCCTGTTCGGCGCGCTCAAGGGCGCCGCGCTGCCCAAGGGCGCGGTGGCCGGGCAGCTGTTCGTCGCCCTGCTGCCGGCGATCTCGATCGTCGTCCTGCTGGCCTTCATGTACGGCAGCGCCACGGCCCCGGTGGCCAGCGTCGACACCACCGGCCTGGTGCAGGCGGGCAGCTCGTTCGACTCGGCCGGCGACACGCCCACCGAGCTCGGCGGACTCCAGGAGCCGCCCGCCGAATCCGGCGGCTTGCAGGAACCGCCCAGCGAATCAACCGGCCTGCAGGAGCCGCCGAGCGACGACCTGAAGGAACCGGCCGGCGCAGCCCCGGCCACGGCACCCGTCGCTGCCGCAGCCGAAGCGCCGCCGGCGCCCGAGCGTGTGCCGGCGGGCACCTGGTACTGGATCGTCTTCGGTGTCGGCATGGCCGCCCTGTTGCTGACCAACGTGCTGATGAGCTGGCAGCGGCTCGAGATCTTCAAGATGCTGCTGCAGTCGTTCTTCCCGCTGGCGGTGATGATCGTCGCGGTGCTGGGCTCGATCGTCTTCGGCCTGGCCACGCCGACCGAGGCGGCCGCGGTCGGCGCGCTCGGCGGCCTGCTGCTGGCCGGCGCCTACCGCTATGTCGCGGCGCGACAGGCCAGGGCACCGTCGGCGATGGGGCAGACGATCCGCGACCTGGGCGGCATCATCAAGGAGTCGTCGTTCCTGACCGCCAAGACCAGCGCGATGGTGTGCTGGCTGTTCGTCGGCTCGTCGATCTTCTCGGCCGCGTTCGCGCTGCTGGGCGGGCAGGAGCTGATCGAGCAATGGGTGCTGTCGCTGGGTCTGACGACGCTGCAGTTCATGCTGCTGTCGCAGTTCATCATCTTCATCCTGGGCTGGCCGCTGGAATGGACCGAGATCATCGTGATCTTCATGCCCATCTTCATCCCGCTGCTGCCCAAGTTCGGTGTCGATCCGCTGTTCTTCGGGCTGCTGGTGGCGCTGAACCTGCAGACCGCCTTCCTGAGCCCGCCGGTGGCGATGGCGGCGTTCTACCTGAAGGGCGTCAGCCCGCCGCACGTGACGCTGAACCAGATCTTCGCCGGCATGCTGCCGTTCATGGGGATCCAGGTCTTCGCGCTGTTCCTGCTGTACCAGTTCCCGGCCATCGGCCTGTGGCTGCCGCAGGTGGTGTACGGGCGCTGAGCGGGCGCCGAGCGGGCCGTCAACGACGCGGCAAGTAGAGCCGGTCCGAGTAGGTGGCCAGCCACTCGGGCCTGAAGGCCACGAAGATGGCCACCAGCATGCCGGTCAGCACGGCATCGCCCCAGGCCGACAGCCAGCGGCCGACCATCAGCTCGGCGCCGTCGAGGTGCGCGGGCACGCCGCCCAGCCACAGCGCCAGCGCACCGGCGAGCGTGCAGGCCAGCTGGGTGGCGAAGAAACCGCGGGCAAAGATGTAGACGAACAGGTGGTGCGGCAGCAGGCGCCGCACCGCCGCACCCAGCCCGAGCACCAGCGTGGCCGGCACCAGGCCCAGCCAGACCAGCCGGTGCAGGGTCTCCCAGGCGTCGAGCTGGCCCAGCCAGCCGGTCAGCAGCGCGGTCGGCACCAGCGCCAGCACCGCCAGCGGCCAGCCCGCCATCAGCACCAGCAGCGGCGCACCCGACAGCGGCTGCAGCACGGCGCTGTCGGCAAGCCGGTCGGCCCCCCAGAACAGCGGCATCAGCATCCACCAGGTCAGCCAGGCCCCGGGCGGGCCGGACGGACCGAATCCGCGCCACGGACGCATGGCCAGCGCCGGGATCAGGCAGGCAAGGGCTATCGACAGATCGAGCATGCCGCACATGCTAGGCGCAGGCCCGCCGTCCAGCATGATCGCGGTCAAGCTGGCCGGGCGACTGCGCGCGTGGCCACCACCCGCTGTGGCGCAGCCGCCGAAACCGGGGCTGTGCCGGATGGACGCGAGGCGAGCGCGCACTTAAGGTGACAGGATGAACCGCCCCGCCGCCATCGACTTCTATTTCGACTTTTCGTCGCCCTACTCCTACATCGCCTCCGAGTGGATCAACGCCCTGGCCGCACGCCACGGCCGCCCGGTGCGCTGGCACGCCATCCTGCTGGGGGTGACGTTCCAGGCCGCCGAGCTGCGCAGCCCCGTGTCCTATCCACTCAAGCGTGAGTACTCACTGCGAGACTTCGCCCGATCGGCGCGGATGGAAGGGGTGCCGTACGTGATGCCTTCGCCCTTCCCGATCCCGACCCAGAACGCGGCTCGGCTGTTCTGGTGGCTCGACGCCACCGATCCGGCGCGCGCCACCGACTGGGCCCGTGCCGGTCTGCGGGCGTTTTTCACCCGCGGCGTCGATCTGAGCAACATGAGCGCGCTGACCGGCCTGGCGGCCGAGTTCGGCATCCCGGCCGAACAGGCCGCGCAGGTGTGCGCCGACCCGATCTGGAAGGACAAGCTGCGGCGTGAAAACGATGCGGCGATCGCCGCGGGGGTGTTCGGCGCGCCGTTCTTCATCGTCGACGGCGAACCCTTCTGGGGCAACGACCGCAAGTCGCAGATCGACCGCTGGCTGAGCGGCGACCGCTGAACGGCCGGCCCGCAATCGCGCTCAGGGGCGCGGCTGCGCGAACGCGGCGCGGTCGCCGGCGTCGGTGTAACGGGTGATCTGCTGGCTGCGCTGGCGCTGCGTGTCCTCGTCGCTGGCACGCCGGAACTGCTCGCCCAGCCGGGCCAGTTCGTCGCTGCCGCAGGAGCGGCACAGGCTCAGCACCGCGCGGGCGTATTCGGCCGGGCCCAGCATCAGCGCGATGTCGACGTCTTCGCCGAGTTCGTGCAGCACGAGATCGTGGATGCGGATCGCGATCCGCAGTCGGGTTGTGTCGTTCATGGCCATGTTTGCTCCCATGCCATGGTCCATGCAGATGACGTGCCGCCCGATCCGTGAAAACACGCAAAATTGAACCCAAACGTGTCCGTTTTGGGGGTTCGGGATCGAATCCGAGGGTATGTCCGGAGCGGCCTGGCCACTGCACGAACCGCGGCACGCTCGAGCCGGCAGATGGTCTCCGACGGTACCGCGCGCGGACATCGCCGACGCGCACCGCGACGTGACAGGATGGCTCAGGGCGGCACACCGACTGCACCGCGCAGGTGCAGTGATCGTCGGCTCAGATGTCCTTGCGCAGGTTCGCCGGTGCGATCTTGAGCGCCTCGCGGTACTTGGCCACCGTGCGGCGCGCCACCTGGATGCCCTGCTCTTCGAGCATGGTGCTCAGCTGGCTGTCCGACAGCGGTTTCTTGGGGTCCTCGGCCGCCACGAACTGCTTGATCAGCGCCCGCACCGCGGTGCTCGACGCGTTGCCGCCGGCATCGGTGTTGAGCGAGCTGCCGAAGAAGTACTTGAGCTCGAAGGTGCCGAACGGCGTGTTCATGTACTTGGCCGTCGTCACGCGCGAGATGGTCGACTCGTGCAGCCCCAGCTCGTCGGCGATCTCGCGCAGCACCAGCGGCTTCATGGCGATCTCGCCGTGCGTGAAGAAGCCCTTCTGGCGCTCGACGATGGCCTGCGAGACACGCTGGATGGTGTCGAAGCGCTGCAGGATGTTCTTGACGAACCAGCGCGCCTCCTGCAGCCGCGACGACAGCATCGCGCCACCGTCACCGCCGCCATTCGTGGCACCGCCGCGCTGGCTGCGGTGCTGGCGCAGCACCTGGGCGTACATGTCGTTGATGCGCAGCTTGGGCATGACGTCGGGGTTGAGCACCACCCGCCAGCCACGCCCGGCCTTCTGCACGATCACGTCGGGCACGACGATGTTGGCCTCGGCGCGGGCAAAGCGCCGCCCCGGCTTGGGCTCGAGCGCGACGATCAGCGTCTGCGCCTCGCGGATCAGCGCCTCGTCGGCGGCCACGGCGGTGACGAGCTTCTTGATGTCGCGCCGCGCCAGCAGGTCGAGGTGGTGCTGGCAGATGCGGATGGCGGCGGCCTGCGCCGGGCTCGGGTCGAGCTCGCGCAGCTGCAGCACCAGGCACTCGGGCAGGTCGCGCGCGCCGACGCCGGTCGGCTCCAGGCTCTGCAGCCAGCCGAGCGCACAGCGCAGGCGGTCGATCAGCTCCTCGCGCATCGTCGCGGCCTCGACCGGGTCGATCGCGTCGCCGGTCACGACCGCACCGGCCTCGATGCCGAAGGCCAGCCGTTCGGCGATCTCCTCGAGCGTGTCGGCCAGGTAGCCGTCCTCGTTGAGCGAGTCGATCAGCGACTCGACCAGCAGCATGTCCTCGCCGGCCAGGCGCATGCCCAGCAGCTGGCCGCGCAGGTGATCGGGCAGGCTGGGCGTGAAGGTGGAGCGCTCGCTCCAGTCGCTGTCGTCGTCCTCGTTGGCGCCGTTGCGCGCCGCGGGGGTGTCCGACAGGCTGTTGAAGTCCTCGCGGTCGTGGCCGCTGTCCCAGTCTTCGCGCGACTCGCCGGCACCGAAGTCGAGCTGCTCGACGCTCACCGGCTCGGGGTCGCCGACGCCGGCTTCGTGGGCCGCATCGGCGGCACCGGTGTCGGCGTCGTAGCGGGACTCTTCCTGGGTCGGGGCGCTGCGCTCCTGGATGACCTGGCTCTCGGGCGTGGGGCTGTCTTCTTCGGCCTCGAGGAAGGGGTTCTGTTCGAGCATCTGCTCGACTTCCTGATGCAGCTCGAGGGTCGACAGTTGCAGCAACCGGATCGACTGCTGCAACTGGGGCGTCAGCGCCAGATGCTGCGAAAGACGGACCTGCAGGGATGGTTTCACGGGTTGCCGGCCTTCTTGATTACATGCGGAAATGTTCGCCGAGGTAGACCTTGCGGACGTCCGGGTTCTCGACGATCGCCGCGGGCGTGCCTTCGGCCAGCACCCGGCCTTCGCTGATGATGTAGGCGCGGTCGCAGATGCCCAGCGTCTCGCGCACGTTGTGGTCGGTGATCAGCACGCCGATGCCACGCGCCTTGAGGAAACCGATGATGCGCTGGATCTCGAGCACCGCGATCGGGTCGACGCCGGCAAACGGCTCGTCGAGCAGGATGAAGCGCGGCTGCGTGGCCAGCGCACGGGCGATCTCGACGCGTCGGCGCTCACCGCCCGACAGCGCCGGCGCGGGCGATTCGCGCAGCTTCTCGATCGACAGGTCGGCCAGCAGGCCGTCGAGCATCTGCTCGATGCGCTGCGCGCTGTAGCGGCGGCCTTCGGCGTCCTGCTGCAGTTCGAGCACGGCGCGGATGTTCTCCTCGACCGTCAGGCGCCGGAAGATCGACGCCTCCTGCGGCAGGTACGACAGCCCCATGCGGGCGCGCTGGTGGATCGGCAGGCGCTGCACCGGCGCGCCGTCGATGCGGATCTGTCCGGCATCGGCGCGCACCAGGCCGACCAGCATGTAGAAGCTGGTGGTCTTGCCCGCGCCGTTGGGGCCCAGCAGGCCGACCACCTCGCCGCTGTTGACGGCCAGGTGGATGTCCTTGACCACCTTGCGCGCGCCGTAGCTCTTTTCGAGGCCGTCGGCTTCGAGCCGGCTCGACGCGCCGTTGCGGCCCGCCCGGGCCGGCTGCGCCAGCTTCTCGTTCGCCGGGCCGGGCGAGTTCAACGCTTGACTCCCGCCGCGTCGGCCGGGCGCGGCGTGACGATGCCGCGCACCCGCCCGCCGCTGCTGCCGTCGGCCGCACCACCCTGGATCTCGATCGCGTCGCGGCCGTGGTCGTAGACGATGGTCTGGCCGCTGATCTGGTCGGCCAGCACGCCGGCGCGCAGCAGACGCACCTGCGCCTGCTGGCTGAATCGCACGGTCTGGCTGACGGTGTCGTATTCGATGCGCCGGGCCTGGCCCTCGATGACTTCATCGAGGCCGTCGCGCTTCTGCCTGAACGTGGCGGGCTGCGCCTCGCTGCCCGATGCCACCGCCAGCTGGCCGGCGGGCGTCTCGCGCAACTCGATCTGGTCGGCCTTCAGGATCAGCGTGCCGCGGGTGATCTCGACGCCGCCGGTCAGCAGCTGCAGCTTGCGCTTGCCGTCGATCTTGAGCTGGCCGGCATTGAACTCCAGCGGCAGATCCCGGTCGGCCCGTTCGGCCTGGGCCGTCACGGCCAGCGCCGACAACAGCAGGGCGACCGCCCAGCCTGCCGCACCGCGCCGGCCAGCCCGATCGACGCCCGGCTCTCGCGCGGCGACGCACGACGCATCAGACGCGGCAGGGGACAGGACTGAAAACTGTGTGTTCATGGCGGCATGGATATTGCAGGAATTCTACCTGCATCCTGCAGCCAGAGCCTAGTGCCCGGGCCCGCAGTGACAACGGCCCGGAACCTGTCCAGGCCGGTCTGGCGCCCGATCAGCCCCGGGACATGGCCCGGGGCGAGCGACATCAGGCGCCCTTGCGCACCCGTGCCACCAGCTGATCGGTCAGGGCCAGCGCGCGCAGGCCGCCTTCGAGCTCGGGCGTGTTGTCGCCACCGGCCAGCGCCGGCGAGGTGTAGTAGCGGCCGTGGATGCCGAGCGCCGGCACGCCGTCGATCTTGTAGGCCTCGGCCAGCTGCTTGCCCTGGCGCACCTTGGCCTGCATGCCGAACGAGTTGTACATCTCGACGAACTTGGCGCGGTCGGCGCCGTTCTTCTCGACGAAAGCGAAGATGTCCTCCGGCCGGTCGAGCCGCTGGCGCAGCTGGTGGATGGCATGGAAGACCTTGCGGTGCAGGCTGTCGACCAGGCCGAGCGCCTCGAGCGTGGCGTACAGGCGCTGCTGCGGCTCGAAGTTGGGCCGAAAGCCCACGTGTACGCGGCGGAACGCCACGTCGGCCGGCAGCTTGCGGGCCCAGGCGTCGAGCGTCGGCTCGAACGCATGGCAGTGCGGGCAGCCGTACCAGAAGAACTCGACCACCTCGATCTTGCCTTCGGGCGCCGTCACGGACAGCTGCTGCGACAGGCGCACGTAGTGCTTGCCCTCCTGGAAGGACTGCGCAGCGGCGTGACCCGCCACGCCGGTCAGGCCCAGCACGGCGGCGGTTTGAGCCAAGAAATCTCGACGATCCATTTCAGGTTTTCCTTTTGCTTGTTCGGTGACCGGCGCTTCAGCGCGCCACCCTGACCAGCGCGGCGTCGCTGAATCCGACGCCCGCGGCCCGTTCCTTGGCACGGTCGGCGTCTTCGCGCACATCGAACGGGCCGAGCCGGACACGGTACATCGTGTGGCCGGCCTGCTCGCTCTCGGTGATGCGGCCGACCAGGCCGTTGATCGCCAGCCGGGCACGCTGCTGCTCGGCGTCGTCGGTGCGCGTGTAGGCGCCAACCTGCACGTAATACTGGAACGTCTGAGCCGCCGGCTTGGCCGACCGCTCGACGGCGGCCGGTGACGGCGCCGCCTGTGGGCGCGAAGCGGCACCGAAGGCGGCGATCGGCGGCGCGATCGGTGCGGCCACCGCGGCCGATGCCCCCGCATCGGGAGCCGGCGCCGGTTGCGGCACGGCCGGCGGCACCACCGGCCGGGCGACGTTCTTGCCTGCCAGGCCCGCGTTCGGATCCCAATTGCGGTTCTTCTCGAGCTCGGCGGCGTCCTGTTCGGCGGTGCGTTGCGGCACCTTGTTGACGAACGGCACCGGCACCTTGGTGACATACAGCGCCACCGCCAGCGCCAGCGCCAGGCCGATCAGCAGCCCGACGATCATGCCCAGCACAAAACCGCCGCGTTGGCCGTTGCGTTGCGTCTTCACCATCTGCGACATCTCCGTCTCGATCGCCTGATCACATCTTGCGCGGCGCGCTCACGCCCAGCACCGCCAGCGCGTTGCGCAGCACCTGCGCGGTGGCTTCGAGCAGCGCCATGCGCGCGCGCATCGGCTCGACGGCACCGTCGAGGAACCTCACCGCGCCGTAGTAGCTGTGATAGTGCGCGGCCAGGTCGCGCAGATAGAAGGCGACGTTGTGCGGCGCCAGGTCGGCCGCAGCCGCGCCCAGCATCTCGGGGTACTCGGCCAGCTTGTTCATCAGCGCGAACTCGGTCGGCTCGGCGAGCAGGCTCAGGTCGGCATCGGCCAGCGTCGCCAGATCGCCCTGGTGCTCCTCGACGTAGCGCGCAAGCACCGAGCAGACCCGCGCATGGGCGTACTGCACGTAGTAGACCGGGTTCTCGTCGTTGGCCTTCAGCGCCAGGTCGACGTCGAAGACGAACTCGGTGTCGGCCTTGCGGCTGATCAGGAAGAAGCGCACCGCGTCGCGGCTGGTCCAGTCGATCAGGTCGCGCAGCGTCACGTAGCTGCCGGCGCGCTTGGAGATCTTGACCTCCTCGCCGCCCTTCATCACCGTGACCATCTTGTGCAGCACGTAGTCGGGCCAGCCCTGCGGCACGCCGACGCCGGCCGCCTGCAGGCCGGCGCGCACCCGCGCGATGGTGCCGTGGTGGTCGCTGCCCTGGATGTTGATGACCTTGTCGAAACCCCGTTCCCACTTGTGGATGTGGTAGGCCACGTCGGGCACGAAGTAGGTGTAGGTGCCGTCGGACTTCTTCATGACGCGATCCTTGTCGTCGCCATAGTCCGTGCTGCGCAGCCACAGCGCGCCACCTTCCTCGAAGGTCTTGCCGGCCGCCGTGAGCTTGGCCACCGCCTCCTCGACCCGGCCGCTGCTGTAGAGGCCGGACTCGAGGTAGTAATGGTCGAAGCGCACGCCGAAGGCCTGCAGATCCAGGTCCTGCTCGTGGCGCAGATAGGCCACCGCGAACTGGCGGATCGAGTCGATGTCTTCGACCTCGCCCGAGGCGGTGAAGGCACGGTCGTCGGCCTTGACGGTCGCGCCGGCGAGGAACTCGCGCGCGATGTCGGCGATGTAGTCGCCGTTGTAGGCCGACGCCGGCCACTCGGCGTCACCGGGCTTGAGGCCGCGCAGGCGGCACTGGGTCGAGCTGGCGAGGGTGCCGATCTGCACCCCGGCGTCGTTGTAGTAGAACTCGCGGTGCACCGCCCAGCCCTGGGTGGCGAAGACGTTGCAGATCGCGTCGCCCAGCGCAGCCTGGCGGCCGTGGCCGACGTGCAGCGGCCCGGTCGGGTTGGCCGACACGAACTCCACCATCACGCGCTGCCCGTTGGGTGCACGCACGCCGAAGCCCTCGCGCTGCGACAGCACCGCCGACACCACCTGCTGGCGCGCCGCCGGCTTGAGCCGCAGGTTGATGAAACCGGGGCCGGCGAGCTCCATCGCGTCGACCCACTTCTGCGCGGCCGGCTGGCGGCCCAGCGCCTCGACCAGCGCCTGCGCGAGTTCGCGCGGGTTCTTGCGCAACGGCCGGGCGAGCTGCATCGCGGCGGTGATGGCGAGGTCGCCGTGGGCGGCCTGCTTGGGGTTTTCGAAGGCCGGCGCCAGGTCGCTGCCGGGCACCAGCTCGGCCAGCGCAAGCCCCAGCGCGGCGAGCAATTCCTCTTTGGCTTGAATCATGAGTTCATTCTACGGGCGGGGTGTGCAGGGCCGGAGCCGCCCCGGATCGTGGCAGATGACCCCATGTTTGCCGTTTCGTGCACTTGCCCCCCGGGCGCCGGAGTGAAAAACTCGACGCCACTTGACTCCGACTCCATCATGATCGACCTCAGCGAAGCGGTGCAGCCCGAGCGCATCGGCAAATACCGCGTCATACGCCGACTCGGCGAAGGCACCACCAGCGAGGTCTTCCTCTGCCACGACGAATTCCATGACCGCCAGGTGGCGGTCAAGCGGGTGCGCGCCAGCGCGCTGCGCGATGCCGTCGACGGCCACGTGTTCTCGCGCTTCTTCGCCTCCGAGGCGGCGCTGGCCGGGCTGCTGCACCACCCCAACGTGGTCGACATCTTCGACGCCGTGCCCGACCCGGTCTCGCCCTACGTGGTGATGGAGTACGTGCCCGGCACGACGCTGCGTGCCTACTGCCAGAGCGGCCACCTGCTGCCGCTCGAGCAGGTGGTCGAGATCGGCTTCAAGTGCGCGATGGCGCTCGGCTACTGCTACCGCCAGGGCCTGATCCACCGCGACGTCAAGCCGGCCAACATCCTGGCGCTCGAAACCAACGGCGTCGTCACCGACGTCAAGATCACCGACTTCGGCAGCGCGCTGAACCTGGCGTCCGACGCGACCCAGGTGCACCGCGTCGGCTCGCTGGCCTACATGTCACCCGAGCAGCTCGACGGCAGCCAGCTCGATGCGCGCTCCGACATCTACTCGCTCGGCGCCGTGCTCTACCACCTGATCGCTGGCCACGCCCCGTTCGAGGCCAGCAGCCAGGCCAGCCTGATGCACCAGATCTGCCACGTGCAGCCGGTGTCGCTGGTGGGCCTGCGTGCCGGTGTCAGCACCGCGCTGGATCAGGTCGTGCAGCGCTGCCTGTCCAAGCGCGCCGACCTGCGGTTCTCGTCGTGGGACGCGCTCGGCGAGGCGCTCTCGCAGCTCATCACGATGCACCACGTGCCGCGTGGCGCGCTGCAGGGCGTGCTCGACTCGGAGCGTTTCACGCTGCTGCGCACGCTCGACTTCTTCAACAACTTCGGCGACGTCGCGCTGTGGGAGGTCGTGCACCGCGCCAAGTGGCAGCGCTTCGCGGTCGGCCACGCGCTCTACAGCAAGGGCGAGGAAGGCCGGCACTTCCACATCATCGCCAGCGGCGCGGTCGAGGTCTACCGCGACGGCCGACGGGTCGCCGAACTCGGCACCGGCACCTCGGTGGGCGAGATGGCCTACCTCGCGCCCAACCCCGAGCTGCGCCGCCACAGCACCGACATCGTCGTCACCGACGCGGCCACCACGATCTCGTTCGCGCCCGATTCGCTGGCACGCCTGAGCCCGGCCTGCCGGCACCTGTTCGACGAGGCCTTCATCCGCGTGCTGGTGCGCCGACTGCACGCCGCGCACGAAGCGCTCGCCCACCCGCGCCGCATCCTCTGACCCGACCGGTCTGACGCGCCGGCGCCACAGCCGTCGGTGCCCGGCAACACGTCGACGGGCCGGCGCTTGTCCGGGCGCGGCGCGCGCGCTTCAATGCACGCGGCGCGCCGCGCCGCTCCTCCACAGCACGAGACCCCCATGAAATCCTTCCTCACGATCGCCGCCCTCGCCCTTGCCACCCTCGCCACCGGCGCCCACGCCGCCGATGCGGCCTGCGAGGCCAAGGCGCTGGACAAGAACGGCAAGGCCCTGGCCGGCGCGGCCAAGAACAGCTTCATGAAGAAGTGCGAGGCGGAATCGCAAGCCTCGGGCGCCGGCGCCGCCTGCGAGGCCAAGGCACTGGACAAGAACGGCAAGGCCCTGGCCGGTGCGGCCAAGACCAGCTTCGTCAAGAAGTGCATGGCCGAAGCGAAGTAAGCCGCGCCGCCCGCCAGCGGCGGGTTCACGGGCCCGGCGCGCGTCGCGTGCGCCGGCCACGGCCCGGAACATTCGCTGGCATCATGAATGAATGAGTTCGTCCTATCTCTGGGTCAAGGCCCTGCACATCGTCTTCATCGCCAGCTGGTTCGCCGGGCTTTTCTACCTGCCGCGGCTGTTCGTAAACCTGGCGATGGTCGCCAACGACAGCCACGCCGAGCGCGAACGGCTGATCCTGATGGCCCACAAGCTGCACCGTTTCGCCACCGGCCTGATGCTGATCGCGCTGGTCAGCGGGCTGTGGCTGTGGCTGGGGGTGGGCATCGGCCGCGGCCCGGGCAACGGCTGGATGCATGCCAAGCTGGCACTGGTGACGGCGGTGGTGGGCTATCACTTCGTCAACCGGCGGCTGCTGACCGGGTTCGAGCAGATGGCCAACCGCCGCAGCCACCGCTGGTTCCGGGTCTACAACGAGGTCTCGGTGCTGCTGTTCGCCGCCATCGTGGTGCTGGTGGTCGTCAAGCCGTTCTGAGCCCACCCCGCATCCTGACCTGATGCCCCGCAGCAGAACCGGCTGACGCCGCCTCCCCACGCCCCGCATGGCCCGGCCTTTCGATCGCCACCGTTCTTCGGCCTGGCCACTGGCTGCGGCCTGGATGGCGCTGATCGTCTACGCCAGCCTGCATCCGTTTTCGGGCTGGCACTGGCCCACCGTGACCGACACCGAGGGCTGGCTCGACCTGCTGTGGCTGCCCACGCCACGCTCGTCGCGCTTCGACCGCTGGGCCAATTTCCTGGCCTATCAGCCGCTCGGCCTGCTGCTGGCGATCGCCTGGATCCGCTCGGGCCACGGCACCTGGCGGGCCTGCGTGCAGGCGACGCTGGCAGGCCTGCTGCTGTCGCTGCTGATGGAGTGGACGCAGAACCTGCTGCCGATCCGCGTGCCGTCGCGCCTCGATCTGGCGCTCAACGGCGCCGGCACGCTGCTCGGCGCGCTGCTGGCCGCGGCACTGCAGGGCTTGGGGCTGGTGCGCTACTGGCAGCGCCTGCGCGACCGCTGGTTCGTGCCGCACGGCAACGCCGGCCTGGCGCTGCTGCTGACCTGGCCGGTGGCGCTGCTGTTTCCGCCGCCCTTGCCGATGGGGCTCGGCGAGGGCCTGTCGCGCGCCGCGCTGGCCCTCGGCGATGCGCTCGCCGACACGGCGCTCGAAGGCTGGCTGCCGACACCCGCCGCGCAGGGCCAGCTCGCACCCGGCACCGAGCTGATCGCGATCGTGCTCGGCCTGATGGCGCCGTGCTGGGTGGCCTTCGTGATGTCGCGCCAGGTCGTCAACCGGCTGGTGCTGCTGGTCGGGGCGATGCTGCTCGGGCTGCTCGCCACCACCTTGTCGACCGCGCTGAACTTCGGCCCCGAGCATGCACTGACCTGGGTCACGCCGGTGCTGCGGCCGGCACTGGCCGGCGCGGTGCTGCTGAGCGTGGCGCTGGCGTTCCTGCCGCGCCGGGTGGTGGCGGCACTCGGGCTGGTCGGCATCACCAGCCTGATCGCGCTGATCTCGCAGGCCGGCACCGACCCGTATTTCGCCTCCAGCCTGCAGGCCTGGGAGCAGGGCCGCTTCATCCGCTTTCACGGGGTGGCGCAATGGGTCGGCTGGCTGTGGCCGTTCGCGGCGCTGCTGTTCCTGATGCTGCAGGTCGCCGAACGGCCCACCCACGCCGAGGTGGCTCGCCGGTGACGCCGGGCCGCCTGAAATGGATCGACACAGGGGCTTTGCACCCCCCTCCTACAATCGAGATCATGAGCAGTTATTACCAGCGTCACATCTTCTTCTGCCTGAATCAGCGCGACAACGGCCAGTCCAGCTGCGCCGACTTTCCAGCCCAGGCCGCGTTCGATCACTGCAAGAAGCAGGTCAAGGCCGCCGGTCTTGCCGGCCCCGGCCAGGTGCGTGTCAACAAGGCCGGCTGCCTCGACCGCTGTGCCGGCGGGCCGGTCGCGGTGGTCTACCCCGAGGCGGTCTGGTACAGCTTCGTCGACAACAGCGACATCGACGAGATCGTCGAGTCGCACCTGAAGAACGGCCAGGTGGTCGAGCGCCTGGTGCTGCCGGCCGACGTCGGTCGCTGAGCCCGCACGATGAATTCCAAGACCCAGAAACGCCAGATCGACGGCCCGGTCGGCACGATCGAATGCGCGATCGATCTGCCCGCCGACCGCACCGAACCGCGCGGCGTGGCGGTGGTGGCGCACCCGCATCCGCTGTTCGGCGGCACGCTCGACAACAAGGTGGTGCAGACGCTCGCGCGCGCGCTGGTGCTGCTGGGCTACGAGACGGTGCGCTTCAACTTCCGCGGCGTCGGCGCCACCGCCGGCACGCATGACGAAGGCCGCGGCGAGAGCGACGACATGCTGGCCGTGATCGAGGCCTTCCGCCGCCCCGGCCTGCCGCTGGTGCTGGGCGGCTTCTCGTTCGGCGGCTACGTCACCACGCTGGCCGCGGCGCGCCTCGCCGGCGAGGCCGCCGCCGAACGCATCGTGCTGATCGGCCCGTCGACCCAGCGCGCCACGCCCGCGCCGGTGCCGGCCGACACGCTGGTGATCCACGGCGAGACCGACGACGTGGTGCCGCTCGCCTCCACCCTCGACTGGGCCCGGCCGCAGCAGCTGCCGGTGATCGTGATGCCCGGCGTCGGGCACTTCTTCCATGGCCAGCTGCCGCAACTGCGCCAGCTCATCGTGCGCAGCTGGCACTGACTTCGGCCGGGCATGCAACTTCGCGTCGCTGCCCGGCATCCAACAGACCCCGGACGCTCGGCGAACCGACCCCTTCCCGCAGCGCGGCCACCGCCGCCGCAGCCCGGTCGGGTGCAGACAACGCCGCGCGTCCCCTTGCAGGAACCCCTTTCATGACCCGATCCCATCCCTTGCCCCGCCTGCTGGCCACGCTGGCGCTTGGCCTGAGCCTGAGCCTGAGCTTCGGCGCCCTGGCGCAGACCGCGCCGCCCGAAGTGGCGGCACGCGCCTACCTGCTGCTCGACGTCAGCGCCAACCAGGTGCTGGCCGAGCGTGACGCCGACGCCACCGTCGAGCCCGCGTCGCTGACCAAGCTGATGACCGCCTACCTGGTGTTCCAGGCGCTGCGCGACAAGAAGCTCGCGCTCGAACAGGAGCTGACGGTGTCCGAGCGCGCCTGGCGCACCGGCATGACCGACACCTCGCGCATGTACATCCAGGTCGGCACCAAGGTGAAGGTCGAGGACCTCATCAAGGGCATGATCGTGCAGAGCGGCAACGACGCCACCGTGCAGCTGGCCGAGGCGGTGGGCGGCACGCTCGAGAACTTCGTCGTGCTGATGAACCGGCAGGCACAGGCCTTCGGCCTGAAGGTGACGCAGTTCAGGAACCCCGAGGGCCTGCCCGCGCCCGGCCATGTCAGCACCGCGCGCGAGCTGTCGATCATCGCCAGCCGGCTGCTGGTGGACTTCCCGGCCGAGGCGCGGTACTACACGCTCAAGGAATTCACCTTCAACAAGATCAAGCAGCCCAACCGCAACCTGCTGCTGTGGCGCGACCCGACGGTCGACGGCCTCAAGACCGGCTACACCGACAACGCCGGCTACTGCCTGATCGCCACCGCCAAGCGCGACCTGCCGGCCGGCCAGCGCCGGCTGGTCAGCGTGATCCTGGGTGCGTCCTCGAAGGAAAGCCGCGCGACCGAAGCGCAGAAGCTGCTCAACTGGGGCTACAGCGCCTGGGACGCGATCAAGCTCTACGACGCGCGGCAGACCATCACCACCGCGCCGGTCTGGAAGGGCGCCAGCGCCACCGCCAAGCTCGGCACGCTCGTGCCGCTGGTCGTCACGGTGCCACGTGGCGAAGGCAGCCAGCTCAAGACCGAGATCACGCGCACCGACCCGCTGCTGGCGCCGCTGACCGCCGGCCAGCCGGTCGGCACGCTGAAGGTGGTGTCGGGCAGCCGCGTGCTGACGCAGATGCCGGTCACCGTGACCGAGGACGTGCCGGTCGCCGGCCTGTTCGGCCGCATGTGGGACAGCGTGCGCCTGATGGTGCGATGACGTGCCGCAGCCGCGCTGGATCATGGCGCGCGCCGCGCTGACGCGCTAATCTGCAGTGCTGCCACAGCCTCACCGGTCTGGAGCCACACCATGCACGCAAACCCGTCAGCCCTCCCCGGTCTGCCCTGCTACCTGAACGGCCAGTGGTTGCCGCTCGAGCAGGCCCAGGTGCCGGTGCTCGACCGCGGCTTCATGTTCGGCGACGGCGTCTACGAGGTGGTGCCGGTCTACGGCGGGCGGCTGTTCCGCTTCGACGAACACATGGAGCGGCTCGAGCGCTCGCTGCACGCGGTGCGCATCGCCAACCCGTGCTCGCGCGAGGACTGGCTGGCACTGATGCGCCAGCTGGTCGAGCGGGTCGGCGCGGCCAGCGGCAGCACCGAGCAGCTGCTCTACCTGCAGATCACGCGTGGCGTGGCGCCACGCGCCCATCCGATGCCGGCCGGCCTCGCGCCGACCGTCCTCATGATGAGCCAGCCGCACGCCGCGCCGAGCGCCGAGCTGCGCCACCGCGGCCTGGCCTGCATCAGCCACCATGATTTCCGCTGGGAGCGCGGCGACATCAAGTCGATCTCGCTGCTCGGCAACGTGATGGCGCGCCAGCTCGCGGTCGATCACGACGCCGACGAGACCATCCTGCTGCGCGACACGCCGCACGGCCCGGTGGTCAGCGAAGGCTCGTCGAGCAACGTCTGGATCGTGCTCGAGGGCGCGCTGATCGGCGTGCCGCCTTCGGCCCACACGCTGGCGGGCGTGCGCATCGAGCTGCTGCGCGAGCTGTGCGAGGACGAAGGCATCGCCTGCCACATGCGCCCGATCGCCGAGGCCGAGCTCTACGCCGCCGACGAGATCCTGCTGAGCTCGGCCGGCCGCGAGGTGCTGCCGGTGACGCGGCTCGACGGCGAATCGGTCGGCCACGGTGCCGGCCGCGGCAAACCCGGCCCGGTCTACGCCCGCCTGCACGAGGCCTATCAGCGCGCCAAGCAGGAACAGTCGCTCTGAATCCCCTTCCAGCCAGACCCGAACCGATGCAAGACATTCCGCGCGAACAATCGCTGATCGAATACCCGAGCGCCTTCCCGATCAAGGTGATGGGTGCCCATGTGCCGGGTTTCCTCGAAGCCATCGTCGAGATCGCCCTGCGCTTCGACCCGGCCTTCGCGCCCGACAGCGTCGAGCAGCGGCCCAGCAAGGCGGGCAACTACCTGGGCCTGACGATCACCGTCACCGCCACCAGCCGCGACCAGCTCGACGCGCTCTACCGCGAGCTCAGCGGCCACCCGATGGTCAAGATCGTGCTGTGAATCCGCGGCCGGCGGCCCGGCTCACATGTCGAGCAGCCAGGCGATGACGTTCTTGGCGACGAAGCCGAGCATGCCGAACGACAGCACCAGGAACAGCACGAAAGTGCCGAAGCGCCCGGCCTTCGACTCGCGCGCCAGCTGCGCGATGATGAACAGCATGTAGAGGATGAACGCCGACACGCCGACCGTGAGGCCGAGCTGGGCAATCTGCTCTTCGGAGTAGCCGAACATGGGTGGCGCGATTCAGGGCGTGCGTGGCGATCGGGTCGGAGTGGCTCGCCGACATCGGCCAGGCCGACGGGCGCGCGATCATAAGCGGCGCCGGCCGGCCGTCCTTGACATGCCTCAAGGTCGCCGGACAACCGGCCCGCCGGCCGTGTCAGCGACGCTCGACCGGCATCAGGTCGCGATAGGCATACCAGCTCGCGTGACCGAGCATCGGCACCACCGCCACCAGCCCGAGCAGCGCGGAACCCAGCCCGAGCAGCGTGAAGCCCATCAGCAGCGCAGCCCAGACCGCCATCGGCAGCGGGTTGTCGAGCACGCTGCGCCAGCTCGCGAGCACCGCATCGAGCAGGCTGACCCGCTGGTCGAGCAGCATCGGGATCGCCAGCACGCTGGAGGCGAACACCGGCGCGGCCAGCAGGGCGCCCAGCCCGAGCCAGGCCTCGAACAGCCACGACGAGCGGTTGGCCACCACCAGCCGCAGGAAATCCACCGGCGTGTTGACGGGGCCGGGCGCGAACAGCGTGATCAGCGCGGCCGACGTCATCACCCAGCCGGTGCCGGCCAGACCGAGCAGCAGGCCGAACAGCACCAGCCGCCGATCGAGCGAGCGCCAGACCGCCCACACCGTGCCCCAGCCGGCGGCCTCGCCACGCTCGAGCGCGCGGCTGGTGGCGTAGAGGCCGGTGACCAGCACCGGCGCGACGATCAGGAAACCCGACAGCGCGCCGGCCAGCACCCAGAAGCGCTGGTGCGCCAGCGCCAGCAGCAGCCAGCCGAACGCGGCCAGCGCTGCACCGTGGGCGAAACTGACCCCGGGCGTCAGGCGGATGTCGTGCCAGGCGTGTTCCAGCCAGGACAGGGGCTGCAGCGGGCGCAGGGGACGCAAGGGCATCGAAGCGGTGGCATTCATGTCGGCACAATCGGGCGCAGGCGGTGGTGTGGCAATCGGGACAGCTCCAGCAGCGCGTGGGCCATTCGAGGACGCATCGTAGTGCAGCGTCGGTGTCCGGCCCATGCGGGTAGATCAGGAGCGGCTCGCCGTTCAAGCGCGCAGCACCGGCCGTCGATAAGCGTTCTGACCGGACCATTTTCTGCGACCGGGTCCGTCCCGACCGCCCAACCTGTTGCTGCGAGCGATCATGCTGACCCAGCCCTTGACCGACCTGTCCGCCTGGACCGCACATTTCCGCCAGGCACCGATTCCGGTGCTGGAGGCCACGCTCGAGGAACTCGCCCTGCTGGCGCAGGCCGAGGAGGAGCACGGCAACGTCGATGCGCACCGCGTCAGCGAAGCCGTCGGCGACGACCCGCTGATGACGCTGCGCCTGCTGGTGCAGGCCGCGCAGCAGCGCCACGCCCGTCAGATCACCGATGCCGAGACCGTCACCGCCGCGGTGATGATGATGGGCATCGCGCCGTTCTTTCGCAGCTGCACCGAGCTCGCGGCGGTCGAGCCCTTGCTGGCGGCCCATCCGCAGGCCTGGGCCGGACTGCAGCATGTGCTGCGCCGTTCGCACCGGGCGGCGCAGTTCGCGATCGGCTTTGCGGTTCACCGCATGGAAGACGATGCCGCGGTGATGCGCCAGGCCGCGCTGCTGCACGACTTTGCCGAAATGCTGCTGTGGTGCCACGCGCCGGCGCTTGCCGCCGAGATCGCCGCCCGCCAGCGCGCCGACCCCGCGCTGCGCTCGGAGGCGGTGCAACGCGAGGTGCTGAACGTCTCGCTGCTCGAACTCGAGCAGTCGCTGATGCGGGCTTGGCACCTGCCCGAACTGCTGATCCGCCTCACCGACGACCGCGCCGAAGGCGTCGCGCTGATCTATCCGCAGATGCGCCTGGTCAAGCTGGCGGTGCAGCTGGCACGCCACACCGAACAGGGCTGGAACAACGCCGCCCTGCCCGACGACCTGAGCGAGATCGCCGACCTGCTCAACCTCTCGCAGGCGGCGACGAAACGGCTGCTGCACGACATCGACGACATCGACGCCTGAACCCGCCGCGTCAGCGCGCCAGCGCGGCCGACTCGAGCCTGCGCAGGCCGGCGTCGAAATCCGGCCCGACCAGGCGGTCGAGCGCCAGGCCGAACCAGCGCATCACCGGGTTGTGGCCCAGCTGCGAATCGAGCATCCAGACCACCCGCGTGCCGGCGCCCGCGGGCTCGAGGCGGAACTCGCCGGTGGCTTGCGTGCCCATGTCCTCGAACACCAGCGTGTAGCCGAGCCGGCGCGGCGCCTCGGCGCTGTCGAACCGCATCTGGCCGCGGCCCTGGCTGGCGCTGTCCCAGCGCCACTGGGCACCCGCACCGCTGGCGGCACCGTCGTAGGTGAGGGTCATGGCCGGATCCTTGGCATACCAGGGCGACCAGGCAGTCCAGCGCCGCGGCTCGGCGATCAGCGGCCAGATGCGCTCGGGCGGCGCGGCGATTTCGCGGCTGCGTTCGACCAGCCGGCGTTCAGGCAACAGAAAAGCCGCCGCGGCCAGGACGACCAGCAGCAGCAGCAGTGCCTTGATGACGTTGAAGATCCAGCGCATCAGTCCACCCCCCCGCAGAAAGCAGGTGCCGAAAAGTGCTCCCCGCCGGACTGTGGTGGATCAAGCCCGTCACGGCAATGTGGACTTCCCTGTGCGCGGCGGCTCGAGCAGGTCGAGCGCGAGCTGGCAGCCGCGCCGATCATGGGCCAGCTCGAGATGCGCCAGCCCGGCCAGGTGCACCGATCGCGCCCCCGGCAGCAGCGCCAGCGCGGGCGGGAAGACGACGTTGTCGCAATGGCTGTGCACGCAGGTGAAGCGGCTGCGCCAGCCGGGCGCCTCGCTGGCCAGCAGCTGCTGCAGCCAGGTGGAGCCCGCCGCCATCTGCCGCACATTGAGCGGCCCGCCCCCGCGCGCCAGCCAGGTGCCCTGATGCGGCGTGCCGAGCGTGACGACGTGGGGCATGTCGATGCGCACCAGGCCCGCGGTGCCGGCGTCGCCCGAATCGCCCGCCCGCGCCAGGCGCTGCAGACGCCAGCGCCACCAGGCCCGGATCACCAGCCCGCCCATGCTGTGGCCGACCAGCAGCGGCGTGCGGCCGGTGCCTTGCACCAGGCGCGCGACCGCCTGCTCGACCTGCGGCGCGTAGCTGTCGATGTCGGCCCAGGCCGGCGCCAGGTTCACGCTCACGTGCGGCACCCCGCGCTCGAGCAGCCAGCCGTGCCAGTTCTGCCAGATCGCCCGGTTGCACAGATAACCGTGCACCAGCACGACACCCTGCAGACCCGGCGCATCGGGTTGATCGGGCCAGGCGCGGCTGCGCCAGGGCTGGCGCCAGGCGAACACCTGCGCCGCCAGCCACGATTCGCGCAAGGCGGCGGCCACCAGCGCCCGCGCCGACGGGCGCGGCGCCGGGTCGTTGCCGTGCACCCGCGCGACCAGGGCCACCTCGACCAGGAAAACCGCCGGCTGCAGCAGCAGCGCCCACGCCGGCAGCAAGGCCAGCCAGCCATCGGGCTCGACCGACGGCGACAGCCAGCCGGCAAACCAGGCCAGCCACGCCAGGCTGGCCAGCAGCGAGCCGACGCTGATCGCCCGCTGCCAGGTCACCGGCATTGCCGCAGCCCGCCCGATCCCGTCGGCATCGACGGCGGCTAGATCGCGCCGCGGCAGTTCGGCGCGCCGCAGCCGCAGGGTCGCTGGCCGGCGTGGTGGGTCTCGCCGTAATCGCAGGTGATCTCTTCGCCGACCTCGATGGCGCGCATCGCGTAGATCTCGATGCGGCCCTGGCGGATGCGCAGCACCGCGTTCGGGCTGCAGCTGTGGTTGGTGAAGCGCAGCGGGTCGGCCGAGCGCGAGGCATCGACCGCGCGGCGCTCGTTGACCTCCACGATCATGATCCGCTCGAGTTTCTTGGCCCGTTCCCAGGCCTCGTGGACGCTGATGGTCTCGCCACGGATCTCGCCGATCTTGCGTTTGGCGGGGATCGCCTCGGCGGCGAAAGCGCCGGTGCCGTCGATGCGACTGGGCGCGACCGAAACGGCGAACTTCTGCGGGTTGGCGGGTGTGCCCATCGGCGTCCTGTGTCTGAAGGAGCGCGATCAAAACGCGCCATCCAATGCCTGTCAAGTGACAACCCTGTGGGCAATTCGCGTACAGCTGGGGTCTTGTCCACAGGCTGTATGACTTTTGCGGAGTTGTTGTACAGGGGTGCTGTTTCATACAGTCCCGCTGCCCACAGGGTTTGCCAGCCGGCAAACCCTTGATCGGGAAGACCTTTTGCAAGTTGTCCACAGAAAGATGCGGCCCCTACTACTACGACCATTCTGAGAACTTCAAAACCGTTGGTCATACAGCTGTAGATCCCGGGCGGCAAATTTCGCAAACAGGCTGTTGCGGCGACGTTTTCGGGGTCGGTGGATCGCTTCGGCCGCTCGAACAGCTGTCGCCTGCCGCAGTCGATCAGGGCCGTCAAGTGACAAGGCTGTGGGCAAGTCCGGCACAGGGACCCGGTTGTCCACCGCAAAACACGCTTCGACGGGGTTGTTGATGTTTCGTACAGCTGTTGCCAGGCCCTCCGCGCACACCCTTGGCGATGGCACAAGTCGTTGATCGACAAGACATTTCACGACTTGTCCACAGATGGGGCCCGGCCCTACTACTACGACCAATTCAATTCAACAAAAACCCTGATTCATAGAGGAACAAGTCGAAGCAGCCAAAAAAACGAAAAATCGGCCCTCGCACCCGAGTCGTACAGCTGTATGCCGTGGAGAAGTCGACACACGGCCATTGCGGTGCAGCAAAGTCGACGCGAATCCGTATCGGCACGGCCCATCTGTCTGTCAGGGCTGGCCTATGCTGGACGGCATCGACATCAACCGTGGACCATCCGTGGATCGCCATTTCCTGACTCCCCTGTTCTCGCCCTCGGCCATCGTCGTGTTTGCAGGCGGACGCAGCGCCGACGAGGTGGAACACCCGCAGGCGCGGGTGCTGTTGCAGGCCATCCAGCAACAGGCCTTCGCCGGCAGCATCGATTACCTCGACACCGAGCAGACCGGCACGCTGGCCGAGCTGGCCCATGCCCGTGCCGACCTGGCCATCATTGCGCTGCCGCACGAACGCATCACCGCGGCGCTGGAAATCGCCGGGCGCATCCGCTGCCGCGCCGCGCTGGTGTTGTCCAGTGGTGTGCCGGTGCAGCCCTGCGCCGAGTTGCACGCCATCGCGCGCCGGCATGGCGTGCACCTGCTGGGGCCCAACAGCCTGGGCTTCCAGCGCCCGCACCTCAAGCTCAACGCCAGCACCGCCGGCCGGCTGGCCAACGCCGGGCCGCTGGCGCTGGTGTCGCAATCGGGCGCGCTGACCGCGTCGATGCTCGACTGGGCGGCCTGCAACGGCGTCGGTTTCTCGAGCGTGATCTCGCTGGGCGCCAACACCGCCGTCGATCTGCCCCAGGTGCTCGACTTCCTGGCCAATGACGCCGCCACGCAGAGCATCCTGGTCTACCTGGAAGGCATCCACAACGCGCGCCGGTTCATGAGCGCGCTGCGGGCCGCCGCTTCGGCCAAGCCCGTGGTGGTGATGAAAGCCGGTCGCCAGCCCGCCGGCAGCCGCGCGGCGCTGACCCATTCGGCGGCGATCGTCGGTTCGGACGATGTGTTCGAGGCGGTGCTGCGGCGCGCCGGCGTGGTGCGGGTGCGCTCGTTCACGCAGATGTTCTCGGCCGCCAAGTGCCTGGCGTCGCGCTACCGGCCGGCCGGGCGCTCGCTCGCCATCATCACCAACGGCGGCGGGCCGGCGGTGCTGGCGGCCGACCGGGCCAATGAACAGGGCCTCGAGGTCGCGCGCATCGACGCCGCCAACCGGGCCGAACTGGCCGCCAAGCTGTCACCGCTGGCCACGCTCGACACCGTCATCGACCTGAGCGAAGACGCCACGCCCGAGCACTACCGCGCCGCCCTGCTGGCCTGTTCGCGCGAGCGCGGCGTGCACGGCGTGCTGGTGATCTATTCGCCCAAGCCGGGCGGCGATTGCGACGCCATCGCCCAGGTGGTGGGCGAAAACCTCACGCTGGTCGCCAAGCCGGTGCTGACCTGCTGGATGGGCGAAGAAAGCGTGCGCGATGCTCGCGTGCTGCTCAACGCCAGGTCGGTGCCCACGTTCCGCACGCCCGAGGCGGCGGTGGACGCCTTCCACAACATCGCCAGCTTCTATCAGAACCAGCAGCTGCTGCAGCAGACGCCGCCGCCGCTGTCGAACCTGGCGCAGCCCGACACCGAAGGTGCGCGCCTGCTGATCGAAGGCGTGCTGACCGAACGCCGGCGCGTGCTCACGGAGATGGAATCGAAGGCGCTGCTGGCGGCCTTCCACATCCCGGTCACGCGCACGATGCTGGCGCGCAGCGCCAACGAGGCGATGCTGATAGCCAGCCAGCTCGGTTATCCGGTCGCGCTCAAGATCGATTCGCCCGACATCAGCCACAAGAGCGACGTGCAGGGCGTGGCACTCAACGTGGTGTCGGCCACCGCGGTGCGCGACACCTACCACGATATGCTGGCCGCCGTCAGCCGGGCCCAGCCGGGCGCACGCATCAACGGCGTGACGATCCAGCCGATGGCGGCCAAGCGGCGCGGCCGCGAGATCTACATCGGCATGACCACCGACGACCCGTTCGGCCCGGTCATCACCTTCGGCGCCGGCGGCACGATGATCGAGCTGATCGCCGACCGGGCGATGGAGCTGCCGCCGCTCAACCAGTTCCTGGCGCACCGCCTGATCGAGCGCGCCCGCGTGGCGGCCACGCTGGACGCCTGGCGCGGCCAGCCGGCGGTCAAGCTCGAAGCCATCGAGCAGGTGCTGCTGCGGGTGTCGGAGATGGTCTGCGCGCTGCCGCAGCTGCGCGAGATGGACATCAACCCCATCATCGTCGACGAGGACGGCGCGGTGGCGGTGGATGCGCGCATCGTCATCGACCACGCCGGTGCCTCGGCCAAGGACTACAACCACCTGGCCATCCTGCCCTACCCGGCCAGCCAGGAACGCGAGTGGCCGATGAAGGGCGGCGACCTCTACACGCTGCGCCCGATCCGCCCCGATGACGCCGACATGCTGCAGGCCTTCACCCGCAGCCTGTCGGACGAGAGCCGCTACTACCGCTTCGCCAGCGCCATGCACGAGCTGCCGGCGCGGATGCTGGCGCGCTACACGCTGATCGACTACGACCGCGAGATGGCGCTGGTGGCGGTGCACCGCGAACGCAAGCCCGACGGCGACGGCGGCTTCACCGAGACCGAGCAGATCATCGGCGTCTCGCGCTACATCACCAACCCGGACCAGACCACCTGCGAGTTCTCGCTGGTGGTGTCGGACGCCTACAAGGGCCAGGGGCTGGGCTCGCGGCTGATGCTCAGCATCATGGAGATCGCGCGCAGCCGCGGCCTGACCGAGATCATCGGGCTGGTGCTGGCCAACAACCCGAACATGCTCAAGCTGATGCACGGGCTGGGGTTCACGTCGGCATCGTTCCCGGAAGACCCGGACTTCAGGATCGTCACCCAGGCGCTCTGAGCCGCGGCCAGGGCGCGCGCGGCGATACGCCGCGGTGCGCCTGGCCGTACCGTTGCGTTTTGTCCGGGTCGAACGGGTACGCCTGCCTACGATGGGGTCTTGATCCCCGTCGATGGAGCGCACCCATGGATCTTCCTCTGGCCCTTCATGAACTGGCCGCCCGGCACCGGCTCGATGCCCCCGCGCTGCGGCGGCTCGGGCAGCTCGCCGGCCTCGAGCAAGCACACGAGGCGCTGAGCCGCTGGCTGCCACGCGGGGTGGCAGCACTGGCCGCCGTGCTGCTGGGCAGCGGCCTGGTCTTCTGGGTCGCCGCCAACTGGGATCTGCTCGGCCGTGTCGGCCAGTTCGCGCTGCTGCAGGCGGCCGTGGTGCTGGCGATCGGCGCCACCCTGTGGCGCGGCCTGCAGCGGCTGCCGGCCGCGCTGCTCGCGCTGCTGGGCATCGGCGGGCTGTTCGCCTACTTCGGCCAGACCTACCAGACCGGCGCCGACGCCTGGCAGCTGTTCGCGCTCTGGGCGGCGCTGGCGGTGCCGCTGGGCCTGGCGCTGCGCAGCGATCTGCTGTGGTCGGCCTGGGTGCTGGTGGCGATGACGGCGATCGCGCTGTGGCTGCAGGCCCACATCAGCCCGGGGTTCGAGACGCAGGCACGCGATCTGCCGATCTGGCTGACCGGCTGGTCCGGTGCCGTGCTGCTGGCGGTGCTGATGTCGCCACCGATCGGTGGGCGGCTCGGTGCCGGCAAGCGGGCCCGGCGCGTGGCGGTGGCCTTCGCGACCGTGCTGGTGGCCGGCGGCGCCCTGTTCGGGCTGTTCCAGAGCCCGGTGGCCTGGCCGTACCCGATCGGCCTGCTGCTGTTGGCCGCGGCGGCGGCCCAGCTGTATCGGGCGCGCAGCTTCGACCTCGCCCTTCTCGGCTTCGTCGCGCTGGCGCTGGACGTGCTGCTGCTGGCCGGCCTGTCGCGCGGGCTCTATCAGATGGACGAGCGCAACGTGATCAGTCAGATGCTGCTGATCACGGTCGCGTCGGCGCTGCTGCTCTCGCTGACCGTCAAGCTGGTGCTGCAACGGGCCCGCGCCGTGCAGCAGGAGTCGCACCATGTCTGATGCCCGGCTCGACGCGATCACGCGCGCCGCAGTGGCCGAAGGCCTGCTGCCCGATACCGCCCTGCAGCCCGGCGAGCCGGCGCGGCCCTGGCCGGTGGTGCTGATGTCGGCGCTGGGCGCCTGGCTGGTCGGCCTGCCGATGTTCGGGCTGATCACGCAGCTGTTCCTCGGCGTGTTCGACAGCAACCTCGGCGCCTACCTGATCGGTGCGCTGGTGCTGGCGGCGGCCGTGGCGGCCTTGCGCAAGCCGGGCCACACGCTGTTCGTCGAACAGCTGGCGGTGGCCGGTCTGGTGGCCGGTGCCGGTTATCTGGCGATCGGCCTGACGCGCCAGCTGCCGACCTCGGCCGCCGCGGCCCTGCTCGCCACGCTGGCGCTGTGGCTGGCCGTGCTGCTGCGCCAGAACTGGCTGCGCATGCTGCTGGGCGCCGCCGCCTGCGCCGGTGTGCTGATCGCCGGGCTCGACCTGATCCTGCCGCGCGGCGGGCCGGCGTCCCTGCCGCGGGTGGCGCTGCTGCTGCACCTGCTGCTCGCCGTCTGGCTGCTGGCGCCGCGGGTGGTGGACGCCCTCGTGGCGCAGCGCAGCGCGCCGCCCGGTGCGCTGCCACGTTCGCTGGCCTGGCTGGAGGCGGTCGGCACCGGCTGGCTGGCGGTCACGCTGCCGGCGCTGGCCGTGCTGGCCGGGTTCGACGGGTGGGCGCGCAGCGGCCCGGACCGCGCGGTGCAGGGCTTCGGCTGGGCCGACCTGATGCCGCTGCTGTCGGTGCTTGCGGCGCTGGCGGCCGCCGTCGTCGGATGGCGCCGCTGGCCGCCGCTGCGCGCGCCGTGGTGGCTCGGCGTGGCCGCCACCCTGGCACTGCTGGCGTGGTTCATGCCGACGCTGGGCGCGGTGCTGCTGGCGCTGGCGGTCTGTGCCGTCACCCGGCGCTCGTGGCTGGCCGCCCTGGCGCTGCTGACGGGGCTGTGGATCGGCTCGGCGTTCTATGACCAGCTGACCTGGACGCTGGCCCAGAAAGCCGCCCTGCTGGCCGTCAGCGGCCTCTGGCTGGGCTTGCTGGCCGCCTGGGGCCAGCGCAGCAGCGTGCCGGCCGACCCCGCCGCCGCACCGTCTGCGGCGGCCGATCCGTCACCGAGCCGCTGGGCCCGCGCCGGCTCGATCGCCTGCGTGCTGGCGACGCTGGCGGTGGCCAACACCGGCATCTGGCGCAACGAGGCGCTGATCCGCGATGGCCAGCCGGTGTTCGTCGAGCTGGCGCCGGTCGATCCGCGTTCACTGATGCAGGGCGACTACATGGCGCTCGACTACCGGATGGATGCCGCCCTGCTGCACCAGCTGGCGCAGCAGTCACGCCTGGATCGGCAGCGGGTGGTGGCGCGCATCGATGCACGCGGCGTTGCCGAACCGCTGCGGCTGGCCGATGAAAAACCGCTCGCAGCCGACGAGCGCCTGATCGAGCTGGCGCCCAGGAACGGCCGCTGGGTGCTGGTCAGCGACGCCTGGTTCTTCCGCGAGGGCCAGGGCGCCGTCTGGCAGGCGGCGCGCTACGGCGAGTTCAGGCTGGCGGGGGACGGTCGCGCGCTGCTGGTCGGCCTGGCCGATGACGGCCTGCAGCCGATCCGGCCACCCGTCGAGACGGCCACCGCGCGCTGATCACGGGCCGGCGGGTTCGGGCGCGCCGGTCGGGTCCGCCGGCACGGCCTGGCGGGCCTGCCAGGCGCGCAGCTCGGCCCGGTACTGCTCGACCTCGGCGTAGTAGAAATCGAACACGCAGGGGTCGCAGCCGTTGCCGCAGCAGGCGTCGTCGGGCAGCGGCTCGGGCGGCAGCGGCCGGGGGTCGCTGACGGGGGCGGAACGGGGCACGGTGTTCATGTGCCCGGATTTTCGTGCCGATCGCAGCAGGGCGCTGCGGTCGGCACGCCAGGCCCTGCGGCCAGCCGCCGTTTTCGGTCAGCCGTTCCGGATGCGGTTGACCAGTGCCTGCGTGAACACGGTCGTGCTGGCGCTGCCACCGAGGTCGCCGGTGCGCACCAGATCGATGTTCAAGGTGGCGTCGATCGCCTGGCGCAGCCGGGTGGCCATGTCGGTCAGCTTGACATGGTCGAGCATCATCGCCGCGGCCAGCAGCAGCGCGGTCGGGTTGGCCTTGTTCTGGCCGGCGATGTCGGGCGCCGAGCCGTGCACGGCCTCGAAGATCGCCGCGTCGGCGCCGATGTTGGCGCCCGGCGCCATGCCGAGTCCGCCCACCAGCCCGGCCACCAGGTCGGACAGGATGTCGCCGAACAGGTTGGTCGTCACCAGCACGTCGAACTGCCACGGGTTGAGCACCAGCTTCATCGCGCAGGCGTCGACGATGATGGTGTCCATCGCGATCCTGTCCTTGTATTTCGCCTCGTACATCTGCTCGGCCGTTTCCTTGAAGATGCCCGTCAGCGCCTTCATGATGTTGGCCTTGTGCACGATCGTGACCTTCTTGCGGCCGGTCGCGATGGCGTGTTCGAAGGCGTATTCGAGGATGTGCCGGCAGCCCGCGCGGGTGTTGATGCCGGTGGCCATCGCCACGGCGTGCGGGTCGTCGTCGATCTGCACGAAATGCTCGTGGCCGATGTAGAGGCCCTCGAGGTTCTCGCGCACCACCACCAGGTCGATCTTGTCGTAGCGACCGCCGGGCACGATGGTCAGCGCCGGGCGCAGGTTGGCGTAGAGCTTGAACTCCTCGCGCAGGCGCACGTTCGAGCTGCGGTAGCCGCCGCCCGACGGGGTCTCCAGCGGGCCCTTGAGCGCCAGCCGGGTGCGGCGGATGCTGTCGAGCGTGGCCTGCGGCAGCGGGTCGCCGGCGGTGGTCACGCCTTCGAGGCCGGCGATCTGGCGGTCCCATTCGAACGGTGCGCCGAGCGCGTCGAGCGCAGCCAGCGTGGCTTCGACGATCTCGGGCCCGATGCCGTCGCCGGGAATGAGGGTGGCGGGGATGGTCTGGCTCATGGGCTGTGGCTCGCAGTAGGGTGGGATTTCAAGCATACGGTCGCCGTCTGACGGCAGGCCATCGGCGCATGCATGAACTCTGCCAGGCGTCGCGTGGTGGCCGCGCCGCCACCGGCCGCCGCGGCGCTCAGCGCAGGCCGTCGGCCATCGCCTCGCCGAGCCGCACCGGCCGGGCCGCGGTCCATTGCGGATTGAACGTCAGCGGCCCGGCCGGGAACAGCATCACCACCGTCGAGCCGAGCAGGAAGCGGCCCATCTCGTCGCCCTGGGCCAGGCGGATGTCTTCGCGCTCGTAGTTCCATTCGCGCAGCTGGCCCGGCCGCGGCGGGTTGACCACGCCGTGCCAGGCGGTGGCCATGCTGCCGACGATGGTGGCACCCACCAGCACCAGCGCGAACGGCCCGGTCGGGCCGTCGAAGATGCAGACCACCCGCTCGTTGCGAGCGAACAGCCCGGGCACGCCGCGCGCGGTGGTCGGGTTGACCGAGAACAGCGCGCCCGGCACGTGGATCATGCGCAGCAGCCGGCCGTCGCACGGCATGTGGATGCGGTGGTAGTCGCGCGGGCTGAGGTAGATCGTCGCGAAGTGGCCATTCGTGTACTGCGCCGCCAGCACGGCGTCGCCGCCCAGCAGCGCCGTGCTGCTGTAGCGGTGGCCCTTGGCCTGGAAGATCTGGTCGCCCTCGATCGCGCCGAGCTGGCTGATCGCGCCGTCGACCGGGCAGATCAGGTCGGCGTTCGCCAGCGGCCGCACACCCGGGCGCAGCGCGCGGGTGAAGAAGGCGTTGAAGCTGGTGTAGCGGGCGATGTCGGGCTCGGCCGCCTCGCTCATGTCGACGCCGTAGCGGCGCACGAAGCGGCGGATGATGCCGGTGGTGACGGCGCCGGCTTGCGCCGAGGCGACCCGGCCCGCCAATGCGGTCAGGGCCTGTTTGGGCAGCAGGTATTGCGGCAGGACGGCAAGGCGGTCGGACAAGGCAGGCACCGGCAGTGGCTCAATCGGGGCGTCAGTGTATCGACCGCAACGCCGCACCCGGCAAGCGTTTCGGCTTGTGCAAACGCATGACCTTTGAGCGGGATCGGCGTATGGTTGCCGGACAAATCAACTGACACAGGAGTACTGCGATGAGTGATTTCACCGCCGCCCAGAAGGACAAGCTGATGGCTGAATTGCGCATGGTCGTGAGCGACGCCGAGCAGTTGCTCGAATCCACCGCCGGCCAGGTCGGTGAAGGCGCGGCCGAGGCGCGCGGGCGCATCCAGGCCCGTCTGCAGCAGACCAAGGAGACCCTCCAGCGCCTGCAGGAGACCGCCGTCACACGCGCCAAGGAAGCCGGCCAGGCCACCGACGTCTACGTGCACGACAACCCCTGGAAATCGATCGGCGTGGCCGCCGGCGTCGGCCTGCTGGTCGGCATCCTGATCGGCCGGCGCTGAAACGATGGCTCATGAGATGAGCCCGTTGCGTGATCCCGGCCGCGTGCGGGGTCGCTGAGGATGGCGCTCGACTTCGCGTCGCGCCTGGCCGCCCGCCTGCAGCGGGTGGCCGACCTGGGTCTGTCGCTGTTGCAGACCCGACTCGAACTGCTCGGCATCGAGTTGCAGCAAGAGGTACTGCGCCTGTTCGACGCCGTGGCGCGGGCCGCGCTGGCGATGCTGCTGCTGGCCTTCGGTCTGTTCTTTGCCGTCGCGCTGCTGGTCGTGCTGCTGTGGGACGGCCATCGGCTGTGGGCCCTCGGCGGCGCGGCGGTGCTGTTCCTGGCCAGCGGCGCCTGGCTGATGCGCGATGCGCGCATGCGCCTGCAGCCCAGCCCGGGCGGCAGCTTTGCCGCCAGCGTCGACGAGCTGGCCAAGGACCGCGCCCAGGTCGGCGCGCCGCCCGAATGAACACGCCCCGACGCATCACGCGCACCGTCGACCTCTGGGCCGTGCCGCTGCTCCAGCGCAAGCGCGAGCTTGTGCTGCGCAGCGATGCCTTGCGGCTGGGCCTGGCGGCCGAGTGCCGCGAGGGCTGGCAGGCGCTGCGCGAGCCGCTCGATCACGCCTGGACCTGGCGCACGCGGCTGCTGCGGGTCTGGCAGGCGGGCCAGTCGATCACCGCCCGTCGGCCGTGGCTGCTGCTGGCCGTGCCGCTGGCGTGGCGGCTGCTGCGGCGGGTCTTGCGGCGGCGCCGGTCCGCGGCCTCCACCACCTCGAGCGCCGTGCGCTGGGCTGGGCGGCTGTCGACCTGGTGGAGCGCCTGGCGGGTGCTCAAGCCGGTGGTACAGGCCTGGCTCGACGAATCGGGCCCGACGCGGCCGGGCCGCACGCGGTGATCCCGTTCAGATCCTCGGCGTCAGGCCGTTCGGGGCGCCTCAGTTGCCTGGCGGCTCGCACAGCCGGTCGGTCGGTCATGGCGCAGATAGAGGTCGGTATCGGGCAGCGATTGCCGCAAGGCCTCGAAGGCCTCCTCGGCCAGCCGTCTGGCGTCGGTGCACAGGCCCTGGCCCATGCGCAAGGTCAGTGTGGCCTCGCCGTCGCCGATGTCCAGGCCCTGCACCCGGCCACTCTCGACGATGCTGTGGCCGCCCTGGGCCTCGCGCACCTGCCTTAGCGCCTCGAAGACCCGCTCGATGAGCTGCGGATCGCCGCTGAGCCGCGGCGCGGTGACGTCAGCGGCGGCCGGTTCGTCGCCGACACAACCGCCGCAGCCGGTGTCGATCGGGGATTCGGGTGCGGCCGGATGGCGGGCGGGCTGGATCCAGATGGCGGTCGGGCGGTCGTGCATGGGCGGATCATCCCCCGGGCCGGGGGGCTCGCGCTTGATCGGGCTCAAATTTGACGGAAGTCAATGGGGTCAGCCGACCGTCCAGCCCATGCGCCGCCGCAGGGCGGTGCTGGCGCGCTTGGGTTCCCATTCGACCCACGGGTCGTGGCTGACGTAGATGTCGGTGTCGGGCAGGGCGCGCTGCATGGCCCGCAGCGCCCGGTCGGCGGCAAAGTCGCACAGCGGGCATTCCGGCCCGGTGCTCACCAGTTGCAGCCGCGCCTCGCCGGGGCTCAGCCGCAGGGATTCGACCAGCCCGAGCTCGACGATATCCGCGCCGACGTCAGGGTCTTGTACCTCGCGCAGCGCGCTCAGCGTGCGCATCAGCGCCTCGGGCGGGCCGGCCAGCACCAGCTCGGGCACAGCCAGGGGGCAGAAGGGCGAGGCGACCATGATCGTCGTGGCGGTCGGTTCGAAGTGATGCATGGCGGGCCTCCGGCAGCGCCGCACGTGGCGCGATGCGTGGCACTATCCTCGGCAGACCGCTCTCCGGTTTGCGGCGGGTCAAGCCCCGCCCGATCGCCAGCGGCGAGTCGCGTCAAGTCTGATCTAGCGCGAATTGCATCACCGTGCCGGAGCCCCGTCGCCCGTCGCGCGCCTATGCTCCGCACCCGCACGCTCGAGGAATGCCCCATGAATGACCTGCAACGCCAGGATATGTCCCTGTTTTCAGACCTTGCCGAAGCCCGTGTCAACGGTGCCTCCCGCGGCGCGGCGCGCGCCTTGCCGGAACAACCTATCAGCGCCGAAGTGCTGATCGAGAAATATGCCAAGGGCGACGAATCGAGCATCGAGCAGGTGCGCCGCCGTGTCGCCGCCGCGCTCGCCTCGGTCGAGGCACCCGAGGCGCGCGAGCTCTGGACCGAGCGTTTCCTGGCCGCCCAGGAGCGCGGTTTCGTGCCCGCCGGGCGCATCGCCTCGGCCGCCGGCACCACGCTCAGCGCCACGCTGATCAACTGCTTCGTGCAGCCGGTGGGCGACTCGATCGCCGAGCCCGAAGAAGGCTTCCCGGGCATCTACACCGCGCTGACCGAAGCGGCCGAAACGATGCGCCGCGGTGGCGGCGTCGGCTACGACTTCAGCCGCATCCGCCCCTACGGCGCCTGGGTCGGCAGCACGCAGAGCCACGCCAGCGGCCCGGTCAGCTACATGCGCGTGTTCGACCGCAGCTGCGAGACGGTCGAATCCGCCGGCAGCCGCCGCGGCGCCCAGATGGGCGTGCTGCGCTGCGATCACCCGGACGTCGAGGCCTTCATCCACGCCAAGGACAAGGGCGACCTGAAGAACTTCAACATCTCGGTCGGCGTGACCGACGTCTTCATGAAGGCGGTCGAGGCCGACACCGACGTCGACCTGGTGCACAAGGCCGAGCCCGGCGAGAAGCAGAAAGCCGCCGGCGCCCGCCAGCGCGCCGATGGCCTGTGGGTCTACCGCAGCGTGCGCGCGCGCGACCTGTGGGACCAGATCATGCGGTCGACCTACGACCACGCCGAACCGGGCGTGCTGTTCCTGGACCGCATCAACCAGGACAACAACCTCAGTTACTGCGAGACCATCGCGGCGACCAACCCGTGTGCCGAACAACCACTGCCGCCCTACGGCTGCTGCTGCCTCGGCTCGGTCGACCTGACGCACTTCGTGCAGCGCCCGTTCGAGTCCGACGCCTCGTTCGACGACGCCGCCTTCGCCGAGGTCTGCGCGACCGCCACCCGCATGCTCGACAACGTGCTCGACGCCACCGTCTGGCCGTTGCCCGCGCAGCAGCAGGAGGCCGCCAACAAGCGCCGCGTCGGCCTCGGTTTCACCGGCCTGGGCGACGCGCTGATCATGCTCGGCCTGCGCTACGACACGCCGGCCGCGCGCGCGATGGCCACGCACATCAGCGAGGTCATGCGCGACGCCGCCTACATCGCGTCGAGCGACCTGGCGCAGGAGCGCGGTGCGTTCCCGCTCTTCAACGCCGATCTCTACCTGAGTGGCAACAGCTTCGCCTCGCGCCTGCCCGCGGCCGTCAAGGAGCACATCCGCGTCAACGGCCTGCGCAACTCGCACCTGCTGTCGATCGCGCCCACCGGCACCATCAGCCTGGCCTTTGCCGACAACGCCTCCAACGGCATCGAGCCGCCGTTCAGCTGGACCTACACCCGCAAGAAGCGCGAGGCCGACGGCACGTTCAAGGAGTTCGCGGTCGAGGACCACGCCTGGCGCCTGTACCGCCACCTCAAGGGCGCCGACGCGCCGCTGACCGACGCCTTCGTCACCGCGCTCGAGATGAGCGCCGAGGCGCACGAATCGATGGTGGCGGCGGTCGCGCCGTGCATCGACACCTCGATCAGCAAGACCGTCAACGTGCCGGCCGACTACCCGTACGAGGACTTCCAGGGCCTCTACATGGCGGCCTGGAAATCCGGCCTCAAGGGCCTGGCGACGTATCGTCCGAACAGCGTGCTGGGCTCGGTGCTGAGCGTCACACCCACCGTGCCCGTCGTCGCCGAAACCGCCGCCACGCCGCAGCCGTTGACCGTGCCCGTCAGCCTGGGCACGCCGCTCGACGCCGGCAGCGCCAACCAGCGCCTGCGTGTCGACCGCCTGCCGCAGCCGGTGCTCGCCTCGCTGCGCTGGCCCAGCCGGCCGGACCTGAGCAACGGCAACCCGGCCTGGAGCTACATGATCCAGCACCCGCACGGCGACTTCGCGCTGTTCGTCGGCGAGCTGCCGGCCGAGGCCGGCCCCGACGCCGGCCTGTTCGACAAGACCCTGCCGTTCGAGGTCTGGGTCAACGGCGCCGAACAGCCGCGCGGCCTGGGCGCGCTGGCCAAGACGCTGTCGATGGACATGCGTGCCAACGACCCGAGCTGGCTCAAGCTCAAGCTCGACGCGCTCGCCACCGTCGCCGAAGAGCGCGCCTTCGACATGCCCTTCCCGCCCACCGGCGAGAAGCGCCTGTTCCCCGGCGTGGTGGCGGCCACCGCGGCGGTGATCCGCTGGCGCTGCGAGCAGCTCGGCGCGCTGCAGGAAGGCGGCCCGACCCCCGTGCTCGACGCCATGTTCAGCCGCGACGAGCCGCGCACCGGCACCGACGGCACGCTGGCCTGGGCGGTCGACATCCACAACCCGGCCACCGGCGAGGAGTTCACCCTCACGCTCAAGGAAGTGACGCTGCCCACGCCCGAAGGTGGCCACGTCACGCGGCCCTGCGCGATCGGCTTCGCCGGCAACTACCCGCGTGCGCTCGACGGCCTGGCGCGCCTGCTGTCGCTCGACATGCGCGTGATCGACCCGGCCTGGATCGGCATGAAGCTGCGCAAGCTGCTCAACGTCGGCGAACCGCTCGGCCACTTCATGGCGCCGATCCCGGGCCAGAAACGCCAGCAGATCTGGCCCAGCACCGTCGCCTACGTGGCGCGGCTGGTGATCCACCGCTACGCGATGCTGGGCGTGCTGACCGAAGAAGGCGAGCCCGTCAGCGCGATGGGCGTGCTGGCCGCACCGCAACGCGCGGTTGCCGCCGGGGCGTCCTCGGGCGCTGCCGTCAGCGGCGCCGCCAGCGCCCCGATGGCCGGCTCGCCCTGCCCGGAGTGCGGCAACGCCACGATGATCCACAAGGACGGGTGCGATTTCTGCACCAGCTGTGGCTTCGTGGGTGCGTGTGGTTGATGGCCAGTCTCGACACCAACGTGCTGGTGCGCTGGCTGGTCGATGACGATCCGGCGCAATCGGAAACAGTTCGGCGGTTGATGGAACAGGCAGTGGCTCGTGAGGAGCCCTTGTTCATGTCCTCGACCGTCCTGCTCGAACTTGAATGGGTGCTGCGCACCAGCTACGGGTGCAGCAAGCCGGACGTGTTGCAGATGTTCAATGCACTGCTCGAATCACGCGAACTGGTGTTCGAGAACGAGGCCGCCGTGGAACGTGCGCTGAACCTGTATCGCGTCGGCAATGCAGATTTCGGCGAGTGTCTGCATGTCGGCATCGCAGGTGCTGCGTTGCAGGGGCCGATGTGGACGTTTGATCGCAAGGCGGCCCGACTGTCCGGAGCCCAATTGCTGACTTGACGCGGTCGGCAGGGATCAGTCCCTGCCGATGCGCATCTTTTCCACCGGGACGCTTGGCGCGTCGCCCTCGCGCCGCAGCATTCCCCGCAGTTCCAGAACGGACCGGGTCTTGGCCCGCATCACGATGGTGCCGTCGTCAAGACGGGTGAAGACGATGCGGTCTTGTGCCGTCACACCCATCGCCTTGCGGATATCAGCCGGAATGGTGATCTGGCCTTTGCTGGTGAGAGTGGCTTCCGACATGGGGTTTCCTTACAGTTTGGCGCATGGTAAGGCGAAGCTGATTTCGGGGGCAAGTTGCTCCGGTCTGACGACCCGGCCCGCCCGTCCACTCATGCCTTGCTGAATGCAGTCATCACGATGAAGATGAACCGATCCTGCTGAGTCACCTGCAGGCAACCACGACAACGCAGACCTCGCCATGAAAAAACGCCAGCTCGGCAGCAGCCACCTCGAAGTCTCCGCACTCGGGCTCGGGTGCATGGGTTATGGCGAGGCGGCCGACAGGCAGGAAATGATCCGGCTGATCCGCGCGGCCGTCGAACGTGGCATCACGTTCTTCGACACGGCCGAGTCCTACGGCCCGTTCACGAATGAAGAAGTGGTCGGCGAGGCGTTGGCGCCGTTGCGTGGCGAGGTGGTGATCGCCACCAAGTTCGGGTGGGACATCGACCCCGAGACCGGCGTCTTCCACGGGGGCGTCAACAGCCGTCCGCAGCAGATCAGGCGTGCGGTCGACGGCATGCTCAGGCGGCTGCAGGTCGACTGCATCGACCTGCTCTACCAGCACCGGGTCGATCCCGACGTGCCGATGGAAGACGTGGCGGGCGCGGTGCAGGCCTTGATTCAGGACGGCAAGGTCAAGCACTTCGGTCTGTCCGAAGCGGGTGCGGAATCGATCCGCCGCGCCCACGCCGTGCAGCCCGTCACCGCCCTTCAGAGCGAATACTCGCTGTGGACCCGGGAACCCGAGGCGGACGTGATGCCCGTGCTCGAAGAACTCGGCATCGGCTTCGTGCCCTTCAGCCCGCTGGGCAAGGGCTTCCTGACCGGCCAGATCGACCAGGCGACCCGCTTCGACGCGTCCGACTTCCGCAACCGCGTGCCCCGCTTCGCGCTGCAGGCGCGCCAGGCCAATCAGGCGCTGGTCGACGGGCTCGGCGCCATCGCCGGGCGCAGGGGCGTGACGCGCGCGCAGATCGCGCTGGCCTGGCTGCTGGCGCAAAAGCCGTGGATCGTTCCCATCCCGGGCACCCGCAAGATCGAGCGGCTGGATGAAAACATCGGTGCCGCCTCGGTCGAACTGAGTGCCGACGACCTGCAGGAGATCGCGGCGCTCGCGTCGGCCATCCCGGTGCAGGGCGAACGCTATCCCGAGGACTTCATGAAACTTTCCGGCCGCTGAGTTGGTGATCCCGACAGAAGACCTGCGCGCCCTGCCGTCGGCCCCGGGCGTCTACCTGTTCCACGGCGAGTCCGCCCTGCCGCTCTACATCGGCAAGAGCGTCAACATCCGCTCGCGCGTGCTCTCGCATCTGCGCGAGCCGGGCGAGGCCCGCATGCTGTTGCAGACCCGCCGCGTGACGTGGATCCGCACCGCCGGCGAGATCGGCGCGCTGCTGCTCGAGTCGCGGCTCATCAAGGCGCAGCAGCCGCTCTACAACAAGCAGCTGCGCCGCTCGCGCGAGCTGTGTTCGTGGCGGTTCTGCGGTTCGCAGCCGGCCGTCGCGCCGGCGCTGGTGTATTCGCGAGACGTCGATTTCGCCGTCACCGACGGCCTGTTCGGCCTGTTTCGCTCGGCCCATGCGGCCAAGGATTTCCTGATCGACACCGCGCAGGCGCATCGCCTGTGCCTGGTGGCGCTGGGCCTCGAGCCGGCCACACGGCGTGGCTGCTTCGGGCTGCAGCTCGGGCGCTGCGACGGCGTGTGCGTGGGCCGCGAATCGGCCGCCTCCCATGCGCTGCGGGTGGCGCAGGCGCTGGCGCAGTGCGCCGTGCAGCGCTGGCCGTTTCCCGGTGCGGTCGGGCTGGTGGAGCGCGACGGCGACTGGGTCCAGACCCACGTGGTGCGCAACTGGCGCCATGAGCGCACGCTCGACGTCGGCGGCGCGCAAGACGCCCGCCCTCCGCTCGCCGACCCCGGTGCAGGCGCCGGCTTCGACCTCGACGCCTATCGCATCCTCGTCAAGCCGCTGCTCGACGGCGGCTGCGAGCGCATCCACCTCGAAGACTGAGCCCCGTCAGCGCCGATCGGCCTTGACGACGTGTTCGGCCAGCACCGGCGTGTGGACCAGCGCGATGCTCAGCCACACCGCGGCGCTGAAGTACAGCGACATCCACAGCACCTCGGTGTGCCAGTCGGCCCAGCGGTGCGAGACCACGCAGCGCTGCGTGGCGTCGACCAGGCCTTGCGCGAGGCTCAGGTACTGGCGCCCCGCGGCCTCGTCGGCGAGCCAGCGCGACCAGTACATCGGCACGTCGACCAGCGCCATGAACGCGACATACGCCAGGCCGGCGGCGCACCAGACGCCGAGCACGTTGCGCAGCCTGGCATCGCAGCGCGGCCAGATCGCGATCAGCGCCGTGACCGCCAGCGCCGCACTCAGGCTCCAGATCGACGCCTCGGCGACGTGGCCGATGTTGGCGGTGGTCAGCACCGCGAACCAGGCGCAGGTCTCCGCCAGCGCGATCAGCGGCACCAGCGCGCGCGCCGTCACCTTGCCGATCCGGCTACCGGCTGCGTCCGCGAGTTCATCCATCAGCAGCGCCCACTGCGCGGCAAAACACAGCTCGGCCACGGTGGCCACGCTGCGCCCGACGATGACGGTCGACAGCCAGGTGTCGACCAGGCACACCCGTGGCACGTCGAAGAGCGGAAACACCGATCGGAACGCGCAGCCGCCCACGTAGGCCGCCGACAGCAGCAGCTGCAGCCGCCGCGCCGCATGTGCGTGCGGGCCCAGCGCGGTGCTGCGCCGTTCGAGCGACGAAGCCGACGCCGCCCATGCCAGCAGGTTGAACAGGCTGACCGTGCCGAGAAAGCCCCACCAAACGAGGATGTCGAGTGTCATGTCGTGTTGTTGTCGTGTATCGATCGATGGCGTGCGATGCTGTGGCGGCATCCCGTCCCCAGCGAGCGCAGCTTCCATGACTTCTGGTTTCCGACCCTTCTCTGCCGGCCTGGCCTTCTGGCTGATGGCCCTGTCCGCGGCCGCCGCGCCGTCGGCGAAGTTCTCGTACCACGGCATCTGCGACGCCTCGGCCGCCGTCGCGCTGGGCCCCCGGCACTTCGTCGTCGCCGATGACGAACGCGACGTGCTGATGATCTACCGGCGCGGCGAGGCCCGGCCGGTGGGCAGCGCCGACCTGACGGATCACCTGGGCTCGCGCCGCCCCGGCCGCAAGCCCAGGGAGGCCGACATCGAAGGCGCCGCGATGCTGGGTGCGCGCATCTACTGGATCGCCTCGCACGGGCGCGATTCGGGTGGCGACATCGAGCCCACGCGCTACCGCTTCTTCGCCACCGAGGCGGTCGATGTGGCCGGCACGCCCGGCGTGCGCCCGCTCGCCACGCCGGCCTACGACGGCCTGCTGCGGGCGCTCGTGGCCGAGCCCCGGCTGGCGCAGTTCGGTCTGGCCGCCGCATCGCAACGCGCGCCTGAAGACGCCGACGGGCTCAACATCGAGGGGCTGGCCGCGACACCGTCGGGCGGCCTGCTGATCGGTTTTCGCAACCCGCGCCCGGGCGGCCAGGCGCTGCTGGTGCCGCTCGACAACCCGCGCGAGGTGCTCGATGCGGCGGCCCGGCCGGTGTTGGGCGACGGCGTGCGGCTCGACCTCGGCGGGCGTGGCATCCGCAGCATCGAGCGCATCGGCACGCGCTACGTCATCGTCGCCGGGCCGCACGACGACGGCAGCGGCAGCGCGGGAGATTTCGCGCTCTACACGTGGTCGGGCCGGGTCGGCGATGCGGCCCGGCCGGTGCCCGATGCGCCGCTCGGCAAGCGGCGCCCCGAAGCGCTTTTTGCCTGGGCCGAGACCGGCCTGGTGCAACTGCTGAGCGACGATGGCAGCACCCGCGTCGACGGCCGCGACTGCAAGGACAAGGCGGTGCCCGACAGGAAGAAGTCGTTTCGCAGCGTCGAGTTCATGCTGCCCGGCGTGACGGCCGGTCAATAGAACTCGGGCACGATCATGTCGCCGGGCACCGGCTGGCGGATGTAGTCGGGGTTGCGCACCCGCTCGGGCAACACCACGGTCGGGCGCTCGACCTCGTGGTAGTCGAACTGGCCGAGCAGGTGCTGGATGCAGTTGAGCCGGGCGGCCTTCTTGTCGACCGCCTGCACCACCCACCACGGCGCCTCGGCGATGTGGGTGCGCTCGATCATGGTCTCCTTGGCCTTGGTGTACTCCTCCCAGCGGCGCCGTGATTCGAGGTCCATCGGGCTCAACTTCCACTGCTTGAGCGGGTCGTGGATGCGGCCCAGAAACCGCAGGTGCTGCTCGTCGTCGGTGATCGAGAACCAGTACTTGAGCACCACGATGCCCGAGCGCACCAGCATGCGTTCGAACTCGGGCACCGAGCGGAAGAACTCCTCGTACTCGTCGTCGCTGCAGAAGCCCATCACCCGCTCGACACCGGCGCGGTTGTACCAGCTGCGGTCGAACAGCACCATCTCACCGGCGGCGGGCAGGTGCGCGGCGTAACGCTGGAAGTACCACTGCGTGCGCTCGCGGTCATTGGGCGCGGGGAGAGCCACCACGCGGCACACACGTGGGTTCAGGCGCTGCGTGATGCGCTTGATCACGCCGCCCTTGCCGGCGGCGTCGCGGCCCTCGAACAGGATCACCACCTTGCGGCGCGTGTGCGCCACCCAGTCCTGCAGCTTGACGAGTTCGCCCTGCAGGCGGAACAGCTCGCGGAAGTAGGCCATGCGCCGGGCCTTGCGCAGGTCGGCGGGCTCGCTGGCCGCTTCGGCGCCATCGCTGAGATAGCCCGACGCGTCGCGGTCCTCGATCTCGAGTTCGAGCTCTTCGTCGTAGCTGTCGATCAGGTCGCGCTGGATGCGCTCGACCAGTTCATCGTGATTCGGCAGTTCGGACATGGACGCGGTCTCCGGTGGCTGAACCACGCATGATTCAGCGCCGCCGTGACGAACGCATGACAGCGTCGCCAGCGCGCACAATGCTGGCGCTCGACACATCCACCCCACCGATCGATTCAAGGAGATCACCATGCCCAAGGGCCAGCGCAGCACCAAGGAAGCCAAGAAGCCGAAGAAGGACCAGCCGTCCAAGCCGGTGTCGTCCGAACCGGTGATGCCCACCAAGGTCACGGTCGTGCCCGACCGCAGCAAGAAGAAGTGATCGCTCGGTGATCGATCGCCTGCGGGCGGGCCCGGCTAGACGCCGCGCCGCTTGACCCGCACGCCGTCCGCCACGCTCGCGGGCGGGTAGACGATCACCTCGGCGCCGGCCGCCAGGCCTTGTTCGATCCACGCCAGGCTGCCGTTGCGCTCGGCCACCTTGACCGGCTGCAGCCGTGCGTGGCCGGCATCGACCACGAACACCGCGTGGCCCGGGCTCGCCGCAGCCTCACCCGCCGGCAGCGGGAACACCGCGCTCACCGGCACGCGCAGCACCGCGCTCTCGCTGCGCGTGACGATGCGCACGCCCACGCGGTAGCCGTCGCCCAGCGCGGCCCACTCGGCGCCCGGGCTGGTGATGTCGATCAGCACGTTGACCCGCTGCTCCTCCACGCCCAGCGCCGACACCTTGGTGAACGCCGCCGGCTCGATGCGTCGCACCCGGCCCTGCAGCACGGCGGGGCCGCCCCAGCGCTCGATGCGCACGGCGCTGCCGGGGCGCGCCAGCAGCGCGTCGGTGGTCAGCAGCTCGGCCACGATCTCCATCTGCGTGGTGTCGCCCAGCTCGATCAGCGGCGCGCCCAGCGCCACGGTCGCCTCGCTGGTGTGGTGCACCTTCAGCACCCGCGCCGACAGCGGTGCGCGCAGCGCGAACGGCGCGCCGTCGGCCCGGCCGGTGCCCGCGCTGCGCACGGCGCCGAGCGCGGCGCGGGCCTGATCGAGCGCGTGGCTGGCGACGTGTCCCGCCTCGGTCGCCGCGTCGAGCCCTTGCTGCGCCGCCTGCACCGCCAGCCGGTCGGTGTCGACCTGGGTCGGCGCCACGAAACCCTGTTGCGCCAGCTGCTCGGTGCGGCGCAGTTGCAGGGCGGCGCGTTCCAGCGCCACCTGCGCCGCGCCGACGCCGCTGCGGGCCTGCGCCACGCCGGCCTCGGCCGCACCGACCCGCGCCTGCTGCTCGCGCAGCGTGCGCTCGTCGAGCATCGGGCTCAACACCGGCCGCAGCGTGGCGAGCACCGCGCCGGCCTCGACCGCATCGCCCTCGCGCAGCGTCACGCGCTGCAGCCGCCCGGCCAGCGGCGCCGAGACGACGTAGCGCTCGCGCAGCCGGGTGCGGGCGTCCTCGTCGAGGGTGGTCTCGAACGGGCCGATGCCGGCGGTGGCGATCTCCACCTCGACCGGCCGCGGCGCGAAGGCCCAGCCCAGCATGGCGGCCAGTGCCACCGCACCGGCCGCGGCGATCAGGAGCGTCTTGCGGTTCATGTTCGGGTTCACTCTCTCGTCTTGAGCGCGGCCACCATGTCGAGCCGATCGATGCGCCGGCGCACCACCAGCGCGCTGGCCACGCCCGCGGCCATCACGCACAAGGCGGCCCACGCGTAGGTGCGCGGCAGGATCACCACCGGAAAGAAGAACTGGTCGCTCTGCAGCAGCCCGGCGATCAGGTGCACCAGCCCGTAACCGAGCGCCATGCCCAGCGGCAGCGCGATGCCGATCGAGATCGCCATCTCGCCCAGCAGCAGCCCCGACACCTCGGCGCGCGTGAAGCCCAGCACGCGCAGGCTGGCCAGCTCCCAGGTGCGCTCGGCCAGCGCGATGCGGGCGTTGTTGTAGACCACGCCGACCGCGATCACCGCGGCAAAGAAGGTCAGCACGCTGCTCATGATGCGGATGTTGCGGGCGCTGATCTCCTGCATGTTGCGCAGCATCGTGGCCTTGCTGAAGGCACCGGCCACGCGCGGCATGGCACGGGTGGCGTCGAGCAGCTCGCCCTCGCGGCCGCGCTCGATGGCGAGCACGAAACCCGACGACAGATCGCCCTCGCCGAGCGCGCGGTTGAGCGCGCTGCGGCCCATGTAGGCGTTCAGGCCCATCATCTCCTGCACCGTGGCGTCGACCTTCAGGTGCAGCGTGCGCGGCCGGCCTTCGAGCGGCTCGACCTGCAGCGTCTGGCCCACCTTCACGCCGAGCTTGGCGGCCAGCCGGTCGGTCAACACGAGGCCGTTGCCGTCGAGCCGGGTCTGGCGGTTGCGCACGTCGATCACGCGGTAAAGCTCCTGCGTGTCGCCGTAGCCGCGGATCTCGACACGCTCGCGCCGATGACCGTTGACCAGCGTGACGGGCACGAAGCGCAGCGACTCGGTCATCGTCACGCCCGGTGCGCGCGCCAGCTCGTGGCGGGCCGCATCGGGCGTGGCTTCGAGCAGCCAGACCGCCACGTCGCTGCGCATGCCGAGGTTGAACTGCGAGTCGACGATGAACTCGATCGCATCGCGGAAGAAGTTGCCCATGATCACGATCGCCACCGCCGCGGCCACGCCGCCGATCGACAGCCCCGTGCGCAGCGGCCGGCGCTCCATGTTGCGCACGATCATGCGCAGCGGCGTCGGGATGCCTTTCACGCCGAGGGTTTCGAGCAGCGTGCGCCGGTAGCGGCCGGGTGCGGGCGGGCGCATCGCCTCGGCCGGCGCCAGCCGCACGGTGGCGGCGATGGCGTTGAGCGTGCCCAGCACCGCGGTGGCCAGCGTCAGCGCCAGCGCCACCAGCAGCAGCCCCGGCGCGATGCGGTGCTCGAAACTCGGGAAGCGGAAGAACTCGGCGTACAGCCGCGTCAGCATCGTGCCCATCGTGTCGCCCAGCCCGATGCCGAGCACGAAACCCACCGCCACGATCGCCAGCACCATCTTCAGGTAATGCGCGGCGATGGCGCTGTTGGCGTAGCCCAGCGCCTTCAGCGCGGCGATCTGCTCGCGCTGCGTCGCCACCAGCCGCGACACCACCACGTTGAGCAGGAACGCGGCCACGCCGAGAAAGATCGACGGCAGCACGCTGCCGAGCACGCGCTGCTCCTTGATCTCGTTGTCGAGCATGGCGTGCGAGGTCTGGTCGGCGCGGCCGCTCGCCTGGCGCCCGCCGTAGGGCGCGAGCCGGCGTTGCAGCGCGTCGATCACCGCGCGTTCATCGGCGCCGGGCGCGAGCTTGACGGCCACGCGGTTGAACGCGCCGGCCATGTCGTAGGCCGCGGCCAGCGCCTCCTGGTCGACCCAGAAGACGCCGAAGCCGCGTGTGTCCGGCATGCCCCACAGGCCGGCGAAGATGTACTCGGGCGACAGCGCCACGCCGGCCACCACCAGCGCGCGCTGCTTGCCGTTGATCAACGCCGACAGCCGCGCACCGGGCTTCAAGCCATGCGCCACCGCGAACGACTCCGACACCCAGGCCGGCAGCGCGCCGTCGGGCAGCGCCCGGCCGGGTGACATCGAGGCGTCGTCGGCGTGGCCGCTGCGCAGCGTGATGCGGTTCATGCGCAGCGGCTGGCCGCGGTCGATGCCGATCAGCTGGCCGACGATCGGGTCGGTCGAGCCGGCGATCTCGACCCGCACCGTCTTCTCGGTGGTGGTCTGCACATCGGCCACGCCGGGCACATCGCGCAAGGTATCGACCAGCGCGAGCGGCGCGCGTTTCACGCCGGCAAACACGTCGGCAAAACGGCCCTCGGCATAGAAGCGATCGCGTGCCAGCGCCAGCGAATCGACCGCCGACAACGTGGTCAGGAAACCGCCGATGCCGCTGGCCACCACCAGCGCGATCGTCAGCGCCTGGCTCCACATGCGCAGCAGGTCGCGCAGCAGCTTGCGGTCGAGCGCTTTCATGGCGCGGTGTCCCGCATCACCAGCTCAACTCGGCCGGCGACACCTTGTGCGCGTTGCGTTCGACCCGCAGGATGTGGCCGTCGCCGAGGTAGATCACGCGGTCGGCCATGCCGGCGATGGCCGCGTTGTGCGTGATCACCACCGCGGTGGTGCCCAGCTCGCGGTTGATGCGCGCGATGACGTCGAGCACGCGCTTGCCGGTGCTGTAGTCGAGCGCGCCGGTGGGCTCGTCGCACAGCAGCACGTCGGGCTTCTTGACGATGGCACGCGCGATCGCCACGCGCTGCTGCTCGCCGCCCGACAGCTGCGCCGGAAAGTGGTCGCGCCGCGCGCTCAGGTCGACCAATGCGATGGCCTCGTCGATGTCCATCGGGTGCGCGGCGATGTCGGTCACGAGCGCGACGTTCTCGCGCACCGTCAGGCTCGGGATCAGGTTGTAGAACTGGAACACGAAGCCGACGTGCTCGCGCCGGTAGCGTGTCAGCTCGGCCTCGCTGGCGCCGCTCAAGAGGTGATCGCCGAAGCTGACCTCGCCGCGCGTGGGCACGTCGAGCCCGCCGAGGATGTTGAGCAGCGTGCTCTTGCCGCTGCCCGAGGCGCCCAGCAGCACCACGAACTCGCCGCGCGCGATCTCCAGCGAGACGTCGTGCAGCGCGATCACCTCGACCTCGCCGCTTCCGTAGACCTTGGCGAGGTCGCGGGCGCGAAAGACGATCGGTGCGTCGGGCGGCATGCGGTGGGGCTCCTTCAGCCGATTCTCGGCAGCGGTGCGAAGCAGGGCTTGAGAGCGATCAAGTCATGCGGGATCAGGTCGCCTGGCCTTTTGCCGCCTCGCCGTGCAGCCAGGCCAGGAACGCCTCCACCGCCGGCCGCTTGGCGTGGCGCGGCGGGTAGACGGCGAAGTGCGCCTTGACCTTGATCGCCTTGTCGAGCCCGAACACCGGCCGCAGCCGGCGCTCGGCGATGTGCCGGCCGGCGATGGTGGTGCTTTCGAGCGCGACGCCGAGGCCCTGGGTGGCGGCGTCCAGCGACATCTGGGCCCGGTCGAAGCGCACGCTGAAGCGCTCCGGCGCGTGCTGGTCGGTGAACGCCGAAAACCAGTCGGCCCACTGCACCACGCTGACGTTGCTCTGGATGAGCTTGACGCCCAGCAGGTGCTCGGGGCGCTTGAGCCGATGCTCGCGGATGAACTCCGGGCTCGCCAGCGGCACGATGCTTTCTTCGAACAGCGGCTCGACCACCAGGTCGGGCCAGTTCGGCACGCCGTAGCGGATGTCGATGTCCGACTGGCCGAGTTCGAAGTCGCTGGGTGTGTGCGCTGACGACAGGTTGAGCGAGATGTCTGGGTAGGCCTGCGCGAAGCCCTGCAGGCGCGCCATCAGCCACAGGCTCGCGATGCTCGGTGCCGAGTGCACGTAGAGGCTGTTGCGGACGCCCTGCCGCAAGTCCTCGGTCGCGGCCGCGATGGCCGAGAGCGCGCGGCCGATGCGCGACAGGTACGACTCGCCCGCCGGGCTGATGCGCACGCCGTGCGCGCTGCGCTCGAACAGGCGCACGCCCAGGTGCGCTTCGAGCCGCGTCACCTGGTGGCTGATGGCCGACGCCGTGAGGTGCAGTTCCGCGGCCGCGAGCGCAAAGCTGCGGCGCCGGGCCACCGCCTCGAAGGCCTGCAGGTTGGTGATGGGCGGGATGTAGGACATGGGGTCAACCCTGCTGTTGAGTGACGGTTCGTCATCTTAGGTTGATGACACATCGCTTGTCGTCATGAACGCAAATGCCGACCATTCGTCCCAAGCGCTGCGCAGACCCGCCCCCCGAATCCCGATTCCGAACCCTTCACTTCCGCCTGGAGATCCAAGACATGCTGCTCAAAGACAAGGTTGCCGTCATCACCGGTGGTGCCGGCCTCAACGGCCTCGGCTTTGCCACCGCGCGCCTGATGGCGGCGCAGGGCGCCCGCGTCGTGGTGCTCGACCTGGCCGGCGCCGAGCCGGCCGCAGCGGCGGCGCAACTCGGCGCCGGCCACCTCGGCTGGGTGGCCGACGTGACCGACAAGGCCTCGTGCGACGCCGCCGCGGCCGCCGTGCTGCAGGCCTACGGCCGCATCGACGTGCTGGTCAACAACGCCGGCATCACGCAACCGGCCAAGACGCTCGACATCACCGGCGCCGACTACGACCGCATCCTCGACGTCAGCCTGCGCGGCACGCTGTACATGTCGCAGGCCGTGCTGCCGGCCATGCAGCAGCAGAAGAGCGGCTCGATCGTCTGCATCTCGTCGGTCTCGGCGCAGCGCGGCGGCGGCATCCTCGGCGGACCGCACTACTCGGCCGCCAAGGCCGGCGTGCTGGGCCTGGCGCGCGCCATGGCGCGCGAGTTCGGCCCCGACGGCATCCGCATCAACTGCATCACGCCCGGCCTGATCGGCACCGACATCATCAAGGGCAAGCTCACCGAAGAGAAGAAGGCCGAGATCGCCGAGACGATCCCTCTCGCCCGCCTGGGCCGTGCCGACGACATCGGCGGCGCCTGCGTCTTTCTGGCCAGCGACCTCTCGCTCTATTGCACCGGCATCACGCTCGACGTGAACGGCGGCATGCTGATCCATTGAGCCCTGCCCCCCCACCAGTTCAAACACGACGGAGACAAGACACCATGCAACGCAATCAATTCACCCGCACCCTTCTGGCCCTGGCGGCCGGCGCCCTCTTATCCCCGATGGCAGTGCAGGCGCAGACCGTCAAGCTGACGCTGGGCCACGGCGCGGCACCGGGCAATCCGCGCCACGAAGCCGCGGTGAAGTTCGCCGAGGTGCTCAAGGCCAAGACCGGCGGGCGCATCGAGGTGCAGGTCGCACCGTCGGCCCAGTTGGGCGACGATGCCGCGATGGTGACGGCGCTGCGCACCGGCGCACTCGACATGTCGGCCAACTCGCAGGGTGCGGTCGCCAATGCGGTGCCCGAGTACGCCGCTTACGGCATGCCGTTCCTGTTCTCGAACGCGGCGCAGGCCTTCAAGCTGCTCGACGGCCCGCTCGGCAAGGAGCTGAGCGACAAGACCGCAGCGAAGGGGCTGGTCGTGCTCGGCTACTGGGACAACGGCATCCGCCACATGACCAACAGCAAGCGGGCGATCACCCAGGTCGAGGACATGAAGGGCCTGAAGATGCGCACGCCGCCCGACGCGGTGCTGGTCGACATCATGCAATCGCTCGGTGCCGAGGCGCAGCAGATCAAGTTCGCCGAGCTCTACGTGGCGCTGCAGCAGGGCGTGGTCGACGGGCAGGAGAACCCGCTCGTCAACATCCACGCCAGCAAGCTCTACGAGGTGCAGAAGCACCTGGCGCTGACCAGCCACATGTTCCAGATGACGCCCTTCCTGATGAGCAAGCGCACCTGGGACCGGCTGTCCGAGGCCGATCGCAAGGCCGTCACCGAGGCCTCTGCCGAGGCCACCGCGCTGCAGCGCAAGCAGTCCCAGGAGGTCGACGACAAGCTGCTCGGCGAGCTCAAGGCCAAGGGCGTGCAGGTCACCACGGTCGACAAGGCCGCCTTCGAGAAGGCCACCGCCGCGGTGGATGACAAGTGGCTGGCGATGCCGATCGGCCCGTACGTCAAGAAGGTCATCGCGGCCGCTCGCGCCAAGTGAGCTGATCGGAGTGACGGCCCGGGCGCCCGTGGCGCCCGAGCCGCCTCATTGAGGAGACTGACATGAATGCTGTCGAACGAAACCCGGTCGAACGAGGCGTGGTGGGCCTGTGCCGTGGGGTGCTGTGGTTGAGCACGGCCACCATCTTCGTGATCCTGGTGGCCAACACGGTGCTGCGCTACGCCCGAGGGTCCAGCCTGCAATGGGCCAACGAGGTGCCTGAGCTGCTGTTCCCCTGGCTGGTGATGGCCGGCGTGGTGATGGCGGCGGTGCACAGCGCGCACATCGCCACCACCTTCCTGATGGAGGCCGTGCCGGCTGCCGTGCGGCGCGGGGTCGGGGTGGTGAGCTGGCTGGTGGTGGCGGGCCTGTACGGCACGCTGGCCATCGCGACGTTTCGCATGCTCGACATCGTGCACGACGAGACCTCGCCGATCCTGCAGGTGCCCGGCTCGCTGACCTACGCCTGCGTGATGGCCGGCATGGCCCTGCTCGCCTTGCTGGCACTGCAGTCGGCCTGGCAGGTCTGGCGCAGCTCGACCGAGCCCGTGCCGAACGCCGAACCCAGCGTGCCGACGGCGCATTGGTGAACCCCTGATCCAACGGAGAACACCATGAGTGCCCTCATCCTCCTCGTCTTTCTCGGCGCGGCCGTGGCCGCCATGCCGATCGCCCACGCGCTGCTGCTGGCGGCGATGACCGCCGCCGCCACCTCCGACCGCGTGCCGCTGGACCTGCTGGTGCAGCAGATGGTCGCGCAGGTGCAGAGCTTTCCGCTGATCGCGATTCCGTTCTTCATGCTGACCGGCACGCTGATGATGGGCGGCAAGCTCGGCGAAGCGCTGGTCGGCGTGCTGTCGACGCTGATCGGCCGCTTCCACGGTGGCCCGGCGCAGGTGGGCGTGCTGTCGTCGACGCTGTTCGGCGGTGTTTCCGGCTCGGCGGTGGCCGACGCCTCGGCGATCGGCTCGCTGCTGATTCCGTGGCACAAGCGGCTCGGCTATCCGGCGGCGTTCTCGGCGGCGACGCTGGCGGCCGCGGCCACCATCGACATCATGATCCCGCCGTCGATCCCGATGATCCTGTTCGCGCTGACCGCGAACGCGTCGATCGCCTCGCTGTTCGTCGCCGGCGTGCTGCCCGGCCTGCTGATGTGCGGGGGTTTCATGGCGGTCTGCTGGTGGGTCGGCAAGCGCCGCAACTTCCCGCGTGACACCACGCCGTTCGACGGTGTCGCCTTCCGCAGGCACCTGCTGTACGCCCTGCCGGCCGTCGTGCTGCCGGTGCTGATCATCATCTTCCTGCGCTTCGGCATCGCCACGCCCACCGAGGTGGCCGTGCTGTCGACGCTCTACGCCGGTCTGGTCTCGGCGGTGATCTACCGCGACCTGAGCTGGCGCCGGCTGGACGACGCGGTGGTGCATGCCGGCCTGGCCACGGGCGTGGTGCTGCTGGTGATCATGGCTTCGGCCGCGATCGGCTGGCTGCTGACCTTCGACCAGATGCCGCAGGGCATCGCTCATTGGGTGCAGCAGAACGTGGAGATGAAGTGGCTCGTGATCCTGCTGATGAACCTGCTGATGCTGTTCATGGGCATGTTCATCGACCTGCCGGCCGCCGTGCTGCTGCTGACACCGGTGTTCGTGCCACTGGCCCAGAGCATCGGCATGGACATGACGCAGCTCGGAATCATGATGGTCGTGAACCTGGCCATCGGCCTGTACACGCCGCCGGTGGGCACCACGCTGTTCATCACCAGCGCACTGGCCAAGGTCAAGGTCGGCCAGACGGTGCGCGAACTGGGGCCCTTCTACCTGGTCGCCTTCGGCGTGCTGGCCCTGGTGTCCTACGTGCCGGCCAGCATCCTGAAATGACCCGCGCCCAACCTTCCTTCACGGAGATTTCCATGACGACGACAACCGCTGAACGGGCCGAACTGGCCGAGCTTCGACAAGTGGCCTACCGCATCCGCCGCAATGCCTTGCGCATGGGCGAGGTGCAGGGCCAGGGCTACATCGGCCAGGCGCTGGGCTGGGCCGACGTGCTGGCGGTGGCCTACGGCCACGCACTCAACCTGCGCCCCGACGAACCCGAATGGGAGGGCCGCGACCGCTTCCTGCTCTCGCACGGCCACTACGCGATCGCGTCCTACGCCGCGCTGATTGAGGCCGGCATCATCCCCGAGAGCGAACTCGAAACCTACGGCAGCGACGACAGCCGCCTGCCGATGTCGGGCATGGCGACCTACACGCCCGGCATGGAGATCTCGGGCGGCTCGCTGGGCCAGGGCCTGGCGATCGGCGTGGGCATGGCGCTGGGCCTGAAGCACAAGAAGAACCCGGCCTTCATCTACAACTCGATGTCCGACGGCGAGCTCGACGAGGGCGCGGTCTGGGAGGCCGCGATGGGTGCCGCGCACCACCGCCTGGACAACCTGATCTGCCTGATCGACATCAACAACCAGCAGGCCGACGGCCCGTCGTCGAAGGTGATGGGCTTCGAGCCGCTGGCCGACAAGTGGGCCGCCTTCGGCTGGCACGTGCAGCGTGTCGACGGCAACGATCTGGCGGCGGTGCTGGAGGCCTTCGACGCCGCACGCAACCTGACCGAAGCCAAGCCGCGCGTGATCCTGTTCGACACGCTGATGGGCAAGGGCGTGCCCTTCCTGGAGACGCGCGACAAGAACCATTTCATCCGCGTCGACCCGCCGGAGTGGCAGCAGGCCCTGCAGATCCTGGATCAATCGCAAGCTGAAGGAGCGCAAGCATGAGCGCCGTGAACACCACCGCCACCGAGAAGAAGCCGCGCCTGACCACCTCGGCCATGATCGCCTCGATCGCCTCCGAAGGGCAGCGCGTCAAGGCCGCGCCGTTCGGCAAGGCGCTGGTCGAACTGGCCGCGACCCGGCCCGAGATCGTCGGCATGACGGCCGACCTGGCCAAGTACACCGACCTGCACCTGTTCGCGCAGGTCTACCCCGAGCGCTTCCACCAGATGGGCATGGCCGAGCAGCTGCTGATGGCGGCGGCCGGCGGCATGGCCAAGGAAGGCCTGATCCCGTTCGCCACCACCTACGCGGTGTTCGGCACCCGGCGTGCCTACGACTTCATCCACCAGGTGATCGCCGAGGAGAACCTCAACGTCAAGATGTGCTGCGCGCTGCCCGGCCTGACCACCGGCTACGGCCCCAGCCATCAGGCGACCGACGACATCGCGATGATGCGGGCCATCCCGGGCCTGACCATCGTCGACCCCTGCGATGCGCTCGACCTCGAACAGGCCGTGCCGCAGATCGCTGCGCACAAGGGCCCGGTCTACATGCGGCTTGCGCGTGGCAACGTGCCGCTGGTGCTCGACGAATACGACTACAGCTTCGAACTCGGCAAGGCCAAGATGCTGCGCGAGGGCAACGAGGTGCTGGTGATCTCCAGCGGCTTCATGACCATGCGCGCGCTCGAAGTGGCGCAGACGCTGGCGGCCGACAACATCGGCGTGGCGGTGCTGCACTGCCCGACGATCAAGCCGCTCGACGAGGCCACCATCATCGAGGCCGTGAAGTACAAGCATCGGCTGGTCGTGATCGCCGAGAACCACTCGGTGATCGGCGGACTGGGCGAGGCGGTGGCGAGCGCGCTGCTGCGCCATCGCGTGCAGCCGGCGGGCTTCCAGATGGCGGGGCTGCCCGATGCCTACCTCGACGCCGGCGCGCTGCCGACGCTGCACGACCGCTACGGCATCAGCCGCGAAGCGCTGGCCGGCCGCATCAAGGGCTGGCTGGGCTGATCCGGGGCTTGAAGGTGAAGGCGCGGCGCGGCGGTCGCCTCGGGGATAGCCCCCGCTGCCCGCGCCGGTTGCCGGGTGCACCATCCGGGGCTTTCCACGCCCAAGGAGTTCACCCGATGAAATTCGAAACCCTCGCCGTGCACGGCGGCTACAGCCCCGATCCGACCACCAAGGCGGTCGCGGTGCCGATCTACCAGACGGTGGCCTACGCCTTCGACGACACCCAGCACGGCGCCGACCTGTTCGACCTGAAGGTGGCGGGCAACATCTACAGCCGCATCATGAATCCGACCAACGCGGTGCTGGAGCAGCGCCTGGCGGATCTGGAAGGCGGCATCGCCTCGCTGGCGATGGCCTCGGGCATGGCGGCGATCACCGCGGCGATCCAGACCATCGCCGAGTCGGGCGACAACATCGTCTCGTCGAGCACGCTCTACGGCGGCACCTACAACCTGTTCGCGCACACGCTGCCGCAGCAGGGCATCGAGACCCGTTTTGCCGACCCGCGCGACCCGGCCGCGTTCGCCGCGCTGATCGACGCGCGCACCAAGGCGGTGTTCTGCGAGTCGATCGGCAACCCGCTGGGCAACATCACCGACCTGCGCGCGCTGGCCGACGTGGCGCATGCCGCCGGCGTGCCGCTGATCGTCGACAACACCGTGCCCACGCCCTACCTGTGCCGGCCGTTCGAACACGGCGCCGACATCGTGGTGCATTCGCTGACCAAGTACCTCGGCGGCCACGGCAACTCGGTGGGCGGGGCGATCGTCGACTCGGGCAAGTTCCCGTGGGCGGAGCACAAGGCGCGGTTCCGGCGTCTCAACGAACCCGACGTCAGCTACCACGGCGTGGTCTACACCGAGGCGCTCGGTGCGGCCGCCTACATCGCCCGCGCCCGCGTGGTGCCGCTGCGCAACATGGGCGCCGCTTTAAGCCCGTTCAACGCCTTCCTGATCCTGCAGGGCATCGAGACCGTGGCGCTGCGCATGGACCGCATCTGCGCCAACGCGAAGGCCGTGGCGCAGCACCTGCGCGGCCACGCCAAGGTCAAGTGGGTCAACTACGCCGGCCTCGAGGATCACGCCGATCACGCGCTGGCCCAGCGCTACCTCGGCGGCCGTCCGTCGGGCATCCTGACCTTCGGTGTCGAGGGCGGGCGTGATGGCGGCGCGCGGTTCCAGGACGCGCTCAAGCTCGTCACCCGGCTGGTCAACATCGGCGACGCCAAGTCGCTGGCCTGCCATCCGGCGTCGACCACGCACCGCCAGCTCGGCCCCGAAGAGCTCGCCAAGGCGGGCGTGACGGTCGAGACCGTGCGCCTGTCGATCGGCATCGAGCACATCGACGACCTGATCGCCGACATCGACCAGGCGCTCGCCGCGGTCTGACGCGCCGGGCTCAGGCCGGCTCGCCGCCTGCTGCGGCGGCGGCGAGTTCGCGCAGGCAGCCCAGGCACAGGCAGCCGACGTAGCGCGTGCGCAACTCGGCCTGCAGCGCCGCGCTGAGCGTCAGCGTGCTGCAGGCGCAGGGCGCGGCGTCGCGGGCGCCGCAGTGGAAACCGCCGCCGCAGCGCGCGCAGCGGTCGTCCAGGGCTGCGGCGGTGGCGGGCGGGCGGGTGTCGGGGGCGTTGTCGTGGCGGTCCATGCGGCGAGCTTACGGCGTCTGCCAATTGTCAATTCGAGCCCATTTCTGTGTCGGGATGTAGAACCGGTGTCAGTGGTCGCACACGCCGGTTTCGCCCGGGTTTCCCCGCGGTGCAGCAATTTCACGGCCCGAGCCCCGCATTGCAAACCGAAACGACTGGCGGAACTGGTTACGCCCTGCCGCCGCATGCCGGGCACCATGCGTTCCATGCCGAGCCACCTCACCGCCATCGCCACCCGCCGGGTTGATCCCGACGCCGGTCGTGTTGCGCAGGATCAACGCATTGCCCGGGCGGCCTGGCCACTGGGCAGCGCCCTGGCGCTGCTGGCGGTGCTGGTGTTGGTCGGCAGTGACACAGCGGCGCAACAGTTGCGTGCGCATGATGTCGCTCAGAGTCTGAACCGATTGCTTCGTATCTGATCGCGTTCGAGGCGGCGGCCATCCGGCCGACGCCTGGGGGACGGGCCTGCCGACGCTGCGGATTCCAGCGCCAATCGACCGAGGTGCAGTGAGCGCCAGAGACAGTTGATTGGCGGTGGGACGCAGCCCTGCAGCGCCTGTCACCGCTTTCTTCCCCCCCTGTGCCGTCGGCCGCCTACAGTTCGGCGTGTTGTCCACACCGCGTGGCCGGTTCGCTGACCGGGCCCTGCTGCCATGTCCGAGCCCCTGCCCAGCCCCCGCATCGTCCTGCTGCGCCACGCCACCGCCCAGGAGCCGCGCCCCGACCTGCCCGACGCCCGTCGCGAGCTGGTCGCCAAGGGCGAACGCCAGGCGCGCGACGTGGCGGCCTGGTGCCGGCGCCAGGGCCTGTGCCCGGGCCGGCTGCTGACCAGCCCGCTGCCGCGTGCCGCGCAGACCGCTGCGCTGCTGGCCGGCCACCTGGGCGACTGCCCGGCGCCCGAGCCGGCCGACTGGCTGCAGATCGGCACGCCCCCCGCCGTCAGCCTGGCGCGCGTGCAGGACCTGATGCACGCCCTGATGCGCCTGCCCGGCCCGCCCGAGCCCTGGCTGGTCGGCCACGAGCCCGACCTCAGCGGCCTGATCGCCGCCCTGCTGCACAGCCCGCGGCCGGTGCTGTGGCCGAAGAAGGCCTCGCTCACGGCCCTGGACTGGCCCGACGGCATCGGCGCGCCGGCGCGGCTGCTGTGGCACCTGCCGTGTGCCTTGATGGGCGCCGCCTGAGCCCCCTCGGCCCAGGCCGGGCGGCGCGTCAGCGCAACGCAGGCCCGGGTGACCGACACTGCGCGGCCTGAACCCATCGGAGACGTCTGCATGCCCACCCAACGCCCCGTGATGGCCGACGCCGCCCCAGCCTGGCCGATGCGGCGTCGACTCGCGCTCGCCGCCGTCGGCCTGAGCGCGCTGGTGGCGTCGCTGGCCGGTGCGCCCGCGCGGGCGCAGGCCGAGATCCGCATCGCCCACATCCACAGCCTGACCGGCCCGCTCGAGGCCTACGGCAAGCAGACCTCGACCGGCTTCATGATGGGCCTCGACTACGCCACCGGCGGCACCATGACGGTGGCCGGCAAGAAGCTGGTGGTGATCGAGAAGGACGACCAGGGCCAGCCCGAGGTCGGCCGGCGCCAGCTGGTGGCCGCCTACGAAGACGACAAGGCCGACCTCGCGGTCGGCCCGACCAGCTCGGGCGTGGCGCTGGCGCTGCTGCCGGTGGCCGAGCAGTTCAGGAAGATCCTGGTGGTCGAGCCGGCGGTGGCCGACTCGATCACCGGCGAGAAGTGGAACCGCTACGTCTTCCGCACCGGCCGCAACTCCAGCCAGGACGCGGTCTCGAACGCGATGGCGCTCGACCGCGAGGGCGTCAGCATCGCCACGCTGGCGCAGGACTACGCCTTCGGCCGCGACGGCGTGAAGGCCTTCCGCGACGCCATCAAGAAGGCGCGCATCGTGCACGAGGAGTTCCTGCCCGCCCGCACCACCGACTTCAACGCCGGCGCCCAGCGCCTGATCGATGCGCTGAAAGACAAGCCCGGCCGCAAGATCATCTGGGTGCTGTGGGCCGGCGGTGGCAACCCGTTCACGATCGCCGACCTCGACTTGAAGCGCCACGGCATCGAGATCGCCACCGGCGGCAACATCCTGCCGGCGATGATCGGCTTCAAGCGCTTTCCGGGCATGGAGGGCGCCACCTACTACTACTTCGGCATCCCGAAGAATCCGGTCAACGAATGGCTGGTGGCGAACCACTACAAGCTCTATCGCACGCCGCCGGACTTCTTCACCGCGGGTGGCATGAGTGCGGCGCTCGCGGTGGTCGAGGCGCTGCGCAAGACCGGCGGCGAGACCGACACCGCGCGGCTGATCCGCGCGATGGAAGGCATGAGCTTCGACACGCCGAAGGGGCGCATGCAGTTTCGGGTCGAGGATCACCAGGCGATGCAGACGATGTATCACTTTCGCATCAAGGCGGATCCGGCGATGCCTTGGGGGGTGCCCGAATTGGTGCGCGAGATTCGTGCGGGGGAGATGGCGGTGCCGATTCGGAATCAGCGGCAGCAGTGATTGGGGTTCTCCCGAACGCCCGTCACGCCTGCTCACGCTACCGTGCGGTCCCTCACGGTCATCTCAACAATCGTCAGTTGGAGGAAATCGCATGCAACAACAGACCTTCCGTATCACGGCAGTCGCAGCCAGCGTGCTCATGCTGGCCGCCTGCGGCGGTGGCGACAGCGCCGCCGTGACCCCGGCCGAGGCGATCAACGCCCTGCCCACGGCCGTGCGCGGCGCCGTGACGGTGAGCACCTACGACGGCGCCACCGATGACCTGCTCACCGCCGGCCTGGGCCGTGCCGGACTGATGGGCGGGGCGCCGACCTACGTCGACGCCGCCGCACCCACCGCCGCCGAGCTGCGCCGCAACGCGATCTACAACAACTACCGCGCGCTGGTCGACCCCACCGCCCTCGGCGGCATGGGCACGCTCTACGGCCCCAACGTCGACACCGCCGGCTCGGCGACCAACAACGCCGGCCTGATCGCCGGGCGCGAATACATCGCCTGGGCCGACGACGGCACCGGCCGCCAGAACGTCACGCTGATGGTGCAGGTGCCCAACCACTTCGACCCGGCGCGGCCGTGCATCGTCACCGCCACCTCGTCGGGCTCGCGCGGCATCTACGGCGCCATCGGCACCGCCGGCGAATGGGGCCTCAAGCGCGGCTGCGCGGTCGCCTACACCGACAAGGGCACCGGCAACGGCCTGCACGACCCCACCAGCGGCCTGGTGATGAGCCGCAACGGCAGCACCACCACCGCCACGGTGGCCGGGCTCGAATCGATCTTCAGCCTGCCCGACAGCCTCGCCAGCCTGAGCACCTTCGTCGGCAGTTTCGCCAACCGGGTCGGCTTCAAGCACGCCCACTCGCAGCAGAACCCCGAGAAGGACTGGGGCCGCAACACGCTCGACGCCGTGCGGCTGGCCTTCTACGTGCTCAACGAACGCTACGGCGCCGTCAGCACCACCGACCCGACCAAGCGGCAGCAGACCTTCAAGGCGTCCAACACGCTGGTGATCGCGTCCTCCGTGTCCAACGGCGGCGGCGCCGCACTGGCCGCGGCCGAGCAGGACACCGAAGGCTTGATCGACGGCATCGCCGTCTCCGAGCCCAACGCCCAGCCCGGCAGCAACACCACGCTGGCGATCCAGCAAGGCACGGCCACGCCGGTGGCCACGCACAGCAAGCCGCTGATCGACTACTTCACCTACGCCAACCTCTACCAGCCCTGCGCCGCCCTGTCGACGTCGGCCAGCAGCGGCACCGGGGTGGGCGCAGCCTTCTGGCCGGCGGCGTTCACCACCTCGGCGCAGAACCGCTGCGCGATGCTCAAGGCCAAGGGCCTGATCGCGGGTGACACGCTGGCAGCACAGGCCGACGACGCGCTCGCAAAGCTCAACCAGTACGGCTGGCAGAGCGAGCAGAACTTCTTCCACCAGTCGCACTTCCGGCTCGCCACCAACGCGATCGTCGTCACCTACATCAACAGCTACGGCCGCTTCAGCGTGACCGACAACGTCTGCGGCTACAGCATGGCCAACACCGACGCGGCCGGCGACGTGATCGCGCAAGCTCCGGGAACCCAGGCCGGTCTGTTCGCCAGCGGTAACGGTGTGCCGCCGACCGGCGGCGTCAACATCGTCTACAACAACTCGTTCCTCACCAGCACCACCAGCGTCGCCAAGCTCGACTTCCTGGCGGTCTCGCCGTCGACCACGGTGGCCGACTTCGCGCTCGACGGCGCGCTGTGCATGCGCTCGCTGGTGACCGGCCTCGATCCGGTCAACGGCGCGGCCCTGACCGGCACGCTCAAGGCCCAGTCGGACCGCGTCATCGCCGGCATCAACGAGGTGCAGCTCAGTGCCCGGTTGCGTGGCAAGCCGACCGTCATCGTGGCCGGCCGCACCGACACGCTGCTGCCGGTCAACCACACGGCGCGGGCCTACTTCGGCAAGAACCAGCTGGTCGACGGCAGCGCCGCCGCCAACGTGCGTTATTACGAGGTCACCAACGCGCAGCACTTCGACAGCTTCATCGGCTTCGGCGCACTGCTCGGCTACGACACCCGCGTGGTGCCGCTGCATCCCTACCTGTTCAACGCGCTCGACCTGATGTACGAGCACCTGCAGCGTGGCCAGGCCCTGCCGCCGAGCCAGGTGGTGCACACCACGCCGCGAGCCAGCGGCGCCGATGCACTGACGCGCACCCACGTGCCGGCGATCGCCACCAGCCCGCTGGCGGCGAACCTGATCACGATGTCGGGTTCGACGCTCAAGGTGCCCGACTGAGCGCTGGCGCCTGAGTGACGACACGGCGCCGCACGCCCTGGCCGGTGCTTCTGCTGGCCGTGCTGCTGGCATCGGCCGGCTGCGCCGCCCTGCTGCAGCGTGACCAGGCCCGCCAGCGTGACGCCTTCGAAACCCAGGCCCGCATCGCCCACCGCCTGCTCAGCCAGCAGGCGGTGCAGCACGAGGCGATGCTCGCCACGCTGGCGCTGCTGCAAGGCCCGGGCGGCGCATCCGACGACGCCGAACAGCGCCTGCCCGCGATCTTCCCGTCGGTGCTGCGGGTATCACGCCGCGAGCCCGGCCAGGCCTGGCCGACGCCACCCGGCAATGCCGACCCACAAGCCCTGAGCGACGCCGAACAGCGCTCGCAACGCAGCGGCCGCGCCGAACTGGTCACGCCCGACGCGGCCCAATTCAGCGCCGGCCGCTTCGTCATCGTGCAAGCCAGCCAGAGCGCCGCCGTGGCGGTGCAGATCGACCTGGCGCGCATGGTGCCGCGCAGCGAATGGATCGACCACCTGGGCGCGCCGCCACAGCCGCTGCGCATGGCCCTGCAGGTCGACGGCGGCCCGGCCTGGGCGCTGCCGATGAACGACGGCCAGCGTGTCGGCGATCAGCAGGCCACGGCGCAGGGCGGCTGGTCCTTCGACTTCCGCAAGCACCTGGCCGCCGCCAGCCAGCCCTTCGAGCTGGTGGTGATGTGGCAATCCGGCTGGGCCGCCTGGCCATGGGCGGCGCTGCTGATCTGGACGCTCGCCAGCATCGGCGCGGTGCTGGGCGGCTGGCGATTGCGCCGCAACTGGCTGGCGCAGGCCGAGCAGCGCCGCCGCGCCGAGGAGCAATTGCGCTTCGGCCAGGTGGCGCGCCTGAATGCGCTGGGCGAACTGGCCGCCGGCATGGCGCACGAGCTCAACCAGCCGCTCACCGCCGTGCTCGCCAGCACCCAGACCGCCACCCGCCTGCTCGCCGATGACCCGCCCGAGCTCGGCACCGCCCAGCTGGCGATGCAGCGCGCCGTCGCCCAGGCCCGCCGCGCCAGCGAGGTGCTGCAGCGCCTGCGCCGCGTCGTCCAGCCCAGCGGCCCGGGTGACGACGCCGGCCCGCTGCGGCTGGCCGATGCGGTGCGGCGCGCGCTCGACCTGCTGGCCGACGAACTGGCGCGCCAGCAGGTCACGCCGCAACTGGCGCTGCCCGCCACGCTGCAGGTCGCGGCCGACCCGGTGGCGCTGGAGCAGATCCTGCACAACCTGCTCAGCAACGCCCTGCACGCGCTGGCCCAGGTGCCGGCACCGCAACGCAGCCTGGCGCTGCAGGCCACGCACAGCGGCGCGAGCGTCGAGCTGCGCATCACCGACCATGGCCCCGGCGTGCCCGCCGACCTGCAGCCGCACCTGTTCGAGCCCTTCGTCACCACCCGCGACGGCGGCCTGGGCCTCGGGCTCAGCCTGTGCGAAACCCTCGCCGCCAGCATGGGCGCGCGCCTGCACTTCGAGCCCGCCCAGCCGCGTGGCGCGGTGTTCGTGCTGAGCCTGCCCGCTGCCTCCGACACGGACACCGCCACCGACCCCGTCCCGCCACAACCCCGATGAACACGCACAACCTGACCCCGCTGATCCACCTCATCGACGACGACGAGGCCGTGCGCGAGAGCCTGGCGCTGCTGATCGCCACCGTCGGCCTGCGGGTGCGCAGCTGGGCCGAGCCGCAGGCCTTTCTGGCGGCGATCGTCGACGGCGAAGAGCGCGACGCCATCGGCGCCATCGTGCTCGACATGCGCATGCCGGGCCTGAGCGGCCTGGCGGTGCTGGAGCGCCTGCGCGCCGAGGGCGTCGACCAGCCGGTGGTGATGCTGACCGGCCACGGCACGGTCGAGCTGTGCCGGCGCGCCTTCAAGAGCGGCGCGGCCGAGTTCCTCGAAAAGCCGGTCGACGACGAGCTGCTGATCGAGACTCTGCAAGCCGCCATCCGCAGCCACGTGCAATCGCGCCAGCGCCACCAGGCCGACCGCGCCGCGCGCGAGCGTTACGCCCAGCTCAGCGAGCGCGAACGCGAGGTGCTGGGCCTGATCGTCGCGGGCCTCACCAACAAGGAGGCCGGCCGCGCGCTGGGCCTGTCGCCACGCACGGTGGAAACGCACCGCGCCAACCTGTTCGCCAAGCTGGAGGCGCCATCGCTGGCGCAGCTGATCCGCCAGTACGCCAGCCTGGTCGACGGCGAGGGCGCCGACGGCGCCGCGTGAGCCCGCAACCCGCTCCCTATACTTCTCACTACTTCTCGAGCGCTGTTCCGGACCCGTCCGGCAGCCCTCACCCCAAGATCCTTGTTGAAACGGAAATCCCATGAGCGGCGTGCCGTCGTGCCCCCAATGCCAATCCGAATTCGCCTATGCGGACGGCAATCAGTTCATCTGCCCGGAATGCGGCCATGAATGGAGCGCTGCATCCGCCGCCAGCGCAGAAGAACAAGTCCGGGTCTGGAAAGACGCCTACGGCAATGCACTCCATGACGGCGACTCGGTCACCGTCATCAAGGACCTGAAGATCAAGGGATCTTCTGCAGTCGTCAAGGTCGGCACCAAGGTCAAGAACATCCGCCTGATCGAAGGTGACCACGACATCGACTGCAAGATCGAAGGCTTCGGCTCGATGCAATTGAAGTCCGAGTTCATCAAGAAGGCCTGACGAGTGGATTCTTCTCCACTCGACCGAGTGAGAACAACAACCCACGCGGTATCGCGCTTGCGCACCGCCTGCCTGACCCACAGCGCCACCCGCCCCCATCTCGACCGCGGCAGCCCCCGCAAGGAGCGCTGCGCCGGCTGCCGCCTGAGCCCCGGCCATTGCATGTGCGCCTTGCGGCCGGTGCTGCCCACGACTCACGCTGGCGTGTGCCTGATCATGGCCGAGTTCGAGCCACTCAAGCCCAGCAACACCGGCTGGCTGATTGCCGACGTGGTGCCCGACACCGCCGCCTTCGGCTGGTCACGCATGGCCGTCGACCCCGCCCTGCTGGCGCTGCTGGCCGATCCGCAGTGGCAGCCTTATGTGGTGTTCCCCGGCGAGTTCGTCGCGCCCGAGCGGGTGGTCACCGAACTGCGGTTGCCCGCCGCGCCCGATGCGGCCGTGCGCCCGCTCTTCGTGCTGCTCGACGGCACCTGGTCCGAGGCGCGCAAGATCTTTCGCAAGAGCCCCTGGCTGGAGCGCTTCCCGGTGCTGAGCCTGCGGCCCGAACAGCTCTCACGCTACCGCCTGCGCCGCTCCACCCACGCGCACCACTTCTGCACCTCCGAAGTGGCCGCCCTGTGCCTGGCCCTGGCCGGCGACCTGCATGCGGCACAGACGCTCGAAGCCTATCTGGACGTCTACAGCAGCCGTTACCTGCGCGCCAAGCAGAGCGTGCCGCCGGACAGCGAGGACGCGGCGCATCAGCGCTTGCGTGAACTGGGGCTGCAAGCGCCGGTCTGAGCGGTAAAGCGTGCGCTGCATCACGCCGCGCGGGGCCGGCAGGGGGGCGGGTTCGATAAACGACGCGGCAATGTGCATGCAACAAGGGCTCGGGTTCGGGAAACAGGAGCGGAGTGCGAGGGCACATGGACCACGGAGTTGTCCAACACGGCATCGGTGTGCGGGCACAGAACGGAGCGATGTGCATGAACATCGATGCAGTGTTTGTGAAACATGAGCACGGTGTTGGGAAACATCACCTCGATGTGCATGCACCGGGGCGTCAATGCGAGTCACACGGAGGGTTGGGTTGCACAAACAGGGGCGCGGTGTGCCCTTGCATGCAGGTCTTGTTTGTCGAACGGCGGGGGGTGTTTGGCAAACGTCTGGCTGGGTTTGACCAGCATGACGACCGGGTTGGACTGACAGCGGAGGCGGTATTCCTCGCAGTCATGCTGTGTTTCAGAAACCTGAGGTCGATGTGCAGGCACATCGTCGTGGAGTTGGCCAAGTAGCTGGGTCCGTTTAAGCGATGGCTGTGGACGTTTCGGACGCGGGGTGCAAGGGCGGGGTGGCGGATTGTTCTGGGCGAGTTGAGTGTTGTCGGGTGATGAGGAGGAAGCTGTGGACTCGTTGCTGCTTCTGGTTCCCCGACAGCTGGGTAAGCGTCCGCTGAAGGCCCTCTGTACGCAGGCTGGGGGAGAGCCGAACATGCGTCCACATGGAAGCTTGTGGACACACCCCTGAATGGAGCGAGCAGCGCGTGTTGCGTACGAACGCGCGTGGTCGGCACGTTTACTGTGAGCGGTTCATGGCCTGGATCGTTGAGCAGGCATTCAAACCTGGAACGTCGGTGGCAGCGCTGGCGATGCACAACCAGCCCAGCGGCTGAGTCCGCTTGCAACGCGGCGACCTTGCCGCCAAACCCGACTCACCCTCCGTACCACTTCGGCTCTTGTCAATACCGGGGGCTGAATACGTACCTGGCGGACCAGGTGGAAGGTGGTGGTCGAGGTCATGTAAGGCGTCCTCACGGTGCATCGGGTGCCCCGGAAATGCGAAACGCCCATGACCGGTGGGCCTTGGGCGTTCAGGATGGGTGGTGCCGGCGCTCAGGCCTGGCTGGCGTCGATGTCAGCGGCGGAAGCGCACATGGATGCTGAGGTCCAACTGGGTCGGAAGGCTGAACGTGTTCACGCGGAAGAGGCTGGGCAGGGTCGAGGTTCTGGGCATGAATTTTCCGTAGTCAAGGTAGGTGGCACCGGGAGCGGTGTCCCTGGAGATGAGATGCGCTTGTGCGAATCGTCGGCTACGGCTGACGCGAATCGACGCCGGTTGACCGGCTTCTGATCGATCGGGAGCTACTCCGAGACATTGCCAGCTGTTCCTGGCCTTGTGCCTTCCATTGCGGCAAAACCTTGTTAAACTTGGTTTCCTGGTTACCAAACTTTTTAATCATGGCTGTCGGACACAACAAGAGCGAACTCGAAGGCGATTCCGCAACTCTCGCGTCTAGGGTGGGTGATCTCTCGCCCCTGCTACCACTCGCGGGCACAGTAGCGACCATCGAATATCCCGGCAAACTGTCACGTGAACGCATTCTGCAAAAGGTCAGCGTTCCATTCGTTTCTGTTGACCCTGCCGGAACTGTCCGCGATGACTCGGTGAGAGCGAACTCCTTAGTCTGGTCAGACAATTGGTTTGCACTTCACAACTTACTCGCATCGGGGAAGAAGGCGACACTAATTTATCTGGACCCCCCATACGCGACAGGGCTCGATTTTCAATCGAGGGACCAAGAACACGCGTACAACGATGCACTTTCAGATGCGGGATACATTGAATTCATTCGACGACGCTTGATACTGATGTTGGAATTGCTTTCAGACCAGGGGTCGATCTACGTTCACATCGGGCATCAAATGTTGGGCGAAATGAAACTCATTTTGGATGAGGTGTTCGGCGCCAAGAATTTTCGCAACATAATCACCCGGCGCAAATGCAGCAGCAAGAACTTTACAAAACATCAATACGCAAATCTTAACGACTACATTCTCTTCTACAGCAAGAGCGACAGCTACACGTGGAATCAGCCCATGGAGAATCCCGACCCAGATTGGATTGCAAAAGAATATCCAAAGGTCGACTCTAAGGGGCAATACAAACTCGTGCCCGTCCATGCCCCCGGCACCAGGCGCGGAGAGACTGGTGGCCTTTGGCGAGGAGAAATGCCGCCCGCAGGCAAGCATTGGCAATACACACCCACACGACTAGATGAATTCGACGCCAAGGGTGAAATTCATTGGTCAAAAAATGGGAATCCCAGGCGCAAGGTTTATCTGCCAGCAGACAAAGGCCTAGCGCTGACAGATTACTGGGACAAGTATCGGGATGCGCATCATCAGAGCATTCTCATCACGGGGTACCCTACCGAGAAAAACTTCGAGATGATGAAAATGATTGTTGCAGCTAGCAGCAACCCGGGAGACCTTGTGATTGACCCGTTCTCTGGATCGGGCTCTACTGTCCATGCTGCTGATGTGCTCGGTCGAGAATGGATCGGGATCGATCAGTCACTGCTTGCGGTCAAGACTGCGATCAAACGCCTTACGCTCGGCCGAAATCCGATGGGGGATTTCGTGAAGGGGGAAACACCGCCAGATCTGTTTTCCGAATTTAAAGCTTCGACTGTTCAACATGAAACTGTAAGTGCCGAATTCAGTCTACTAGTCGATCACGAGATCTCGAAGTTGCACCCCGCGGAAGTTTCTGGCCTTGCTGGCCTACTCCCCAAACCTTAACCGAGCCAGTTGGAGGTCAGCTGTGCCACGGCCGTTTTCAGAGTGATGACCCGAATATTTCCATCCCAAGCGTCATCAAGCTTTACGGCCTCTTTCCACGTGTCCACATGGCCTAAACCCGGCCCGTCCGCCAGGAATACCAGCCTAAAGCTCTTTCCTGATCGCTTGCAGTATTCCTGCGCTTTGGAAACCTTGTCTGAGTTTCCGCCTGTTCGATCGTCGGATTGCGCTCCGCCACGCGTTGAGTCGTAACGAGCGAAACCCACAGCTTTGACTTCCCGGCGTGCATTCCGAATGACAAAATCGCAGGGATAGTCGCCTCGAAAATCCGGGAATACGGTGGACAGCTCGATATCACGGCCAGCGCCCCGAGGGCCTTCGATCGTGTAAACCTGAGCAAAATGCTGCTCAAACCAATCGAAAAACTGCCCGGTCAAAAGGTACCCGAGTTGTCCCCGCGTGTCATATTCACCAATCAACGCCGCGAGTGCTGCCTCTTGATCGGCCGTGATGGTTTCGAATTGGGCTTTTAGCTTTGCAATGGGTTTGAAGGTGTGACCGAGAGATGACACCAAACTTTCCGTAGTGACTTTGGTAATCTTCTTCGCCATCTCGGTGTCAATTACCGGGGAAACGCAGCGGCGGTACATCTTCAACAGCGACATACGTTGCTCACCGGAGAACGTGTTCGTTCGAATTGAAGCGAGGAGAGACGCGCTCGAGTTAGCGCCCCGAACTAGCGTCTTAAAAAGTTCGATGTCCTTGGCATATTTTTCTTTACAGGCGTCGAGGATCTCGGGAAATCGGATCGAGGCGTCGATGGCGGTGATGATTTCGATGGGGGTGGCGACTTGGCGAAGAAAAGTCATGTGTCTACTGTGAGTACGATCTCGCATCACGTTAGCATGGACCCGTATTCAAGACGCCGCTGCGGCAATTCACGGCCGCCGGCCTTACACCCCACGCAGCACACTGAACTCCCTGAACAGCCTCGCAGGCAACGGCACGTCAAGCCGCCAGACAATACTCATCGGCCGATCACCCTCGGCCGACTCCAGCGTCACCCGCCCGCAGGCCCGATAGGCGTCGCCTTTACGCGGCCGCACGAAAAGCTGGAATTGCCAGCCATTGCTCTCACTCTCCAGATAACGCCGGCCGCCGGGCGTGTCCGGGCCGGCGCTGTTCTGTGTTTGCCAATGGAAGCGCTCCGCGCTGATCGCATAGTCGTGATACGAGATGCGGTCGTGGTAGCCCTCGCTCTTGTCGAGTGTCACGAACAGCAGTTCGGTCTTTCGGTGGGTCAGTGGCAATACACCAGCCTGGAATGGCGTACGGCGTGTTGCCGTCAGCCAACCGACCGCCGTGAGCACCTCACGCGCGCCATAGGCGGCGTGCAAGCACAACGGCGTGTCTTCGAGACCGGGCAATGCGTTGGCGCCCAGGCTGCTTCGGGCCTGCAGCAGGTCTGACAACTCGACCAGCTCCGCGGCGATGGCAGGGTGGCGTGCCAGTCGTTCGGCAAAAGCCTCGTGGCCGGCGGCCTGCGCATGCCGGCCATCGATCTGATAGGCCAGCATCTGCACACCCAATGCACTCTTGGTGTCGAGCACTTCCGAGTCGCCTTGCCTCGCGCCAACCGCGGCCATCATGTCGAGCCGACGCGGGTCATCCACGTGCAGCAGGTCTGCAAAACGTCGGCTGAAGTAGTCCTCTTCCGGACCGGGCTCCGCGACGATCAGGCCGGCGTCGCGCTTGAGCGCCGTCCAGCCGCTGCGGCCCTGGCCGGTGCCCGCGCGGTAGATGTCTTCGAGCTCCAGCGCCTGGTCATGCAGAAAGTCCGCCAAGCGCACGGACGCACGGCCCTTCAGCGCCACATACGTCTGCAACTCGGTCTTCAGGCGGCGCCAGTTCTGCGTCGTCAGCGCACGTAAGCCTTGCAGCACCTGCTCTCGCGTCTGCCGCTGAAGGTGGATGTGGCAGCCCGGCGGCAGGCTGCCGAATCCGTTCTCGACGCCATCCACCAGTTCGCGGCGCGACAACCCGGTCAGGCTCGACAACAGGCGATCAAATCGAAACTCGGTGCGATGCTGGCCGACGAAGTCGAGCACCAGGCAGCTCTCCTTGCCCGGCGCCAAGCGCAGGCCGCGGCCGATCTGCTGCTGGAACAGCACCGGGCTCTGTGTGGGCCGCAGCAGCAACAGGGTGTCGACCATCGGCAGGTCGATGCCCTCGTTGTAGAGGTCAACCGTCACCAGCGCGCAAAGCTCGCCGCTGAGTAGGCGTTGCGGCGCGCGGCGCCGCTCTTCAATCGCCGTCGTGCCGACCACGCAGGCCGCCGGCAGGCCGGCGCGGTTGAACCGGTCGGTCATGAACTCGGCGTGTGCAACCGAAACGCAGAACACGATGGCACGTGATGTCGATGCGTCAGAAGCCAGCCGGCGCCATTCATTGACGACGAGCCGGGCACGCACGTCATTGCCGGTCACGAGCTTGTCCACCGCCTCTCGTTCGCCCGGCTTGTCCCATGGCACCGCTGAGAAATCGGTGCCGTCATCGCAGGCGTAGTACTCGAAGGGCGCCAGCAGTTGCAGGTCGAGCGCATGCCACAGCCGCAGCTCGATGGCAGGGCTGCCATCCGGGCGCGCATCGAAGTACTGCGCGATGGGTTGCCCGTCGCTGCGTTCGGGTGTCGCGGTCAGGCCGAGCAAAACGCTGGGGCGAACCGACTTGACGAAGGCATCGAAGCGATCGGCTGCCAGCCGGTGGCACTCGTCCACCACGACGGTGTGCCAATGATCGGCGCCAACGGTGGTCACCAGGTCGCGGCTGGTCACGCTGTCGATGGTGGCAAACAAATGGTCCCATCGTTCGGGCTGGTTGCCGCCAGTGAGCAGGTCGCCGAACTCGGGGTCACGCAGCACTTCGCGATAGGTGCGCAGGGCCTGGCGCAGGATCTCCTCGCGGTGGGCCACAAACAGCAGGCGAGGGCGGCCGCCTTCAACACGGCAGGTGTTGCGATAGTCGAACGCCGCCACCACGGTCTTGCCGGTGCCGGTGGCCGCCACCAATAGGTTTCGGTTGCGGCCGTGGCTGCGCTCGGTGATCAACTGCTCCAGCATCTCTTGCTGATAGGTCTTGGGCTGGAGGTCGAAGAAACTGATCGTGGCAGTGGGCTCGCCGCCGCCGAAGGACTCGCGGCCGAGCGCAGCGGCCAGTGCCTGCCGATGCGCGACGTTGTCCGGGTCGTAACGCTGAAACTCGCTGTCGGCCCACAGCGTTTCGAAGTGGGCAACCGCCCGAGCAAACAGCGCCTCTTGCGCGCGCTGGGTCAGCTTGACGGTCCACTCCAGCCCACCGGTCAGCGCCGCACCCGACAGGTTGGCACTGCCGACATAGGCTGAGCCGAAGCCGGTCTTGCGCTGGAACAGCCAGGCCTTCGCGTGCAAGCGCGTGCGCCGGCCATCGAGCGACACACGCACCTCGCACCCCGGCAGGCGCGCGAGCTCATCCAGCGCCCGTGCCTCGGTCGCGCCGGTGTAGGTGGTGGTGAGGATGCGCAGGCGTGTGCCCGCTTGGCCCTGTCCGTTTCCGCCCTTGGCCGTGATCTGCTGCAGCACGTCCTGCAGCTTGCGAACGCCCGACACGGTGATGAAGCTGACGAGGATATCCACCTGGTCGCTGGAGGCCAGTTCGCGGCGGATCTCCTGCAGCAATGAAGGCGAGCCTTTGCCGGCCGTGAAAAGCCACGGCACGGCCAGACCGATCTCCGGTGACGTCGGGAACTGCTGGTTGCGCTGCACGGCCCTGAGGACGCGCAGCGGCGATGCCACCAGGTCGACGACTTCGGCAGACCCAGCGGCACCGGTCGAACCGTCGCCGACGTTGAGCCGCTGGCGCAGCATCACCAAGAGCTCATTGACCAGTTCGAGTTGCCGCGTGGCTTTGTCGGCGCCGTCACCGGCGACATCGTCAAGCAGCGTCGCCAACTGCCGCGTGATGACGTCGGCCAAGAACTCTGCGGCGCCACCTTTGAGCGCCGACACATCCGCGCTGCTGGGGTCGATGGTTGCGAGCGATCGGGACAGGCCCTCGGTCAGCAACAGGTCATAGAGACCATCGGGTAATGCCATTGTTGGGTTGTCCTGGGTGTCAGACTATCGGCTTGTGAGCTTGTACCAGGCGCCAGGACGAAGTTGCTCGTGGCTTCAGCATGTGGTCAAACGTGGCACCAACGACTTGCCCGTTTCGTGAATCACGCGGCAGGAAGCTCGACGAGTGGCACAGTGCCCACCTGCGACCCATGATGTGGAACCGAAGATGGCCCGCTGCGATCAAAAAGTGATGGAGCAATCGTGCTCGACCGCGCCGCGCCACTGATCCGGATCTCTGCCACGGCGCTCCGGTGGCTTCTGGCCATTGCCCTTGCATCGACAGCCTTGGGTGCCTCTGCAACCAACCAACCATGCTCCGGCAAGAAGGGCGGCGTCTCTCACTGCGCCGGATCGACCTTCGTCTGCAACGACGGCTCGATCAGCGGCTCGAAGAAGGCCTGTTCCATGTCGGCGGGCGGGCGATCCGAGATGACGATCTCACCCGCCACCGATGACTGCCTGTGTCGCAATCGGCAGATGTGTGTCGGGCCTCGCGGCGGGGTGTACTGCTACAGCGATTCGGGGGCGAAGAGCTACCGACGTAATTGAAGAGCCGTCAACGTTGGGCATCGCTCGCGCGGCTTCCGCTGCACCCCCCCCCCCCCTCTGAACCGTCTGATTCGTGACGGAAATCGCGATTCATCATGCCGGTTCCCTCTTTTGGGGGTGTCCGTTATCAAGGCCGCATCTCGAACAATGAAATCTCCAACCACTGGGAGATGTCATGCAACCGAAACTGATCCTCAACTTCGAGCGTCTCAGCGAGGCCGATTTCCAGACCAAGGCCGGGCTGATCATTGCGGTACTGACCGGCAATCCGCGCTTCCCCGAGCCATGGCCGACGCCCGCGCCTGCGCAGGCGACATTGACCGCGGCCAATGACAGTTATCGCAATGCGTATCACGCCAGCAGAACCCAGGACATCGTCCAGATCGGACTGCGCAACGAGAGACGCCTGGCGCTCACCGCGATGCTGCGGCAACTGGCGCCCTACCTCGAGTTCGTGGCCCACGGCGACGCGGCGGCATTGGCTTCCACCGGCTATGACCTGCGCCGCGATCCCGTCCGCACCAGCAGCGTCGAGCCGTTGCTGGCCCCCGAGGGATTCAAGGTCCAGCACGGCCCACATCGCGGCAGCCTGACCGTGCGCGTCAACCGCGTGGCCGGCGCAGGCAGCTACGAGGTGCAGATTACCCTGGGCGACCCGACGCAGGATGCCGGCTGGCAACACGCACTGACCGCACTGAGCAGCACGCGCATCATCTTGAGCGATCTGCCGCTGATGCAGTCGTTGTGGGTACGCGTGCGCGGCATCGGCATCGCCGGCGCCGGGCTCTGGACCGCGCCGGTGAACATCGTCGTGGTTTGATCGATGGATTGGCCAGGCGGGCCGAAGGGCCCGCCTGGCTGGGCGGGGTGTTCTCGAGCAGAAGCCACAATCGCCCTTTATGTCACAGGAGGGCCCTGCGCATGAACCAGGTGACCGACGTCGGTGTCCGCACCGCTCTTGTCCGGAGCATGCACATCGTTTACGCGCTGCATGCGCTGGGCCTGGGGATCGGGGCGTTCGGTGCTGCCAGCATCGTCGGATCCTTCCTTTTCGGTTGGCCATCGATCATCGCGGTGATCATCAGTTACGTGAAACGCGGTGAGGCGCAAGGCACCTGGCTGGAGTCGCATTTCACCTGGGCCATCCGCACGTTCTGGTTCGCACTGGCGTGGTCGGTGCTGGTGGCACTGGTGTCGATCCCGTTGACCCTCGTGCTGATCGGCATCGCCACCTGGGCGGTGGGATTGTTCGTGCTCGGCGTGTGGGCCGTCTATCGCATCGCCAGCGGCTGGCTGCGGCTCAAGGACGGCCAGTCGATGCCGGTGGGATGACGGCCCATTCGGTCGTGTAGCCGGGCGTCTTGCGGTCCTGCTTCATGCCCCACGCTCGCGGCATGTCACCGATCCGGCCGCCGGCGCGCTTGATCGAGCCCTGGCCCCATCGGCTGTTGATGCTGTCCATCGCCATCATCAGGCCCTTGAATTCGTGGCCCACGCAGACGTGATGGCACTGGCTTCCACCAGCGATGACCTGCGCCGGGCTCTGGACCAAGCCGGTGAACACCGGATGGTCCGCCGGCGACGCTCGCTAGCGGACATGGATACCGTTGACTCGATCCATGAAGTGCGCCGAATCGTGCGTGCGCACGGCGCAACCCGGTCCATCGCCGCCCCGATCACGATGAAGCAGCGGCCCACGTCGACCAGGTCGTCTCGGCCCGGTCGCGCTCGATGGTGCCGGCTTCTGTCTTGTCGCCCATGGTCAGCCTCGTGAGCCTGGCGCCATGAACAAGACATGGCGATCGAGCAGGTTCATGAAATCCAGGCTCAATGCGTCGGCTTCCTCGACCTGCGCAGCCAGTTCTTCGATCGTCATCACGATGCTCGGGTCGGGCCGATCAGGCCGCATATCCCAACCCAGTGGGACAAACGCCAGCAGCGGCTCGGCGTCGATCAGCCGTCCCGGCGGTTTGAACTTCAGCGGTCCCGGCGCTGCCCAGCGCCCGTGCACGTAGTCGTTGCGGATCGCCCGGGCGAAATCCACCCGATCGAACCAGGCTTTGAAGTCCGATTGAACAGGTGCGGGCGCATCCTTCAGCGCATGTCGAAGGACCTGCCGCAGCTTCTTCAGGCGGCAACTGATCTTCGATTTCACAGGGTCCAGCGCATCGGCCACCTCGACCCCGTAGAACGGCCCGAGGCCATGCAACTGCAGGCCGATGTGGAAATCGAGTCGCGCGGTCGTGTGCACAAGGCGGCCGAGCAGGCGATGGAATTCGTCTTCGAAATCTGACCAGCGGCCTCGCTCGGGTGCCTTCTTTGGCATGGGCGGCTTGTGCATCACGCTGTCGGCCCCTTGCCGAAAATCCTGGCGAACTCGGTGTGCCGGACGGCCTTCCAGGTGTCCGTCAGATCACCGTTGCGCTCCAGCGCGGCGTAGATCTCGCGGATGAGGTCGTTGTCAACGACCTTGGCCGTGCGCATCTTCGCGAGCAGTTCCCAGCCGTGCCAGACCGCGATCTCGAAGTCGTGGGCCAACAGGTGCATGCCAAGGTCGTCGGTCACGACGATGGCCGGGCGGATCTGCCCGAAGGCCAGCACACGGCAATCGGTCGACGACGGCGGCGAACGCCCGCCTCCGATGTAGCGGTCCATGTCGGACAGCACGTAGCCGTGCAGCACGCTCTGGGCATCGGCCAGTTGCTGCTTTTCCGCAGCACTCAGGCGCACCTGCTTGGACAGGCGTTCCGTGCGCAGATCGCCCTGCTCGAACCAGGGAAACTTCGAGCGCAATCGGCTGCTGCGATGCACTTCGTCCTCGACATCGCGCAGGATGGTCAGCACGTAGTCTTTCCGGCCGAAACGAACTCCCAGCATCGGCCGCACCCGCTTGGCCAGCCTGAGATAGGCGTTCGTGTCGAGCAGGACCAGCGTCAACGGATCAACTCGGTGTGCAGGGCCTGCGCATCGGCGATCGACGCATCGAGCAGTTGTTGAACGTAGCCGACCCCGGTGCCGCGTTCGTGCAGCATGCGTCGCAGGGCCGGGAAAAACGCCGACTGAAAGACGTTGTGAGCCGCGGCGATGTAGGTCGACGGATCGGGCGGCATCGGCTCGAACAATGCCTGGCTGACCAGCGCACCGCGTCCGCTGTTGCGCACCGCGTGGATGCTCTTGTCTGCCACTCGCAGGGGCCGCAATCCTGCAGCCGTCGCATGCCGGCTCACCTGTGTGTAGACGGTGAACAGCGAGATCATGTGCTGATGCGCAAACTGTTGCAGCGCCTGCATTTCGGCCGCAGCGGTCGGGGCACGGCTGGCCTCCGCATACGCATGCCGGGCCAGTTCACGCGGGAACAGCAGGCTGCCCGCGAACGCATCCGCGAAGTCTTCTCCCGCGTCCTTGCCGGCGAGGTCGGGCGTGTAGACGTGCGCCAGCTCATGCGCCATCCAGAACTTGAAGTCTTCGAGATGGGTGTCGAGGTTCAAGTAGATGAACGTTACTTGATCGCCAGGCAGCAGGATGTGCAAGGCGTTTTCGTGACGGTCTTTCTTTCCCCACATCACCGGGATGAGCACCGCATCGTTGGCGTCGAACTCGGCGATGAGACGCTCGTAGGTCAGCACCGACTCAGCGCCGATGCCCAACTTCGCGCGCACCGATGCTGCTGCGTTCTGCAGAAGTTCGTACTCGGTCGAGGCCGATGGGATCTGGGTGCGCAGGGCCTTGCGCGGGGGCAAAAACGGCACCAGAGGCTTGAGCAGGGCGCCCATCGCCTTGGCCCGCAGCACATGTTCGTCGGTCGTCTTGGTGCCCGTCTTCTTGCGGAACGCGATGATCGGTTCGTCCCGTTGCGGCAGATGCACCAGCTCGTCAAAGCTGAGCGACAAGGCTGTCGCGAGCTTGAGAAGGGTGGCCGGCCGGGGGAAATCTTCCCCCTTCATCCAGTTGGTGACGGCCTGGGCACTGACACCGATCGTCTGCGCCAGCTGTTTCTGATCCCACCCCTTGGCAGCCAGGGCGGCGCGGATGGGTTCTGGTTGAAGCACTCGCTGCATAGCCGATCGATTATGGGGCTGGTGGAACGACGAATCAAGTTTGATCAAGTTGTCGAGGGCGCCCAGCCCAACGATCAGTACGATGCCGGTTCCCGCCAACCAGAGGAGCCGTCCCGTGGCCATCGACATCGACAAGCTGACCGAGCACGAACTGGTCGACCTGAACAACCGCATCGTCGCTCGCCTGAAGTTCCTTCAGCAGATGCGCGCGCATGCGGCCATGCTGGAATTCAGCCTTGGCGAGCGCGTGTCGTTCCAGCCGGACGGGCACCCGGTCCTGTTCGGCGTCATCACGAAGTACAACCGCAAGTCGGTCACGGTCATCACTGAAACCATGCAGCACTGGACCGTGGCCCCGACCTTCCTGAGAAAGCTCAAGCCTGTGCGAGAGGCTGATGCGGGGGGTGGGAGCATGGTCAGCTCGTGAGCGTGCGGTGGCGCCACATCGACGCCGCCGCCAGCTGGCTCAGCCCTTCTGCAGCAGCTTGCGGCCGATGTCCGACACCAGTCGGGCCAGCGCGGCAGCGGGTTTGGACAGCGGTGCGTCGGCGCGCATGTGCAGGCCCACCGTCAGCCCTGGCATGCGTTGCGCGATCGGTATCTCCTGGATCGCCTGCCCGACCTGCGGCATGTCCAGGAAAGGGTGTTGCACCACGGCCAGCATGTCCGATCCGGCGAGCAGCGTGTGCATGGCGCTGAACGACTCGCATTCCGTGATCCGCCGGGGCTCGGGCACACCGAGCGCACGCAGCGCCTCGGCCGTCACGTCGCGCCGCACGATGCACAGCCACTCGGCACTGGCGAGCGAGGCGGCCGAACGCGCCTGCGCCAACGGGTGGCCCCGGCGTGCGACGACGATCTGGTCGAGGTGCGCGATCGGCTTGAAGCGCATGGCCGGGTCGTCACGGACGCTCGGCGCGCGCGGCGCCAAGGTCATGTCCAGGGTCGCGTCGCGCACCAGCGGGCGCGTTGCATGCCCGAGGCCCTCCACCAGGCGCAACTGCACGTCCGGAAACTTCTCGCGGAAGATCATCACCGCCTGCGGCACGATCTGCGCTGCGAAAAAAGGGCCGAACCCGAGTGCCACCTGGGTCTGGCCGCCGCGCGCCAGTTCTTCCTGCGCCTTCGCGAACTCGGCGTAGCCGGCGCGCACCCTCACATGGAAGGCCTGCCCCAGTCGGGTCAGCGTGACGCCGCTGGGCGTGCGCTTGAGCAGCGACGCACCCAGTTCGGCCTCCAGTGCCCCCAGGCTCTTGGTCAGCCCGGGCTGCGAGACCCCGAGCATTCGGGCGGTGGCGGAAATGCTGCCGGATTCGACCACGGCCAGGAAGTCGCGAATCTGCGCAAGCCTCATCCATAGCTCCCGGTTATGGCCCATGTGCCGCGGCCATCTTACGGGGCGCACGCCGTTGTGACCCAATGGTGCCCAGGGTCAGGCAAAGCCTTGAGCCCGTCCTTCCGATCACCTGATTGCCAACCGGAGGTGCCCATGCGTTCGACCCGATTCATTCTTGCGGCGGCCCTTGCGCTGGCCACCTCCGTGGCCAGCACCACCTGGGCGCAAGGCTGGCCGGGCAAGCCGGTGAGCGTGATCTCGGCGTTCCCGCCGTCGTCGCTCGATGTCATCGTCCGGCTGGTGGACGGGCCGTTCCAGGCGGCGTTCAGGCAGCCGCTGATCATCGAGAACCGGCCGGGCGCCGGCGGCAATCTCGCCGCCGAGGCCGTGACACGGTCGGCGCCCGACGGCCACACGCTGCTGGTGACGGTGGACACCGTGGCCACCGTCAACCCGCGCCTGTATCGGAACCTGAAGTTCAAGGCCGACGTGGACCTGGTGCCCGTCATCTATCTGGCCAACTCGGCCCAGACCCTGGTGTGCCATCCCGCGGTGCCGGTCAGGACGGTGTCGGAACTGGTGGCCCACGCCAGGTCGCACGACCTGTCGTATGCATCGGGCGGGCAGGGCGTGCCAGGCCATCTGGCCGCGGAGATGTTCCTGGCGGCAACGGGCCTGCGCATGACGCACATTCCCTACAAAGGGCCCCATGCCGCCCTGCAGGACTTGATGGGTGGCGCCGTGCAGTGCGGCTTTCTGTCCACGCCGGTGGTCATGCCCCACGTCAAGAGCGGCAAGCTGACGGGCCTGGCCGTCACCACGGCCCGGCGCTCGCCCATTGCGACGGAGTTGCCGACGATGAGCGAGGCGGGCATTGCCGGCTACGAGGCCACGTTCGGTCAGCTGCTGCTGGCACCCAGGGGCACGCCCCCGGCCGTCGTGGCCGCCTTGAACGAGGCCTTCGGCGCGGTGCTGACCCAGGCCGAGGTGCGCGACAAGATGCTCGCGATGGACCTGGAGTTCGTCCCCAACACGCCCGAACAGGCCGCGGCACGCATGCACCGGGAAGCCGCCCGGTGGGCGCTGGTGGTGGAGCGACTGGGTCTGAGGGCCGACTGAGCCACCGTCTGGCGTGTCAAGGCTGAGGCCGCCAGCCCAACCGCTCGGACACCCTGTCCGCGCAGCTGCGCAGCGCCAGGGCCACCGGGCCGTCCCAGCGGCTGTCGAAGGCGGCGGAGGTGCCGACGCAGGTGACGGCCAGCACGATCTGGCCGCGGTGGTCGAACACCGGCGCCGACAGCGCGCTCACGCCCGCCACCACCGTGCCTTCGGAGCGGCTCATGCCCTGCGCGCGCACGGCCTCCAGCGTGGCGGCGAATTCCGTCCAGGTGGGCAGGCTGCCACGCTCGGCGGTGCGGCGCTGCTGCTCGTACATCGGCCGCACCAGCTCCTTGGGCAGGTAGGCGCCGTAGAGGCGGCCCGACGCCGTGTCGGCGATCGAGAACACCGTGCCGTGGTTCATGTTGACGTGCAGCACCTGCGGCGATTCCTCGACCACCACGATGGTCGGCCCGCGGTTGCCCCACACCACCAGCGCCACCGTCTCGCCCGTGAGCTGCGCCAGTTCGGGCAGCAGCGGCGCGGCGATGCGCACCGGGTCGGCCTGCTGCAGGCTCATCAGCCCGAGCTGCAGGGCCAGGGGCCCGAGGCCGTAGCGGCCGCTGACCTTGTCCTGCTCGACCAGCCCGATCTTGCCGAAGCTCACCAGGTAGGGGTGCGCCTTGGCCGGCACCATGCCGGCTTCGCGGGCCAGGTCCTTCAGCGGCATCGGCCGGCCGTAGTGGGCCAGGGCGCGCAGCAGCTGCCCGCCGACTTCCACGCTCTGGATGCCGCGTTGCTCGCGCGGGGTGGCGCCGTCCAGGGCCGCGGCGGCCGCATCCGGATCGGCAGGGAGCTTGGGTTCGCGGGCGGGCATGGCGTGGGTCGTCGTCGGCGTTGGGGCGGGGCTCGATTGTGCGGCCGCAGCGCTGGCCGTGATGACGGGGGCCGGGTTTGCGCTGGGTCAAATCAATTAGACATTGACAACTCGGTTTGCTAGCATCCGACAAGAGTTAGACATTGCGGAATCAGTTATTCGATTCTCCGAGCATCCGTTCAGGGCCGCCGCCCTTCAGCCAGCAGGAACCCCCATGAGCAACGCCCCCACCAAAGCCTTCGCCAGCCAGGCCGACCTCGAGGTCAAGAAGGTCAGCTTCACCAGGCTCAGCGACAACGCCTACGCCTACACCGCCGAAGGCGACCCGAACACCGGCGTGATCATCGGCGACGACGCGGTGATGGTGATCGACACCCAGGCCACGCCGGTGATGGCGCAGGACGTCATCCGCCACATCCGCACCGTCACCGACAAGCCGATCAGGTACGTGGTGCTGAGCCATTACCACGCGGTGCGCGTGCTCGGTGCCAGCGGCTACGCGCCCCAGCACATCGTCGCCAGCCGCGACACCTACGACCTGATCGTCGAGCGCGGCGAGCAGGACAAGGCCAGCGAGATCGGCCGCTTCCCGCGGCTGTTCCAGGCGGTCGAATCGGTGCCGCCGGGCATGACCTGGCCGACCATGACCTTCGAGGGCCGCATGAGCATCTGGCTGGGCCAGCTCGAGGTGCAGCTGATCCAGCTCGGCCGCGGCCACACCAAGGGCGACACGGTGGCGTGGATCCCGTCGCAGAAGATCCTGTTCTCGGGCGACCTGGTCGAGTTCGACGCCACGCCCTACGCCGGCGACGCCTACTTCCAGGACTGGCCGGCCACGCTCGACAACATCGCCGCGCTGCAGCCGGTGGCGCTGGTGCCCGGCCGTGGCGCCGCGCTGACCACGCCCGAGCAGGTGGCCGCCGGCCTGGCCGGCACGCGCGCCTTCATCTCCGACGTCTGGACCAGCGTCAAGCAGGGCGTGGACGCCGGCCTCGACCTGAACGCGGTCTACAAGGCCACCTACGCCGCGCTCAAGCCGAAGTACGGCCACTGGGTGATCTTCGACCACTGCATGCCGTTCGACGTGACGCGCTGCTACGACGAGGCCACCGCCCACCGCGACCCGCGCATCTGGACCGCCGAGCGCGACGTGCAGATGTGGCAGACGCTGGAAGGCTGAGCGCCATGTCCGCCCCCACCGCCGCCGCCGACCGCCCCGCCGTCGACTACCAGAAGGTGGTCTTCCCCTACCGGCGCGCCCGCGACCATGGCGCCTCGCCACCCGCGCGCCACCCGGTGGTGGTGGTGGGCGCGGGCCCGGTGGGCCTGGCGCTGGCCATCGACCTGGCCGAGCAGGGCGTGCCGGTGGTGCTGCTGGACAACGACGACCGCCTGTCCAGCGGCTCGCGCGCGATCTGCTTTGCCAAGCGCACGCTGGAGATCTTCGACCGCCTGGGCTGCGGCCAGCGCATGGTCGACAAGGGCGTGTCGTGGAACGTCGGCAAGGTGTTCTTCAAGGCCGAGCAGATCTACCGCTTCGACCTGCTGCCCGAGGCCGGCCACGAGCGTCCGGCCTTCATCAACCTGCAGCAGTATTACGTCGAGGGTTACCTGGCCGAGCGCGCCGCCGAGCTGCCGCTGATCGACCTGCGCTGGAAGAGCGCCGTGGCGGGCATCGAGCCGCATGCCGACCATGTCGTGCTGAGCATCGACACGCCCGACGGCCCCTACCGGCTAGCCGCCGACTACGTGGCCGCCTGCGACGGCTCGCGCTCGACCCTGCGCCGGCTGCTCGGCCAGGAGAGCCACGGCCGCGTCTTCCGCGACCGCTTCCTGATCGCCGACGTGAAGATGAAGGCCGCCGGCGTGGGGGCTGTCGATTTCCCGGCCGAGCGCTGGTTCTGGTTCGACCCGCCGTTCCACCCCGGCCAGAGCGTGCTGCTGCACAAGCAGCCCGACAACGTCTGGCGCATCGATTTCCAGCTCGGCTGGGACGCCGACCCCGAGGTCGAGAAGCGCCCGGAGAACATCGCCCGGCGCGTCAAGGCCATGCTGGCGCAGACCGCCATGAAGGACGCCGACCACGCGCTCGAATGGGCCAGCGTCTACACCTTCGCCTGCCTGCGCATGGACGCCTTCCGCCACGGCCGGGTGTTCTTTGCCGGCGACTCGGCGCACGGCGTCTCGCCCTTCGGCGCACGCGGCGCCAACTCGGGCGTGCAGGACGGCGAGAACCTGGCCTGGAAGCTGGCCCACGTGCTGCAAGGCCGGGCCGGCGATGCGCTGCTCGACAGCTACGGCCCCGAGCGCGAATACGCCGCCGACGAGAACATCCTGAACTCGACCCGCGCCACCGACTTCATCACGCCCAAGAGCGAGATCAGCCGCCTGTTCCGCGACGCCACGCTGGCCCTGGCCAAGGTGCATACCTTTGCGCGTGCGCTGGTCAACAGCGGCCGGCTCTCGGTGCCCGCCACGCTGCACGCGTCGCCGCTGAACACGCCCGACCGCGACCGCTTCGCCGGCCCGATGGTGCCGGGTGCGCCGAGCACCGATGCGCCGCTGCTGGATGCCGACGGCCGCGCCACCTGGCTGCTGCGCGAACTGCCGTCGGGCCGCTTCACCGCGCTGGTGTTCGACGGCGAGGGCGCCGCCCAGGCCGTCGCCGCGCTGCGGGCCGTCGCCGATGCGGACGGGTCGCTGCCGATGCAGGTGCTGCAGGTCCTGGGTGCCGACGGTGGCCAGGCCGCCCCGGGCGCCCGTGCGCTGCGCGACGTCCAGGGCCTGCTGGCGCAGCGCTTCGACGCCCGGCCCGGCACCACCTACCTGCTGCGCCCCGACCAGCACGTCTGCGCGCGCTGGCGCACCGTCACCGCCGCCGATGCACGCGCTGCGCTGAGCCGCGCGCTGGCGCTGTCCTGAACCGCCCCGGAGTCCCGCCATGAGCCTGATCACCACCCCCCATCTCGGCGCGCCCGACGACTTCTACGAGGCCCTGATCCTCAGCCACCACGGCCTGAGCGCCGAACAGAGCCACGCCCTCAACGCCCGCCTGGTGCTGCTGCTGGCCAACCACATCGGTGACCAGGCGACGCTGCTGCAGGCGCTGGCTGCGGCCCGTGCGGATGCCGATGCCGGCGCCACCGAGTCAACCACCTGAAGGGAGCGCGACGATGTCGACACCCGTGAGCACGTCCACCCTGACCGCACTCGGCGGTTTCGGCAACGAATTCGCCACCGAGGCCATCGCCGGCGCGCTGCCGCAGGGCCGCAACAGCCCGCAGCGCGCGCCGCTGGGCCTCTATCCCGAGCTGGTCTCGGGCACCGCCTTCACGGCGCCGCGCGCGGCCAACCGGCGGGTCTGGCTGTATCGCCGCCAGCCCTCGGTGGTGACCGGCGGCTACCAGCCCTATGCGTCACCCCATGGGCAGCCGCTGTGGACCAGCGGCGCCGCCGCTGGCGTGGTGACGCCGCCCGATCCGCTGCGCTGGCATCCGTTCCCGCTGCCCGACGCGCCGACCGATTTCGTCGACGGCCTGCGCACCGTGGTCGCCAACGGCGACGTCGACGCCCAGGTCGGCATGGGCGCGCTGATCTACGCCGCCAACACCTCGATGACGCAGCGCGCGCTGGTCAACGCCGACGGCGAGATGCTGCTGATCCCGCAGTTCGGCCGGCTCGTCATCACCACCGAACAGGGCGTGCTGAACGTGGCGCCGGGCCAGATCGCGCTGCTGCCGCGCGGCCTGGCCTTCAAGGTGGCGCTGCCCGACGGTGCCTCGCGCGGCTACGCCTGCGAGAACTACGGCGCCCATTTCCGGCTGCCCGAGCTGGGCCCGATCGGCTCCAACGGCCTGGCCAACGCACGCGATTTCCACAGCCCGCAGGCGGCGTTCGAGGCCGAGAACCTGCCGCACCAGATCGTCAAGAAGTTCGGCGGCCGGCTCTGGCAGGCGCTGCAGCCGGCCACGCCGTTCAACGTGGTGGCCTGGCACGGCAACCTGGCGCCGTGCGTGTACGACACCGCGCACTTCATGACGATCGGCTCGATCAGCCACGACCACCCCGATCCGAGCATCTTCACCGTGCTGACCAGCCCGAGCGACACGCCCGGCGTGGCCAACTGCGACTTCGTGATCTTCCCGCCGCGCTGGCTGGTGGCCGAGGACACCTTCCGCCCGCCCTGGTACCACCGCAACGTGATGAGCGAGTTCATGGGCCTGGTCACCGGCGAATACGACGCCAAGCCCGAAGGCTTCAAGCCCGGCGGCGCCAGCCTGCACAACGCGATGGTGCCGCACGGGCCCGACGCCGAGGCCTTCGAGCGCGCCACGCAGGCCGAGCTGCAGCCGCAGAAACTCGACAACACCCTGGCCTTCATGCTCGAGAGCCGCCTGCGCTTCGTGCCCACCGCCTGGGCGATGCAGGGCAGCGGCACGCTCGAGGCCCGTTACGCCGACTGCTGGCAAGGCCTGGCCGACCCGCTGCAAGGGCAACCCGCATGAGCCCGGCCTCGCTTTTCATGATCGACGCCAGCCACGACCCGGCCCTGCGCAGCTGGGTGGCCGGCGCCCACACGCCGGACACCGACTTCCCGATCCAGAACCTGCCGCTGGGCATGTTCCGCCCCGCCGGCAGCAGCGCGCTGCTGCGCCCCGGCGTGGCGATCGGCGATCGGGTGATCGACCTGCTGGCCGCGGTGCAGGCCGGCGTGCTGACCGGCGCTGCCGCCGATGCGCTGCAGGGCACCGAAGCCGGCACGCTGAACCCGCTGATGGACCGCGGTGCGGCCGGCCGGCGTGCGCTGCGCACGGCGCTGTCGGCCGCGCTGGCCGAGGGCAGCGCCGCACAGGCCGCGCTGCAGCCGTGCCTGCACGCGCTCGACGCGGTCGAGCTGGGCCTGCCCTGCCGCATCGGCGACTACACCGACTTCTACACCGGCATCCACCACGCCACCACGGTGGGCCAGCTGTTCCGCCCCGACAACCCGCTGCTGCCCAACTACAAGTGGGTGCCGATCGGCTACCACGGCCGGGCCTCGTCGATCCGCGCCAGCGGCCATGCCGTCGTGCGCCCGCACGGGCAGATCAAGGGCCCGAACGACGAGGTGCCGGTCTACGCGCCGACCCGGCGCCTCGACCACGAGCTCGAAGTGGGCGTGCTGATCGGCGGCGGCAATGCGCTGGGCGAGCCGATCGCGATCGAGCAGGCCGAGGACCATTTCTTCGGCCTGGTGCTGCTCAACGACTGGTCGGCGCGCGACGTGCAGGCCTGGGAGTACCAGCCGCTCGGCCCCTTCCTGTCCAAGAGCTTCGCCAGCACGATCTCGCCGTGGATCGTCACGCCCGAGGCGCTGGCGCCGTTCCGCGCGCCGTTCGGCCGCCCGGCCGGCGACCCGCAGCCGCTGCCCTACCTCGACAGCGCCGCCAACCGCGCGGCCGGCCACATCGACCTGACGCTGGAGGTGTGGCTGCAGACCGCGCAGATGCGCGCCGACGGCCTGCCGCACGAGCGCCTGATGGCGTCGAACTTCACCGACGCCTACTGGACGCTGGCGCAGCTGATCACCCACCACACCAGCAACGGCTGCGACCTCGGCAGCGGCGACCTGCTGGGCTCGGGCACGCTCTCGGGGCCCGACCCGAAACAAGGGGGCTCGCTGCTGGAGCTTTCGCTCGGCGGCAAGCAGCCGCTGACGCTGGCCAACGGCGAGCAGCGCACCTTCCTGCAGGACGGCGACAGCGTGCTGCTGCGCGGTCATTGCGCCCGACCCGGCGCCGTGCGCATCGGTTTCGGCGCCTGCGAGGGCCGGGTGCTGCCGGCGCATCAGCGGGGCTGAGCGTCCGTCCGCACGCCGTTCTTGACGGCCACCACCTGCGCCATGATCGACAGCGCGATCTCGGCGGGCGTCTTGCTGCCGATGTGGAGACCGGCCGGCCCGTGCAGCTTTTGCAGTGCGGCCTCGGGCAGATCGAAGTGCTCGTGCAGCCGCGCCCGGCGCTGCGCGGTGTTGCGGCGCGAGCCGATGGCGCCGACGTAGAAGGCGTCGGACTGCAGTGCGTCGATCAGGGCCAGGTCATCGAGCTTGGGGTCGTGCGTCAGGGCCACGACGGCGGTGCGCGCGTCCGGCTTCAGGCGCACGATCAGGTCGTCGGGCATCTCGTGGCTGACCACCACGCCGTCGAGACGCCAGCTGGCGCGCTGTTCCTCGCGCGGGTCGCAGACGATCACCTCGAAGCCCAGGCCGAGCGCGATCTGGCACAGGAAGCGCGACAGGTCGCCGGCGCCGATCACGATGATCCGCGCCTGCGGCCCGAGGTGGGTGATCAGGTGGGTGTCGGTGAGTTCCGGCACGCCGTCGCGCCGGCCTTCACGCAGCTCGACCTGGCCGGTGCGCAGGTCCAGCACCCGCTCGGTGCTGCGGCGCTGCTGGCAGGCGTCGAACAAGGCTTGCACGCGGCTGTGTGCCGACACCGGCTCCAGCACCAGTTCGACCGTTCCCCCGCACGGCAGGCCGAAGCGATGCGCCTGGTCGGCCGAGATGCCGTAACGCAGCACGGCCGGCTTGTCGCTGGCGCAGGCCGCCTGCACGCCACCCTCGCGGATGCGCGCGATCAGATCGTCCTCGATGCAGCCGCCCGAGACCGAGCCGACCGTCTCGCCACGGCCGTTGATGGCCATCAGCGAGCCCGGCGGCCGCGGCGACGAGCCCCAGGTGCGCGCGACGGTGACGAGCACCACCGGCAGGCCGGCGGCCTGCCAGCCGAGCGTGGTGCGCAGGACGCGGGTGTCGAGGTCTTCCATCGCGCTCAGGCCAGCTTGAACGGGAGTTCGCGCAGCGGCTTGCCGGTCAGCTGCGCGACGGCGTTGGCGAAGGCCGGCGCCAGCGGCGGCAGGCCGGGTTCGCCCATGCCGGTGGGCGCGTCGGCGCTCGGCACGACGTGGACCTCGAAGGCCGGCATGTCGGTGATGCGCGCCACGGCGTAGTCGCCGAAATTGCTCTGCTGCACGACACCGTCCTTCAAGGTGATGGCCGCACCGGGCAGGCACATGCCCAGGCCCATCAGCGCCGCGCCCTGCACCTGTGCCTCGATGCTGCGCGGGTTGACCGCCAGGTTGCAGTGCACGCCGGCCGTCACGCGCTGCAGCACCGGCTTGCCGTCCCGCAGCGAGGCCTCGACGACGTAGGCGACCACGGTCGAGAACGACTCGTGCACCGCCACGCCCCAGGCGCGGCCGGCCGGCAGCCGCTTCTTGCCGTAGCCGCTCTGGTCGACCGCCAGCTGCAGCGCGGTGCGGTGGCGCGGGTGCTTGTCGCCGAACAGGCGCATCCGGTAGGCCACCGGGTCCTGCTTGGTGGCGCGGGCGATCTCGTCGAGCAGCGTCTCCATCACGAAGGCGGTGTGGGTCGAGCCCACGCTGCGCCACCACAGCACCGGCACGTTGAGCTTGGGGTGGTGCACGGTCAGGCGCATCGGCACGCCGTAGGGGTCGCGCATGCCCTCGGTGGCGGTGGCGTCGATGCCGTTCTTGACCATGAAGCCTTCGAAGGGCGAGCCGGTGGTGATCGACTGGCCGACGATCACGTGATCCCAGGCCAGCACGCGGCCCTGCGCGTCGAAGCCGACACGGGCGCGGTGCAGGTGCATCGGGCGGTAGTAGCCGCCCTTGATGTCGTCCTCGCGGCTCCACAGCAGGCGCACCGGCGCGTTCAGGCCGGCGCTGCGCGCCGCCTTGGCGACCTGGCAGGCCTCGATCACATAGTCGCTGCTCGGGATCGCGCGCCGGCCGAAGCCGCCGCCGGCCATCTGCACGTTGACCTTGATCTGCTCGGGCTTGAGGCCCAGCGTGCGTGCGGCGGCTGCGCCGTCCAGGCCGGGCATCTGCGAGCCGACCCACAGCGTCGCGCGGTCGTCGCCGAGCTCGACGGTGCAGTTCAGCGGCTCCATCGGCGCATGCGCCAGATAGGGAAAGACGAACTCGGCTTCGAGCTGCTGCGGGGCCGTGGCCAGCGGCGCCATGTCGGCGTCGAAGGCGCGTGCACCGGGCTGGCCGGCCAGCGCGCGGTACTGCGCCAGCTGCCGTTCGCTGTCGACCTTCTCGACCGCCGACGTGTCCCACTGCAGCTTCAGCGCGTCGCGGCCCTGCTTGGCCGGCCAGTAGCCGTCGGCCAGCACGGCAATGCCTTCGGCGCCACGGTCCAGCGGCACACGCAGCACGGCCTTGACGCCCTTGACGGCGCGCGCCGCGCTGTCGTCGACCGACGCGAGCTTCGCGCCGAACACCGGCGGGTGCGCGACCACGGCGGTGAGCTGGCCGGGCAGGCGCACGTCGATGCCGAAGTCCTGACGCCCGCTGCTCTTGGCCTTGGCATCCAGGCGCGTGGTGGCGCGGCCGATGATGCGGAAGTCCTTCGGATCCTTCAGCGTGACCTTCTCGGGCACCGGCAGCGCCATCGCGGCTTCGGCCAGTTCGCCGTAAGTCGCCTTGCGGCCCTGGGGCCCCAGCACCGTGCCGGCCTGCGTGCGCAGCGTGGCGACGTCGACGTTCCAGCGCGTCGCGGCGGCCGCCAGCAGCATGGCCCGGGCGCGGGCGCCGAGTTCGCGGTATTGCGTGTAGCTGTTCTTGACCGAGTTGGAGCCGCCGGTCAGGTGCATGCCGAACAGCGGGTCGACGTAGGCCGCGTCGCCCGAGCCGTGGCGGCTGCGCACCAGGCGCCAGTCGGCATCGAGCTCCTCGGCCAGGATCATCGGCAACGCGGTCTGCACGCCCTGGCCGAACTCCAGCCGGTTGATCGTCACCGTGACCTCGCCATCGGGCGCGATCTGCACGAAGGCCGACGGCTGCTGGGTCGGCTTCAGTGCGGTCGCTGCGGCGCTGGCCTGTGCCGTGGCCAGAAGAGGAAAGGCACCGAGCGCCAGGCCGCCGACGCCGGCCAGCTTCAGGAAGCTGCGGCGCGGCAGCGGGGTGGCCTGATCGGCCTGTTCACGGGCCAGCAGGTGCTGCACCGCGCCGGGCATTTCGATGGGATCGATGTGGTGCAACATGGTGGCGTCCTTCAGGCGAGGGCTTGGGCGGCATCGGCCACCGCGGCGCGGATGCGGGCGTAGGTGCCGCAGCGGCAGATGTTGCCGGCCATGGCCGTGTCGATCTCGGCGGCGCTGGGCTGCTTGCCACGTGGCAGTGATTTCAGGAACGCCGTCGCGCTCATGATCTGGCCGCTCTGGCAGTAGCCGCACTGCGCCACGTCGTGCTGGACCCAGGCCGCGTGCACCGCGGCGCCGACCCGGTCGCTGCCGTCGGTGGTGGCCTCGATGGTGCGGATCTGCTTGCCCTCGGCGGCCGAGATCGGCGTGATGCACGAGCGGATCGCCTGGCCGTCCAGGTGCACGGTGCAGGCGCCGCACAGCGCCGCGCCGCAGCCGAACTTGGTGCCGGTCAAGCCCAGCGTGTCGCGCAGGGCCCAGAGGATGGGGGTGGCCGGGTCGGTGTCGACCGTGTGCTCACGGCCGTTGACGTTGAGCTTGCTCATGGCGGAGGGGATCCGGAAGTGCGTCGATGCGGCGAAGTGTCTGCGGCGAGCCGGCGGCGAGCTTGCCGGTTCTGATTCATGTCTTGCCTTTTTCGAGGCTTCGTCGTCATGCATCCCATGGCTCGATACCGTCGGCGGTAAAGTGCCGCTGGCGGCACGCGCGCGAGATTCACGTGCCGGCCGAGTGAATGCGACAGGAATCCACCTCCACAGGCTGACCATGCCCATCGATACCCTGGCCCATGAGATCGGCCGAATTGCCCGAAACGACGGCCCTTGCCTGACCGAACTGCCCGACCTGACGCTCTTCCGCAGCAGCCTCAAGACCGAGCCGACGCCCTGCATCTATGCGCTCGGGCTGACCGTCGTCGCGCAGGGTGGCAAGCAGGTCACGGCCGGTGAGCAGGTGATCGATTACGGGCCGGGCCAGTCGCTGCTGACTGCCGTCGATCTGCCGGTGATCGGGCAGGTCACCCGGGCCGACCTGGCGCGGCCGTTCCTGGGGCTGGTGCTGACGCTGGATGCACGCGCGCTGGTGCAGGCCGCCGCCGAGATGGATCGGCCACCCCTGCCGCGCGACCCGGCGCCGCGCGCGATCTCGCGGTGTGAGACCGAAGCGCCCTTGCTCGACGCGCTGATCCGCCTGGTCCGGCTGCTGGGCGAGCCGCAGCTGATCGCGCATGTCGCGCCGCTGATCCGGCAGGAGATCATGCTGCGCCTGCTGTGCGGCCCGCACGGCCCCTACCTGCGCCACCTGCTGGCGGCGGGCTCGCCCAGCCATCAGATCGCGCGCGCGATGGCGTGGCTCAAGCAGAACTTCACCGGCGACGTGCGGATCGATGATCTGGCCGCCAGCGTGCACATGAGCCCGTCGACCTTCCGGCAGCACTTTCGCGGCCTGACCGGCATGAGCCCGCTGCAGTATCAGAAGCAGCTGCGCCTGCAGGAGGCGCGGCAGCTGATGCTCAGCCACGACCTCGACGCCGGCAGCACCGCCGCTCGGGTGGGCTACGAAAGCGCCTCGCAGTTCAGCCGCGACTACAGCCGGCTGTTCGGCGCGCCGCCGCAGCGCGACATCCGGCGCATGCGGCATCCGGGCGAGGGTGGCGTCGAGCCGGCGATGCCCTGAAACCGGGTGCCGGGCGGCTCGGCGTCGTCCGATGCGCAGACGAAAAAAAGCCCGGCAGTTGCCGGGCTTCAAGGGTTGCCGACGAAACTCGCTCGTCAGAACCCGAGGAGATTCATGCGCTCAGCGCTTGGTGCTCTTCTTCACGGCTTCGGCGGCGGCCTTGGCGGTGTTTTCAGCGGTGGCGCTGAGCTGCTTGAAGTTGGCTTCAGCGGCGCTGGCGGCTTGCTTGGCAGCCTTCTGCACGCTGTCGAAAGCGGCGGTGGTGTTGGCGATGGCGCTCTTGACGGCGGCCACGGCGGACTCGCTGCCGGCCGGGGCGTTCTTGACGGCGGTGTCGACCAGCGACTGGAACTGCTCCTGCACGGCCTTGACCTGCGCTTCGGCCAGCTTGCTGACTTCAGCTTGCGTGGCGGCAGCGATGTCGGCCACTTGGCGGCCGTAGGCCACGGCCTTGTCCTGTGCCGGCTGCAGGTTGGCTTGCAGGCTGGTCATGAATTCTTGCGGGTCCTTGGCGCCCAGGGCGGCCTTGGCCTTTTCGACGCTGTCGTCGATCGACGAACGGGCGGCTTGCATGTTCAGCTCGACCAGCTGCTCGATGCCCTTGAAGGCTTGCTGGGTCAGCGTGACGAGGTTGTCGAGGGCGGCCTTGTTGGCGGCGGCGATCTGTTCAGCGGGATTGGTCATGGTCAGACTCCAGGTGTTGCGATCGGGTTGATCTGTTTTGCTGCACTGCAGCATGGAATGAAGTATGAGGGCTCGACGAGGCGAGTGCAAGTGTTTTGTTGCAGTGCAGCAAAGTCTAGTCGGCAACCTCTAGACGCCCGATCGGGCTCACTCCGGCAGGTCGCGATACCCGCGGCGCGGATGGCGACAATCGCCACCATGTTCGAACCCGTCGCTCCCTCCGCAGCCGATGCCGGCCCCCGGCTGCACGGCCTCCACCGATTCATGTCGCGGGCCGACGTACGGGGCGCGTCGCAGCCGGCCGACGCCCCGAGGCTGCGGCAGGCCTCGCGGTGAGCCGCCCCAAGCCGGCCTGGCGACCGCCCACGCGCGACGGCGTCGGCCCGAGCTGCGTCGCCACGCTGCCCGGCGCGTGGCCCGGCGCGGCGGACTTCCTGGCCGAGCGCCTGCCGGTGCTGACCGCCGATCAATGGCGCGAGCGCATGGCCGCAGGCGACGTGCTGGCCGTCGACGGTCGGCCGCTGCCGCCCGACGCGCCGCATGTGGCGCACACCCGGCTCTGGTACTGGCGCGCGCTGCCGGCCGAACCGCGCATCCCGTTCGAGGCGGAGGTGCTGTTCCAGGACGCGCATCTGGTGGCGGTCGACAAGCCGCATTTCCTGCCGATGACGCCCAAGGGCCGCTACGTGCAGGAGACGCTGCTGGTGCGCCTGAAGCGCCAGCTCGGCATCGACACGCTGGTGCCGATGCACCGGCTCGACCGCGAGACCGCCGGCGTGGTGCTGTTCACCGTGCAGCCGGCGACCCGCCACGCCTATCAGTCGCTGCTGCGCGATCGTTCGGTCGAGAAGGTCTACGAGGCGGTCGCACCGTGGCGCGCCGATCTGGCGCTGCCGCTGACGCGCTGCAGCCGGCTGCAGGAGCGCGCCGACGCCTTCATGCAGATGGCCGAGGTGGCCGGCGAGCCGAATGCGCAGACGTCGATCGAGCTGATCCGGCGGGTGGCTGCGGCCGAGCCGCTGGCGCTGTACCGCCTGCGCCCGCGGACCGGGCAGAAACACCAGCTGCGCGCCCACATGGCGGCGCTGGGCTTGCCGATCCGCGGCGACCGGATCTACCCGGTGTTGCAGCCGGATCTGGCCGAGGGCGCCCAGCCCGACTACAGCCGGCCGCTGCAGCTGCTGGCGCGCTCGATCGCGTTCACCGATCCGGTCAGCGGCGCGCCTCGCCGTTTCGAGAGCCGGCGGGTGCTGACGGTCGATTGAGGGCCGGCTTCAGGCCAGCTGCACGGCGCTGCGCTGGCCGCTGCGTGCCGCCTCCATCACCGCCAGCGCGGTGGCGAGCGAGCGCAGGCCGTCGTCGCCGGTCGCGGCGGGCTGTCCGCGGCCCAACACGGCGTCGTTGAAGCAGGCCAGCGAGCGCTCGTAGAGGTTGTGCGGCACGACCTCGATCACCCGCTCGCCCTCGGCATTGCGCAGCCGCACCTCGCCGATCGGGCGCTGCGTCATGACGTCGCGGCCGACGATCGATCCGGCCGTGCCGTGCAGCTCGATGCCGGTGCCGGCGTGCGGCACGGTGAAGGCGTCGTGCAGCTGGGCCAGCACGCCGTTGTCGAACTGCAGCGCGGCCATCACGGCGTCTTCGATCGCGCCGTGCGCCATCGTCGACGGCGGCGTCAGCGCCACCGCCGAGACCGGTTCGGCGTCGAGCAGGAAACGCAGCGTGTCGGCGTCGTGCACGGTGATGTCGAGGATCACGCCCGCGCCGGCTTCGGGCTTGTCGATGCGCCAGCGTTGCAGGTGCGGCGGCAGGTGCACGGCGTGGAACACGCGCGCGAACAGCGGCCGGCCGATCGCGCCGGCGCGCACCAGGTCGCGCATCGCGATGTGGGTGGCGGCGTTGCGCAGGTGGTGGTTGGTGCCGAGCACCACGCCGGCCGCGTGGCAGGCGTCCACGATGGCGTGTGCGTCGGCCAGGTTGAGCGCCAGCGGCTTCTCGCACAGCACGTGCTTGCCGGCGCGGGCCGCGGCGATGGCCTGGCGCGCGTGCAGCTCGTTGGTGGTGCTGATGTAGACCGCGTCCACCGCCGGGTCGGCCAGCAGGGCGTCGATGTGGTCGCAGGCCGCCGGGATGCCGTGCGCGGCGGCGTAGCCGGCGGCGCGCTCGGCGATGCTGCTCATCACCGCCACCACCGCGTTGCCGGGTTGGGCGCGCATCGCGCCGATCATCCATTCGCGGGCGATGTTGCTGGCGCCGATCAGGCCCCAGCCGAGTGTGTGTGCCATGCCGTGTCTCCTTGATGTGGATCGATGGACGCCAGCGTAACGAACCTGTCGGCGAACGGTGGGAGACTCCTGCATGCAGGAAACGCTGCGCCGCGAGTGCCTGCGTCGACTGAACGGAGGACACCATGACTGCCGTACCTGAACGTGTGCCGCTGAACGACGTGCGCGATCTGATCGCCCTCGGCCAGCCGTTGCCGTTTCGAGTGCTCGACGCCCAGGCCCGCCTGCTGCTCGGCAAGGGCCAGCCGGTGGTGTCCGAGAACCAGCTCGCGATGCTGCTCGAGCGCGGCGCCTGGGTCGAGCGCGAGCAGGTGGTGGCGGTGCGCCGCCTGCGCGAGGCGGCGGGGGCGTCGATCGCCGGCAAGGTGCCAAGCGCACGCAAGCTGACGCTGTTCGACCGCTGGGAAAAGCAGGTCTGGGAGTTCGATGCGCTGCAGCGGCGCATCGGCAAGTTCCACGATCTGCGGGTCGAACTCGAAGCCGAGGCCGATGAAGTCATCGCGCTGGTCGACCGCGACCCCGACGTGGCGCTGTTCAACGCCGTGCGGCGTGACGACCGCCGCTTCGCGCTCTACGCGCTGACGCACTCGCTGCACGTGGCGGCGCTGGGCATCCTGACCGGTCGCATGCTCGGCTGGGACGCCGCGCGGGTGCAGACCCTCACGCGTGCGGCGTTGACGATGAACGTGTCGACCATCGAGCTGCAGGCCACGCTGGCCGAGCAGGACACGCCGCCCAGCACGCGCCAGCGCGAGCTGATCCGCAGCCACCCGCAGCGCTCGGCGCAGATGCTGCGCGATTCGGGCATCGCCGACGCCGAGTGGCTGGCCACCGTCGAGGACCATCACGAGCAGAGCGATGGCGGCGGCTACCCGCGCGGCGTCAAGGAGGCCTCGGACCTGGCACGCGTGCTGCGTGCGGCCGACATCTACATGGCCAACATCAGCCCGCGTGCGCAGCGCCCGGCGCTGGCGCCGCAGGTGGCGGTGCGCCAGCTGTTCCAGCAGGAGCAGGGCAGCCCGATCGCCACCGCGATGCTGCGCGCGATCGGCATCTTTCCGCCTGGCGACGTGGTGCAACTGCGCAGCGGCGAGATCGCCGTGGTGACGCGCCGCGCCGCCAAGGGCCCGGCGCCGCTGGCCGCCAGCGTCAGCAATGCCCGCGGCGTGCCGGTGCTCGAGACCCTCAAGCGCAACACCGCCGAGCCCGAATACGCCATCGTCGGCCCGGCCACGCCGAGCCAGCTGATGGCCTTGCCGCGCTTGCTGCCCGAACGCTTCTACGGCCTGATCCCCGGCTGGTCGGCCGACGCCGAGATACCCGGCGCCGATCCGGCCACGCCGTCCGGCTGATCAGGGGAAGGCCGGGATGTTGGGCTCGATGCCCTCGAGATGAGCCTCGGGGTGCAGGGCCTGCAGCTTGGCTTCGATCTCGTCGACCCGCGAGCGCGGCACGTCGACCATCAGCAGGTACTGGCCCTGCTCGACCGCCGTCATGAAGCGCTGCAGCCGGTTGCTCGGCGTGGAGATGCCGATCATGCTCGACGACCAGGCGCCGAAGCCCGCGCCCACCACCGCCAGCACGCCGACCATGCCCCACTGCGGCGTCTCGCCGATCACCGGCAGGAACACCGCCACCACCGCGCCGGCGATCGCGCCCACCGCCCCGCCCGCCACCAGGCCGGCTTGCGCGGCACGCACGATGTCGGAGGTCTGCAGCAGGTTGGCCGCGTGCAGCCCGTCCATGTCGGCGCCGTCGCGGGCCACGAAGTGGATGTGAGGTTCGGCGATGCGCGCCAGCAGCAGATCGTCCATCGTCCGGCGCGCGCTGGCCAGGTCGGGTATGAGCCAGTAGATCCGTCTGCGCATGTCAGCCTCCTGTACAGCCCGTGGGTGGTGAAAGCGAGGGTCTCGGGCTTTTATACACCCCGCCCTTGCCGCGTGCAACGCAAGGCGGGCCGGCCGCGTGGCCGTCAGGGTGGCCCGTCCCGATGTGTCTTTGGTCAACGCGTTACAAGCGCTCACGTCGTCGAGGCGGGTGTTCCGACACAGTGATCGCACCCCTGAAACCGATGAAAGAGGAGATCGCCATGGCTGCTCCGAAATGCTGCTTCGACCGCATCCTGCCGCGTGACCTGCTGCGCCCGCAGGCCACCCTCGCCGGCCCCGGCGGGCGCACGCGTGCGATATCGCCCAAGGGCAAGACGTGGATCAACGGCTCGACCCTGCGGGTGCGCTTCATGGGCGGCACGGCCGCCGAACAGGCCCGCACCCGCGAGCAGGCCGGCTGGTGGTCGGCGGTGTGCAACCTGAAGTTCGACTTCGGCAACGCGCCCGAGGCCGAGATCCGCATCAGCTACGACGGCAACGACGGTGCCTGGTCGATGCTCGGCACCGACGCGCGCAGCATCCCGTTCAACCAGGCGACCATGAACCTCGGTTTCATGGACGGCGGCACCGCGGCGCACGAGTTCGGCCACGCCATCGGACTGGCGCACGAACATTCGAGTCCGGCCGGTGGCATCCAGTGGAACGAGCAGGCGGTGATCCGCTCGCTGGCAGGCCCGCCCAACTTCTGGGACGAGGCGACCACCCGCCACAACGTCTTCTTCAAGTACGGGATGGACCAGATCAACGGCACGCAGTTCGATCCGGACTCGATCATGCTGTACGCGTTTCCGGCCGAGTGGACGCTCAACGGCGTGGCCACGCACGCCAACGAGGTGCTGTCGGCGCTGGACCGCGAGTTCGTGGCCGGCGCGCGCATGTACCCCAAGACCCAGCCCGGCCTGCCCGCGGCCACGCCGCTGACGGTGGGCGCCTCGCGCATCAGCGCGAGCATCGGCAAGGCCGGCGAGGAGGACCTGTTCCGCTTCCATGCCGACACGAACGGCGTCTACGTCATCGAGACCATGGGCATCACCGACGTCTACATGAAGCTGTTCGGCCCGAACAGCGCGACCGCACTGCTGGCCGAGGACGACGACAGCGGCTTCGGCCTGAACCCGCGCATCTCGGCGCCGCTGCTGGCCGGCGACTACTTCGTGCAGGTGCGCCACTACGACCGCAGCGGCGGCACCGGGCGCTACTCGGTGGGCGTCAAGCGGCGCTGAGAGCGGCGGCCGCGACGGCGCCTCAGAAGTACAGGGCCAGCACCTCGGTGACGGCGTCGTCGGACAGCAGCGGGATCGCCAGCACGGCGGTCAGGCCCGGCGCGCCATCGGGCGCAGTCCCGATCGGGTCGAGCGCTACCGCGGTGCCGGTGGCGTAGGCCTGTCCGATCGGGCCTGTGCCGGCGGCCAGGCTGGCCCCGCCGGCGGCCAAGGTGCCCGCGCGCTCGCAGAAGCCGAAGGCGCGTGTCAGCGCCTGGCCCGATTCGTCGGGCAGCCAGCTCTCGACCCGGCGTGCGATCGGCGTGCTCGACGACGACAGCAGGCTCAGGATCCAGCTCTGGTGGTCGCGCGTCGAACACGGCATCGCCAGGGCGCGCACGATGCCGGCGGTGGCGGCGGTCTGGGCCCGCAGGAAGCGGCTCGACGTGTCGAGCTGGTCCATGAACACGGCGCTGTCGCGCTGCCAGGCCATGCCCGGCAGGCCCGAGCCGCGGGGCAGGTAGGTGTCGCGGCTGAGCGCTTCGAGCTCGGCGCCGCTGCTGCCGAAATAGCCTTCGGCCAGCGTCAGGTCGGAGGTCAGCCGCGGGTCGTTGTGCCACAGCTCGATCGCGCCGGCGTGCGCCTCGGGCGCGCCGCACAGCAGCACCACCACCGAGGTGAGCTGCGTGCCACGAAAGATCGGCAAGGCCACCGCGCAGTTCAGCCCGGCGTCCCGGGCGACCTTCGTGCGGCGGAAATATGAGCCCTCGAACTGGCGCAGCAGGATCGGCCGGCCCTCGTCCCAGGCATGGCCGGGCAGTCCCTCGCCGCGACCGAAACAAAGGGTGCGGCTGATGGCACCAAAGACGGGCGCCGCACCATAAATGCCCCCGGCCCATTCGAGCGGCGAACCGTCCGGCGAGGGGGTCCAGACTTCGGCGACGCGGATGAAGGTGTTCATGCCGCGATCGCTGCAAGTTGCGCGCCTTGCTAGCGCGTCAGCCGCAGCAGCCGGCCGCTGTCGGTCAGCAGATAGAGCCAGCCGTCGGGCCCCTGGCGCACGCAGCGGATGCGCTCGCCCAGATCCGCCAGCAGGCGCTCGCGCCCGACCTCGGCGTTGCCGTCGAGCACCACCCGCCACAGCGCCGTGCCGGCCAGCGCGCCGAGCAAGGCGTTGCCCTGCCACTCGGGGAACTTGTCGCCGCTGTAGAAGGCCAGGCCCGACGGCGCGATCGAGGTCGGCACCCAGTACGACACCGGCTCGTCGTAGTCGGGCGCGTGGGTGCCGCCGGCGACCTGGCAGCCCGCGCCGGGAAACGAGCCGTAGGGGCAGCCGTAGCTGCGCAGCGGCCAGCCGTGGTTGTGGCCGGGCAGCACGCGGTTGAGCTCGTCGCCGCCTTGCGGGCCGTGTTCGACCAGCCACAGCTCGCCTGTGGTCGGATGGATCGCCGCACCCTGCGGATTGCGGTGGCCGTAGCTCCAGATGCCCGGCAAGGCGCCCGCCGCGGCAAAGCGCGGGTTGTCGCCGGGGATGCTGCCGTCGCGCCGGATGCGCACCACCTTGCCGAGCGTCCTGGCGAGGTTCTGCGCGTGGTCGGCGGTCGGGTTCGAGGGGCTGTCGGCCTGGCGGTCGCCCAGCGTGATGAACAGCGTCTTGTCGGCCCGGAACACCAGCCGGCAGCCGAAGTGGCTGCTGCCCGACCGCTTGGGCGCCTGGCGGAAGATCACCGCCACGTCCTGCAGCGCGGCGCCGACCAGCCGGCCACGCGCCACGGCCGTGCCGCTGCCACCGGTGCCCGCTTCGGCGTACGCCCAGTAGACCCACGGGTCGGTCGCGAAATCGGGGTCGAGCACGACATCGAGCAGCCCGCCCTGGCCGGCCGACACCACCGCCGGCACACCGCTGACGTTGCCGACGATGCTGCTCCCGTCGGCGCTCAGGATCACCATCGAGCCGCCCTTTTGCGTGACCAGCATGCGGCCGTCGGGGAGGAAATCCATCCCCCACGGGCTGGACAGGGCGCTGGTGAGCGTGGTGACGACCGGCGTGAAGCCGCTGGGCGCGGCGGCCGGTGCCGCATTGCCGTTGCCATCGCTGTTGCAGCCGCTGCCGAGCACCGTCGCGCCGCCGACGCCGGCCCACAGCGCGGCGATGCGGACGATCGCCTCGCGGCGGTTCGGGCGAGCCAGGTCGGCAGTGGTGAGCGACATGATCGAACCTCCAGACAAGGGATTGCCGCCAGTAGAGCAGGCCTCGCGCGATGCGTGGCCTGGCCGAGCAACACCCCTGCTGGCAGCCACGGGTTAATCCGGGTGAAGTCACCCGCTCGCAGCCGCCGATGGCCCGCTAGCATGGACCGAAACAGGTCCAGGCCGGTCGCTGCCCCGCGCAGACGAACCCGCCGCCCCGAAGGTGCCCACCATGTCCCGACTCGCGTTCTGCCGACAGCTGGCCCAGGAAGCCGGGCGCATCGCCCACACCGGCTTCGGCACCTCGCCCACGTCGATGAAGGGCCGCCACGACGTGCTGACCGAGATGGACCGCGCGGTCGAGCGCCACGTGCGCGCCGCCATCGCCGCGCGTTACCCCGACGACGCCGTGATCGGCGAGGAAGACGGCGGCGAGCCCGGCGAGCGGGTCTGGATCATCGACCCGATCGACGGCACCGCCAACTACGCGCGTGGCATCGCGCACTACTGCGTCTCGATCGGCTACCTCGAACACGGCGTGCCGACGGTCGGCGCGCTGCACGACCCGTCGCACGATCGGCTCTACAGCGCCGAACGCGGCCAGGGCGCCTGGATGAACGACGTGCGGCTCGCCGTCAGCCCCTGCGCCGACATCGGCGCGGCCACGGTCGAATGCGGCTGGTCGGTGCGGCGCAGCACGGCCGACTACCTGGCGCTGGTCGGCCGCGTCATGCACGCCGGCTGCGCGATGCGCCGCTCGGGCTCGGGCGCGCTCGGCCTGGCCGACGTCGCGGCCGGGCGCATCGAGGCCTATTGCGAGATGCACATCAACAGCTGGGATTGCGCTGCCGGCATCCTGCTCGTGACCGAGGCCGGTGGCCGCGTGAATGATTTTTTTGCCGGTGATGCGATCACCGCCGGCAATGCCCTGATCGCCACCAACCACGCGCTGGGCGACGAACTGGCGCGCGTGATCGACATTGCCGAGTTGGCCTGAGCCGGCCCGACCCGATCGACCCCCCGAGGAGACACCATGAAAACCCATTCGATGCTCGCCGCCGCCACGCTGCTCGGCGCCCTGCTGGCGCCGCTTTCTGCTGCCGCACAGGGTGAGCTGGTGGTGTATTGCACCGTGCAGGAAGAGTGGTGCCGGCCGATGGTCGCCGCCTTCGAGAAGAGCACTGGCATCAAGGTCTCGATGACACGCAAGAGCTCGGGCGAGTTCTATGCCCAGCTCAAGGCCGAGGCCGCCAACCCGCGCGGCGACATCTGGTGGGGCGGCACCGGCGACCCGCACATGCAGGCCGCCGAAGAAGGCCTGACCGAGCCCTACAAGTCGCCCAAGCTGGCCGAACTGCAGGACTGGGCGGTGCGCCAGGCCGAGCAGTCGAAGTACCGCACGGTGGGCATCTACGCCGGCGCCCTCGGCTACAGCTACAACACCGACGAGCTGAAGAAACGGGGTCTGCCCGAACCCAAGTGCTGGGCCGACCTCACCACGCCCGCGTTCAAGGACGAGGTGCAGGTGGCGAACCCGAACTCGTCGGGCACCTCGTACACCATGCTCGCCACGCTGGTGCAGATCATGGGCGAGGCCAAGGCCTTCGACTACCTGAAGGCGCTGCACAAGAACGTCAACCAGTACACCAAGAGCGGCGCCGCACCGGCGCGCGCTGCGGCCACCGGCGAGAGCCTGGTCGGCATCACCTTCCAGCACGACGCGGTGATCCAGGCGCTGGGCGGCGCGCCGGTCAAGATCGTCTCGCCCTGCGAAGGCACCGGCTACGAGATCGGCAGCATGAGCATCGTCAAGGGCGCCAAGAACATGGCCAACGCCAAGCTCTGGTACGACTGGGCGCTGTCGGTCGAAGGCCAGGCGATCGGCGCGGCCAACAAGGTGAGCTACCAGGTGCCGTCCAACAAGGCCGCGCCGGTGCCCGCCGCCGCGCCCAAGCTGGCCGATATCAAGCTGATCAACTACGACTTCGCCAAGTACGGCTCGTCAGCCGAACGCAAGCGCCTGCTGGGCAAGTGGGACGCTGAAGTCTCGACGCTGCCCAAGTGAGCGGCGCAGCCGCGTCCTGGGTCTGGCTGGCGGCGATCCTGCTGCTGGCCTTCGGGCTGGCGCGCTGGTTGGCGCGGCGCGGGCGTTTCGGCGGCGACGTGACGGTGGCGACGATCGTGGTCGTCATCGCCACGCTGCTGCTGCTGTTCATCTTCTATCCCGTCGGGCGCTCGCTGTTTGCGGCCTTGCTCGACGATCAGGGCGGCTTCGCGCCGAGCCTGGCGGCGCAGCGCCTGTTCGCGCCTGACATCTGGAGCCTCGATTGCCTGGCCGGCGGTTCGCGCTGCGGGGTGGCGGTCAACTCGCTGCTGCTGGCGAGCATCGTCGGCCTGTTGTCGACCTTGCTCGGCCTGGCGCTGGCGCTGGCCGCGCAGCGTGGCCGTGCCGGTGGCACGCAGGGCCAGGGCCGGGTGTTCAAGCTGATGGCGGTGCTGCCGATCGTCACGCCGCCGTTCGTGATCGCGCTCGCCCTTGTCGTGCTGTTCGGCCGCACCGGCCTCGTCACCGGCTGGTTGAGCAGCGCCTTCGGCCTGCCACGTTCGCGCTGGATCTACGGCCTGCCGGGCGTCACGCTGGCGCAGCTGCTGTCGTTCACGCCGATCGCGTTCATGATCCTGAGCGGCGCGCTGGCTGCCGTCAGCCCGTCGCTCGAAGAGGCGGCGCAGACGCTGCGCGCCTCCAGGGCACGGGTCTTCCGCAGCGTCACCTGGCCGCTGCTGCGCCCGGCGTTGGCCAACGCCTTCCTGCTCGGTTTCGTCGAGAGCCTGGCCGACTTCGCCAACCCGATCGTGCTGGCCGGCAACTTCGAGGTGCTGTCGATCAAGATCTTCTTCGCCGTGGCCGGTGCACAGCACGACCCTGGCCGCGCCGCGGGGCTGGCCGCCGTGCTGCTGGCCTTCACGCTGGCGGCGTTCTGGCTGCAGCAGCGCTGGCTCGGGCGGGCCTCGTACGTCACCGTCAGCGGCAAGGGTGATGGCGGCTTGCCCGCTGCGTTGCCCACCGGCCTGCGCATCGGCTGCGTCTCGCTGTCGTGGTTGTGGATCGCCTTCACGCTGGCCTGCTACGCGGTGATCGCGGTGGGCGGCTTCGTCAAGGACGTCGGCCGCGGCGACATGACGCTGTCGCTGGCCCACATCGGCGCCGGCTTCGGCATCGAGTGGGGCGAGCGCGGGCTGGCGTTCACTGGCTCGGCCTGGGACAGCTTCTTCACCACCATCGAGGTGGCCGCGATCGCCGCGCCGATCACCGCGGTGATCGGGCTGCTGTCGGCCTACGTCATCACGCGGCATCGGTTCGCCGGCCGGGCGTCGTTCGAGTTCCTGACGCTGGTGAGCTTCGCGGTGCCGGGCACGGTGATCGGCGTGTCCTACATCGTCGCCTTCAACGTGCCGCCGCTGGAGCTGACCGGCGGCATCGCGATCCTGGTGCTGTGTTTCGTGTTCCGCAACATGCCGGTGGGCGTGCGCACCGGCATCGCGGCGCTGGCGCAGATCGACAGGAGCCTCGACGAGGCGTCATCGACGCTGCGCGCCGACACCCTGCAAACGCTGCGCCGCGTGGTGCTACCGCTGCTCAGGCCCGCCATCCTGACCACGCTGGTCTTCAGCTTCACGCACGCGATGACGGCGGTCAGCGCGGTGATCTTCCTGGCCACGGCCAAGTACAACCTCGCCACGGTCTACATCATCGGTCGCGTCGAGGCGGGTGAATACCCGCTGGCGATCGCCTATTCGATGGTGCTGATCGCCTTCATGCTGACGGTGCTGCTGCTCCTGCAGCGCGCCACCGGCGAGGCCCGCCTGGGCCGCCGCAAGACGGGTGGCGTGATCGTCACGGGACATTGAGATGCCACACGAGACACGACGGCCAGACCAAGCGGTGAAACAGCCGGCGACCGGCGGCGGCGTGGTGTTCGACCGCGTCAGCAAACGCTACGGCGACTTCACCGCGGTCAACGAGGTCTCGTTCACCATCGCACCCGGCGAACTCGTCACGCTGCTCGGCCCCTCGGGCTGCGGCAAGACCACCACCTTGCGCATGGTGGCGGGGCTGGAGGCGGTGTCGGGAGGAAGCATCCGCATCGGCGGCGTCGACGTGACGAACCGCGCCGCCAACGAGCGCGACGTCAGCATGGTGTTCCAGTCCTACGCGCTGTTCCCGCACATGAACGTGCTCGAGAACGTCTGCTACGGCCCGATCTCCGGTGGCGCACACAAGGCCCGAGCGCGCGAACTGGCGCGCGACAAGCTCAGGATGCTCGGCCTCGGCGAGCTCGAACAGCGCCTGCCATCGGAGTTGTCCGGCGGCCAGCAGCAGCGCGTGGCGGTGGCGCGCTCATTGGTGCTCGAACCCGCGGTGCTGCTGTTCGACGAGCCGCTGTCCAACCTCGACGCCAAGCTGCGCCGGCGCGTGCGGCAGGAGATCCGCGAGCTCCAGCAATCGCTCGCGCTGACGGTGCTCTACGTCACGCACGACCAGAGCGAGGCGCTGGCGGTGTCCGACCGAGTGATCGTGATGGACGGCGGGCGCATCGCCCAGCAGGGCACGCCGCACGAGCTGTACGAGGCACCGGCCAGCCGCTTCCTGGCCGACTTCATCGGCGATGCCAACCTGGTCGACGGCCGCGTCATCTCGGCCGGATCTGGCGCGCGGTTCGAGGCCGGCGCCGTCGCCGTGCCAGTGGGCGTCGGTGGCCTGCGAGCGGGCCCCGCCACGCTGGCCTTGCGGCCACATCGGCTGCGCATCGTGGCGGCCGGACAAGGCCTGTTCGACGGCCAGTGCCGGCGCGCCGATTACCTGGGCAGCCACATCGAATACCTGTTCACTTCGCCGTGGGGTGAACTGCTGGTGTTCGGTCCTGCCGACGGGCCGACCTGCCGGCGCGGCGAGTCGGTCGGCATCGACTTCGACGCCGATCACGCCATCGTTCTGCCGCGCTGAACGCCGCTCGACAGGCCTGTAACTCGATTGACGTCCGCTTTCGGGTAAGTCCGGATGCAACCGAATGCGGCTGCTGTTGGAATCGATTCCAGTGGAACCGATTCCAAACAAATGAACATGCCACCCAACGCCGCCGCCAACCCGATCGCGCCCCCTGCAGGCTCGGCCATGAACCGTCGGGATTTCGTCTGGGGCGTGGCCACCGCCAGCTACCAGATCGAGGGCGCCATCGATGCCGACGGCCGTCTGCCGAGCATCTGGGACACCTTCTGTGCCACGCCCGGCAAGGTGCTCAGGGGCGAGACCGGCGCGCTCGCCTGCGACCACTATCACCGCTGGGAATCGGATGTCGACCTGATCGCCGACCTGGGTGTCGACGCCTACCGCCTCTCGATCGCCTGGCCACGCGTGATGCACGCCGATGGCCGGCCGAATCAGGCCGGGCTCGACTTCTACAAGCGCCTGCTCGACCGCCTCGCCGAGCGTGGCGTCAAGTGCATGGCCACGCTGTATCACTGGGACTTGCCGCAGCACCTCGAAGACCGCGGCGGCTGGCTCAACCGCGACACGGCCTATCGTTTTGCCGACTACGCCGACCTCGTCAGCCGTGAGTTGTCGGGCCGTGTGAACGCCTACGCCACGCTCAACGAGCCGTGGTGCTCGGCTTTCCTCGGCTACGGCAACGGCCATCACGCACCGGGCCTGGCCAACGGCCGCTACGCCACGCAGGCGATGCATCACCTGCTGCTGGCGCACGGCCTGGCGCTGGCGCCGCTCGCGGCCAACGACCCGCAGGCGCAGCGCGGCATCGTCGCCAACGTCGGCCGCGGCAGCACGCTGGGCGACAGCGCCGCCGACCACGAGGCCGCACGCTTGTTCGAGTTGCAGCACAACGACTGGGTGCTGCAGCCGCTGCTCAAGGGCAGCTACCCGCAGGACCTGTTCAAGCTCTGGCCCGGCACCGAGCCGCTGGTGCTCGACGGCGACCTGGCCACCATCAGCGGGCCGCTCGATTTTCTCGGCATCAACTACTACTTCCGCAGCACCGTGCAAAGCGACGGCGCACACGGTTACACCGAGGTCACGCGGCCCGACGTCGAGCGCACGCAGATGGGCTGGGAGGTGTACCCGCAAGGCCTCGAAGACCTGCTGCGCGGCTTCCACACCAGCTACCCGAACCTGCCGCCGATCTACATCACCGAAAACGGCATGAGCAGCGATGACCGCGTGGTGAATGGCCCCAACGGCCCGCGTGTGGACGATGCGCAGCGCCAGAGCTTCCTGCAGCGCCATTTCGCTGCCATCAGTCGCGCCATCGACGCCGGCGTGGACGTGCGCGGCTACTACATCTGGTCGCTGATGGACAACTTCGAGTGGGCCTTCGGCTACGAGCGCCGATTCGGCCTGGTGCATGTCGATTACGCCACCCAGCAGCGCACCCTGAAAGACAGCGCGCTGCTGTTCCAGCACTACCTGGCGCAGCGCAAGGGCTGAGCCGGTACACCGCCTGCCGCGCCGGCAGGCCCGCGGGCCGGAAGCCCGACTTCGATCCGACGACCCCCACGACAACAGGAGACTGAACCATGACCACACGCACCATCCGACTGCTCACCGCGCTGCTCGCCGGCCTGGGCCTGGCCGGCGCCGCCCAGGCGCAAAAAGCCGAAGTGATCCACTGGTGGACGTCGGGTGGCGAATCGGCGGCCATCAAGGAGTTCGCGGCGGCCTACAACAAGGCCGGCGGCAACTGGGTCGACTCGGCGGTGGCCGGTGGCGAAGCCGCGCGGGCCTCTGCGCTGAGCCGCATCGCCGGTGGCAACCCGCCCGTGGCGGCGCAGTTCAACACCTCCAAGCAGTACTTCGACGTCATCGACGAAGGCCTGCTCAACAACATCGACGCCGTGGCCATCAAGGAGGGCTGGGACAAGCTGCTGCCCGCGCCGGTGCTCAAGATGGTGAAGGTCAAGGGCCACTACTACGCCGCGCCGGTCAACATCCACAACCCGACCTGGTTCTGGTATTCGAAGGCGGCCCTGGCCAAGGCCGGTGCGGCCGAGCCCAAGACCTTCGATGAATTCTTTGCCGCGATGGACAAGCTGAAGGCCGCCGGCCTGGTGCCGCTGGCGCTGGGCGGACAGGGCTGGCAGGAGCACATCACCTTCTACTCGGTGCTGCTGCACTCGGGTGGCAAGGACCTGTACCTGAAGTTCTACGAAGGCCAGGATGCCGCCACCATCGCGACCCCGGCGTTTCGCAAGGTGCTGGCCGACTTCAAGCGCCTGAAGGGCTACACCGACGCCGGCTCGCCCAACCGCAACTGGAACGACGCCACCGCGATGGTCATCACCGGCAAGGCCGGCTTCCAGATCATGGGCGACTGGGCCAAGGGCGAGTTCGTCGCCGCCAAGCAGACGGCGGGCAAGGAGTTCGGCTGCATGGCCGGCTTCGGCCCGACGTCGCCCTACGTGATTGCGGGCGACGTGTTCGTCTTCCCCAAGACCAGCGATGCCGCGGCCATCGCCGCGCAGCAGAAGCTGGCCACGGTGATGACCTCGCCGGCCGCGCAGGTGGCCTTCAACAACAAGAAGGGCTCGATCCCGATCCGCACCGACGTCGACATGGCGGCGATGGACGTCTGCGCCCAGGCCGGCGTGACCGCGATGAAGAACCCGGCCCGCCACATCGCCAACCCCGACGCGCTGATGAGCCCGGACAGGGTCGGCGCGGTGCAGGACGTGCTGTCGAAGTTCTGGAACACCAACCAGAGCGTGGATGACGCCGTCAAGGCGCTGCAGAACGCGGTCAAGGGCTGAGGCTGGACAGGCGGCAGGCCCGGCCACGCCGGGCCATTTCCAACCGAAGGGCGAGGTTCGCATGGCCCAGATCCATTCCAATCCCAAGCGCAGGCGCAGCCGCCGCAGCTGGGCCGCCTCGATCGCGCTGATCCCGATGGCTCTCACCGTCGTGCTGGCCTATGTCGGCACGGTGCTGTGGTCGGTGCGGGTGTCGTTCAGCAGCGCCAAGACCTTTGCGCGCGACGACTTCGTCGGCTTCGCGCAATACGAGCGCCTGTTCAACACCGACCGCTGGATCGTCTCGCTGCACAACGTGGCGCTGTTCGGCGTGCTGTTCGTGAGCTGCTGTCTCGTGATCGGCTTCCTGCTGGCGGTGTTCATCGACCAGCGGGTACGGCTCGAAGGCGTGTTCCGCACCATCTTCCTGTACCCGTACGCGATGTCCTTCGTGGCCACCGGGCTGATCTGGCAGTGGATGCTCAACCCGCAGCTGGGCATCCAGGCCAGCGTGCGGTTGATGGGTTTCGAGAGCTTCACCTTCGACTGGATCGTCACGCAGGACAAGGTCATGTACTGCATCGTGCTGGCCGCCGTCTGGCAGGCCAGCGGGCTGGTGATGGCGATCCTGCTGGCGGGCCTGCGCGGCGTCGACGAAGAGCTCTGGAAGGCCGCCCGCATCGAGGGTGTGCCGCGTTGGCGCTACTACGCCAACATCGTGCTGCCGCAGCTCGCGCCCTCGGTGGGCACGGCCTTCGTGCTGCTGTCGGTGGCGGTGGTGAAGGTCTATGACGCAGTGGTCGCGATGACGCAGGGCGGCCCTGGCGACGCCAGCGAAGTGCCGGCCAAGTTCATCATGGACCACCTCTTCAACCGCGCCAACATCGGCCTGGCCTCGGCCGCATCGACCGTGATGCTGCTGACCGTTCTGGCCCTGCTGGCGCCCTGGTGGTATGCCCGCTCGCACGCCGCGCGCAATGCCGGGAGAGCCGCATGAGCGCGCAGCTGAACACCCCGATGGACACGGCCTTGTCGCGCCAGACGATGGCGCGCGAACGCCAGCGCCGTGCGGCCTGGAAGCGCCACGTCACGCCCGCCCGGCTCGGCATCTATGGCTTCCTGATCATGGCGGCGGTCTTCTTCCTGCTGCCGCTCTACGTGATGATCGTCACCTCGCTCAAGCCCATGAGCGAGATCCGGCTCGGCGACATCTTCGCGCTGCCGCAGACGCCCAGCGTCGAGGCCTGGGCGATCGCCTGGTCGAGCGCCTGCACCGGCCTCAACTGCGAAGGCATCAGCGTCGGCTTCTGGAACTCGATGCGCATCGTCGTGCCGAGCACGGTGCTGTCGATCTTCGTCGGCGCGGTCAACGGCTACGCGCTGTCGTTCTGGCGCGTGAAGTGGGCCGGTGCGCTGTTCGGCGTGCTGATGCTGGGCACCTTCGTGCCGTATCAGGTGGTGATCTTTCCGCTGGTCAAGGCGCTCGCCGCGCTGGGCCTGTTCGGCAGCCTGGCGGGCATCGTGCTGATCCACACCATCTTCGGCATGCCGGTGATGACGCTGCTGTTTCGCAACTACTACGCCAGCGTGCCCGAGGAGCTGTTCAAGGCCGCGCGCATCGACGGCGGCGGCTTCTGGCGCATCTTCCTGCAGCTGATGCTGCCGATGTCGCTGCCCATCATCGTGGTGGCGGTGATCCTGCAGGTCACGGGCATCTGGAACGACTTCATCCTCGGCCTGGTGTTCGCCGGCCGCGAGAACCTGCCGATGACGGTGCAGCTCAACAACATCATCAACAGCACCCAGGGCGAGCGCGCCTACAACGTCAACATGGCCGCGACCATCCTGACGTCGATGGTGCCGCTGGTGATCTACCTGGTGTCGGGCCGCTGGTTCGTGCGCGGCATCGCCGCCGGCGCGGTCAAGGGCTGAACCGGCAAGACACGGCAAACAAGGACTCGTCATGGCCAACGTGCAGATCCAGGACCTCGACATCCGCCTGGGCGGTGTCGACATCATCAGCAAGCTCAACCTCGAGGTCGCCGACGGCGAGTTCCTGGTGCTGCTCGGGCCTTCGGGCTGCGGCAAGTCGACGCTGCTGCACAGCATCGCCGGCCTGATCGACGTGCACGACGGCAGCATGGCGATCGGCGGCAACGACGTCACCTGGGCCGACCCCAAGGACCGCGGCATCGGCATGGTGTTCCAGAGCTACGCGCTCTATCCGACCATGACGGTGGAGCGCAACATGTCGTTCGGCCTGCGCATCGCCGGGGTCGACAAGGCGCTGATCGAGGCGCGCGTCAAGAAGGCCGCCGAGATGCTGCACCTGACCGAGCTGCTGCAGCGCAAGCCCGCCCACCTGTCGGGCGGCCAGCGCCAGCGGGTGGCGATCGGCCGTGCGCTGGTGCGCGATGCGGGCGTGTTCCTGTTCGACGAGCCGCTCTCCAACCTCGACGCCAAGCTGCGCAGCGAGCTGCGCCGCGAGCTCAAGCAATTGCACAAGGACATCGGCGCGACGATGGTCTACGTCACGCACGACCAGGTCGAGGCGATGACGCTGGCCAGCCGCATCGCGGTGATGAAGGCCGGCAAGATCCAGCAGATCGACACCCCCGCGGTGATCTACGCGCGGCCGAGCAACATGTTCGTTGCCGGCTTCCTGGGCTCGCCGAGCATGAACTTCATCGAAGGCCAGCTCGCGGTGTCGCGTGGCGAGGTGCGTTTCGAAGCCGCCGCGCTGCCGATCGACGTCTCGCGTTATGCCTTCGCCAACACGCCGGTGAATGGCCAGCGTGTGGTGCTGGGCGTGCGGCCCGAGTCGATGCAGCTGGTGGCGCCGAACGACGAGCGCGCGGTGGCGCGGGCGCGGGTCTCGCTGGTCGAGCCGATGGGCGCCAATCAGGTGGTGTGGCTCGATGCGGCCGGCGTGTCGCTGTCGGTCAACCTCGAAGCCACGGCGCTGCCGGTCGAAGGCAGCGAGATCGGCCTGGCGGTCGATGCCAGCGGCCTGTCGCTGTTCGACGCGGACAGCCAGCAGCGGCTCTGAGCTGCCTAAGATCGCCACCCTTCATCACAGGGCAAGAGCAGCGTCATGGCGACCATCAAGGACGTAGCAAGACTCGCGGGCGTGGGCATCGGCACCGCCTCGCGCGCGATCTCGGGGCGCGGCGCGGTGGCGCCTGAAACGCTGGCGCGCGTGCAGCAGGCGGTGCGCGAGCTCGACTTCCGGCCGTCCCACACCGCACGCGCGCTGTCGCTGCGCACGCAGGGCATGCTGGGTGTCTACGTGCCGCATTTCGAGGGCAGCTTCTACGGCCCGATCCTCGGTGCCATCGACGCCGAACTGCGGGCGGTCGATCGCCACATGGTCGCGGCCAACGGCTGCGGCCACGGCGACCGGCGCCAGCAGGCGCTCGACGGTGTCGACTTCCTGATCCAGCGCGAGTGCGACGGCGTCCTGGTGCTGAGCAACGACCTCACCGACGACGACGTGATCGAGCTGCAGCGCCGCTGCGAGCGCCTGGTGCTGCTCAACCGCCGCGTGCCGGCCATCGCCGCTCACTGCTTCACCACCGATCACGGCCAGGCCGGCCGGCTGGCGGCGCGTGCGCTGCTGCAACGCGGCCACCGCGACATCGCCACCATCAGCGGCCCGCACAACGCGCCCGACAACGAGGCCCGCATGGCGGGCTTTCGCGACGAGCTGGCGCAACATGGCGTCAAGCTCAAGCGCGCCCATCAGGTCGATGGCGACTTCATGATCGCCAGTGGCGCGCTCGCCGCCCGCGAGCTGCTGATGAGCCCGCGGCGCGCCTACACCGCCGTGTTCTGCGCCAACGACCAGATGGCGATGGGCGCGATCTCGGCGTTCTTCCAGGCCGGCCTGTGCGTGCCCGACGACCTGTCGGTGATCGGCTTCGACGACAGCGCGATCGCCGCCTACAGCACGCCGCCGCTGACCACCGTGCGCATCCCGATCGAGAGCGTCGCCGTCAACGGCTGCCGCTTCCTGATCAACCTCTGTTATGGCCTTGCGCTGCCGGTGCAGCGTGAATTCCCGTCCGGCGTGGTGTGGCGGCAGTCGGTGGGCGATGGCCCGCACCTGCGCAAGGCACCGCGCGACCTGGACATTCCGATCGCCGCCTGAGCGCGCCGCGGGCCGGCCGGCCCTGGGCGCGTCTCGTCGGTGGTCCTTGTCGACCCTCGAACCACGGAGCGCCCGCGCATGACCCTCGCCCTCGGCATCATCGGTGCCGGCAACATCTTCCCCGCCTACCTGCGCACCCTCAAGCGCAGTCGCCAGCTGCGCATCGTCGGCCTGGCCGATGCCCAGCCCGCCGCCGCGCAGGCGCGTGCCGCCGAGTCCGGCCTGCAGGCAATGACCATCGACGCGCTGCTGGCCAGCGACGCCGATCTCATCCTCAACCTGACGCCGCCGCTCGCCCACCACGACGTCGGCATGAAGGCGCTCGCGGCGGGCAAGCACTTTTTCACCGAGAAGCCGCTCGCCGCCACCTTTGCGCAGGGCAAGGAGCTGGTGGCCTTGGCCAAGCGCAAGAAGCTGCGCATCGGCTGCGCGCCCGACACCTTTCTCGGTGCCGGCGCGCAGGCCACGCGCGCGCTGATCGACGCCGGCACGGTGGGCACCATCCGCCACGGCACGGCCCACTTCATGAGCCACGGCCCCGACCACTGGCACCCGAATCCGGCCTTCTTCTACCAGCCCGGCGCCGGCCCGATGTTCGACATGGGCCCCTATTACGTGACGCACCTGGTGCACCACCTCGGCCCGGTCGCCAGCGTCAGCGGCACAGCGCACACCACGCACAAGACCCGCGTGATCCCGTTCGGCGACAACGCCGGCAAGACCATCGAGGTCGACGTGCCGACCCACGTGATCAGCCACCTGACTTTCGCCAGTGGCGCGCAGATCGTGCTGACGGTCAGCTTCGACGTCTGGCAGCACGGCCACACGCCGATGGAGCTCTACGGCGACGACGGCAGCATCCTCTGCCACGACCCCAACCTGTTCGGCGGCAGCGTCAAGTTCGCGCGCCAGAAGGACGCCTGGTCGCGCCTGACCGACAAGCGCCCGTACACCACCAATTCGCGTGGCATCGGCCTGATCGACATGGCGCAGTCCATCGAAGCCGGTCGGCCGCACCGCTGCAGCGAGTCGATGGCGCTGCACGTTCTCGAAGTCATGGAGCGCTCCTTGGACGCCGCCCGCACCGGCCGTCCGCAGCGCATCACGACCACCTGCGAGCGCCCCGCGCCGCTCGAGGCCAAGCTGTTCTGAACCCGGGAGATGAGCATGAAGATTTCAGTCCAGATCTATTCGATCCGCGAAGCCGGCGACCTCGATGCCCAGCTCGCACTCGCGCGCCGATGCGGTTTCGAGTGGGTGGAAACCGTCGCCACGCACGGCCTTGCGCCGCAGGCCTTTGCACACAAGATCGCCTCGCACGGACTCAAGGTGTCGTCGATGCACGCCGGCATCGCACTGCTGGAGAGCGACATCGCGACCGTGCTCGAAGCCTGCCGCCTGACCGGCTGCCCGCTGGTCGTCATGCCCTGGCTGCCGATGGGCGAACGCCCCGCCACCGCCGAAGGCTGGCGCGCCATCAGCCGCCGCCTCGCCACATTGGGCGATGCCGTGCGTGCCGCCGGCCTGCAGCTGGCGTATCACAACCACGACTGGGAGTTCCTCGGCTACGAGGGCCGCACCGCGCTCGAATGGATCTTCTCCGAGACCACGCCCGAGCAGCTGCGATGGGAGGCCGATCTCGGCTGGGTGGCGCGTGCCGGCGCCGATCCGTGGGTGTGGCTGGATCGCCTGGCCGAGCGCCTGATCTGTGTGCACGCCAAGGACATCGCGCCACCCGGCACCGCCGTGAACGAAGACGGCTGGGCCACGCTCGGCCAGGGCATCGTGCCGTGGACGGCGCTGCTGGCGCACCTCAGGAGCCGCGTCGAGCTGGTGGTGTTCGAACACGATCACCCGAGCGACTTCGCCGCCACGCTGCGCGGCAGCCAGGCCTTCATGCAGCAGCACCTGGCCTGAAGCCGAAGGAGCCTCCACGTGAACAGCAGCATCCAGGGCCCGGGCATCTTCCTGGCGCAATTCGCGGGCGAGACCGCGCCGTTCAACAGCCTGCCGGCGATCGGCCGCTGGGCCGCGTCGCTCGGCTACAAGGGCGTGCAGATCCCGAGCTGGGACGCGCGCCTGTTCGACCTCGCCCGCGCGGCCGAGAGCCAGACCTATTGCGACGAGGTGCGCGGCCAGTTGGCAGAGCACGGCCTCGTCATCACCGAGCTGTCGACGCACCTGCAAGGCCAGCTCGTGGCCGTGCACCCGGCCTACGACCTGCCGATGGACGGCTTCGCGCCCGAGGCGCTGCGTGGCAAACCGGCCGAGCGCACGGCCTGGGCGATCGAGCAGTTGAAGCTCGCAGCCCGCGCCTCGATGCGGCTGGGCCTGAACGCCCACGCCACCTTCAGCGGCGCGCTCGCCTGGCCCTACCTCTACCCGTGGCCGCAGCGCCCGGCCGGGCTGGTGGAAGCCGCGTTCGACGAACTCGCCAAACGCTGGACGCCGATCCTGAACGCCTTCGACGAAGCCGGTGTCGACGTCTGCTACGAGGTCCATCCCGGCGAGGACCTGTGCGACGGCGCGAGCTTCGAGATGTTCCTCGACCGCGTGCACCAGCACCCGCGCGCCAACCTGCTGTACGACCCGAGCCACTTCGTGCTGCAGCAGCTGGATTACCTCGATTACATCGACCTCTACCACTCGCGCATCAAGGCTTTCCACGTCAAGGACGCCGAGTTCCGGCCCAATGGCCGCATGGGTGTCTATGGCGGTTTTCAAGCGTGGAAAGACCGTGCGGGCCGGTTCCGCTCGCTGGGTGACGGGCAGGTCGATTTCCGCGCGATCTTCAGCAAGCTGACGCAACACGGCTACCGAGGCTGGGCGGTGCTGGAGTGGGAGTGCTGCATCAAGCACCCCGAACAAGGCGCAGCCGAAGGCGCGCCGTTCATCGCCGATCACCTGATCCGCGTGGCTGAACGGGCCTTCGACGACTTCGCCGCCAGCGGCACCGACGACGCCGCGAACCGCCGCATGTTGGGCCTCGGCTGAACCGACAAAGGGAGAACACACGATGAGCGACAACAGCTTCAAACGCCCCTTGCGATGGGGTTTGGTGGGCGGCGGGCAGGGCGCCTTCATCGGCGCGGTGCACCGCATCGCGGCGCGGCTGGATGGGCAGTACGTGATGGTGGCGGGCGCGCTGTCGTCCGACCCACAACGCGCCCGCGCGAGTGGCGCCGAGCTGGGTCTGGCACCCGATCGCTGCTACGCCGACTACCGCGAGATGGCGCGTGCCGAGGCTGCAAGGCCCGACGGCATCGAGGTGGTTTCGATCGCCACGCCCAATCACCTGCACCACCCGGTCGCCTGCGCCTTCATCGACGCCGGGATCCACGTGCTGTGCGACAAGCCGCTCACCACCACGTTGGCCGATGCGCTGGATCTGCGTGAACGCGTCAAGACACGCGGCGTGCGTTTCGGCCTGACGCACAACTACAGCGCCTACCCGCTGGTGCGCGCCGCACGCGCGATGGTGGCGGCCGGCGAGCTGGGCGAGATCCGCATCGTGCAGGTCGAATACACGCAGGACTGGCTCGCCACGCCGCTCGAAGCCACTGGCCATGTCATTGGACACAAGCAGGCCTCGTGGCGCACCGATCCGGCGCTCAACGGCCCGGCCGGTGCGCTGGGCGACATCGGCACGCACGCCGCGCAACTGGCCGAGTTCATCAGCGGCATGGCCCCCGCCGAGCTGAGTGCCGACGTCACCACCTTCGTCGCCGGCCGGCGGGTCGACGACCACATCCAGGTGCAGCTTCGTTATGCCTCGGGCGCACGCGGCCTGCTGTGGGCCAGCCAGGTCGCGTGTGGTGAAGAGAACCACCTGCGCATCCGCATCTACGGCACCCAGGCCGCGATCCACTGGGATCAGGAACAGCCCAACGAGCTGACCTTTCATCCGGCCGGACAACCCGCCCGGCGCCTCACGCGCGGCATGGCGGGGTTGCCATCGGTGGCGGCCGAAGCGACCCGCATCCCCACCGGCCATCCCGAGGGCTACCTCGAAGCCTTCGCCCAGCTCTACCGCGATTTCGCGCAGGACGTGCGCGACGCGCAAGCGGGCCTGATCACACCCGCGCGCGTACCCGGCCTCGACGACGGCGTGCGCAGCATGGCCTTCGTCGAAGCGGTGCTGCGCAGCGGCGCGGCCAATGCGGCCTGGACCGCACTCTGAACCCACGCATCAAGGAACATCCGATGAAAACGAACAAGATCGAAGAACTGCTCGACGCGATGACGCTCGACGAGCAGGCCAGCCTGCTGGCCGGCGCCGACTTCTGGACCACCGTGACCATCCCTCGGCTGGGCGTGCCGGCCTTCAAGGTGACCGACGGTCCGAACGGCGCGCGCGGCGGCATCTTCAAGGACGGGCCCAAGACGGCGTGTTTCCCCGTCGGCATCGGCCTGGCCGCGACCTGGAATCCGACGCTGATCGAAGAGACAGGCGCCGCGCTCGGCGTCGAGGCCAAGCTGAAGGGGGCGCGCGTGCTGCTGGCGCCTACCGTGAACCTGCAGCGCACGGTGTTCAACGGCCGCAACTTCGAGTGCCATTCGGAGGATCCGTGGCTGGCGTCGGAGATGGCGGTGGCCTATGTCAAGGGCGTGCAGTCGCAGGGCGTGGCCGCGACGATCAAACACTTCGTCGGCAACGAGAGCGAATACCAGCGTATGAGCATGAGCTCGGAGATCCCCGAGCGCGCGCTGCGCGAGCTCTACCTCGTGCCCTTCGAGCGCGCCGTCAAGGAGGCCGGCGTGATGGCCGTGATGACCGGCTACAACCGCGTCGACGGCACCTTCATGGCCGACCACCGCCGCCTCGTCACCGAAGTGCTGCGCGATGAATGGGGCTTCGACGGCCTGGTGATGACCGACTGGATGGCCAGCCACGACACCGTCTACAGCGTGCTGGCCGGCTGTGATCTGGAGATGCCCGGCCCGACGCGCGAACGTGGTGCCAAGGTGGTCGCCGCGGTGCAGGACGGGCGGCTGCTCGCCTCGTCGGTGCGCGCCTGTGCCCGCCGCGTGCTGCAGTTGGCCGATCGCCTGGGCTGCTTCGCCGACCCGGTGATCCCGGCCGAACGCGCCGACGACCTGCCCGCGCACCGCGCGCTGATCCGCCGCCTCGGCGCCGAGGGCGCGGTGCTGCTGAAGAACGAGGCCGGCGCGTTGCCCGGCGCCGCAGGCGCCTTGTTGCCACTCTCGCCCAAAGCCGGCCAGACCGTCGCGCTGATCGGCCGCGCCGCCACGGTGCCGCAGATCATGGGCGGCGGCAGCGCCAACGTGAACGCGTTTTACCGCGTCGCACCGGCCGACGCGCTGCGTGCGGCCTGCCCGGGTGTCAACTTCAGTCACCACATCGGCGCCGACATCCACCGCTACACGCCGGTGCTGGCGCAGCCGATGACGCTCGACCTCTACGCCAGCGCCGACCTCAGCGGCCCGGTGGTGGCGACGCAGACCGTGCCCAACAGCGAGGCCCAATGGATCGGCACGCTGCCGCCAGGCATCGCGCCGGATCAGCACTACTCGGCGCGCACCACGCTGCGCTACGTGGCCGATGCACACGGCGAACACGCCTTCTCGCTGATCGTCGCCGGCGTCGCCCGCGCCACGCTCAACGGCGAGCCGGTGCTCGACGCCTGGACCGGCTGGCAGCGTGGCGAGACCTACTTCACCTTCGGCTGCGACGAGGTCATCCATCGCCGCACGATGCACGCCGGCGAAGTCGCCGAACTGGTGGTCGAGTTCAGCAGCGTCATGCCGCTGGCACCTGGTGACGAAGGCCCGCACGGCTTCGCGGCGCTGCGCATCGGCGCGGCGCGTGTGCTCGGTGAGGCCGACATCGCGGCGGCGGTCGAGGCTGCGCGCAACGCGGATGTCGCGATCGTCTTCGCCGGCCTCAACGCCGAGTGGGACAACGAGGGCCTGGACCGCACAGGCATCACGTTGCCGCACGGCCAGAACGAGCTGATCGCGCGTGTGGCCGCGGCCAACCCGCGCACCGTCGTCGTGCTGCAGACCGGCTCGCCGGTGACGCTGCCGTGGCTGGCGGACGTCGGCGCCGTGCTGCAGGCCTGGTACCCCGGCCAGGAATGCGGCAACGCGATCGCCGACGTGCTGCTCGGCGCCGCCGAACCCGGTGGCCGCCTGCCGCAGACCTGGCCGCTGCGGCTCGACAACAGCGTGGCGATCGGCAATCCCGAGGTCTACCCCGGCGTCGACGGCCACGTGCGCTACGACGAAGGCGTGTTCATCGGCTACCGCCATTACGAGCAGCGCGGCCTGGCCACGCAGTTCGCCTTCGGCCACGGGCTGTCGTACACCACCTTCGTGTTCGAGGGGCTGACGCTCGACCGCAGCACGCTGCAGCCCGGCGACACGCTGACCGCGACGCTGACGGTGCGCAACACCGGCCCGCGCGCCGGCAGCGAGGTGGTGCAGCTCTACGTGCATGACGAGGCCAGCTCGCTGGCCCGCCCGCCGCAGGAGCTCAAGGCTTTTGCCAAGGTCACGCTGCAGCCGGGGGAGGCTCGGCGCGTGAGCCTGTCGCTGGGCATGCGCGCCTTTGCCGCCTACGACGAAGCACGTGCGGCCTGGATCGCCGAAGCCGGGCGTTTCGAGCTGCGCGCAGGCGCCTCGTCGGCCGATCTGCGCCAGCGCGCCGGCGTGACGCTGGCGGCTGACTGGGTCGAGCGCGTGGCCGGTTGATGTGCCGGCCGTGGAGGGCCTGCTGCTCAGGCCGGCGCCAGGCTTCGGTCGACCTGGAAGCTGCTGATGGCGGCGGAGAGTCGGTGCGACTGTTCGTGCAGGCTGTGCGCCGCCGCGGCCGACTGCTCGACCAGCGCGGCGTTGCGCTGCGTCATCTCTTCGAGCTGCGACACCGCGCCGCTGACGTCGCACAGGCCCTGGCTCTGCTGCGCAGACGCCACGCTGATCTCGCTGACGATGGCCGACACCCGTTGAACCGAGTCGACGATGTCGCGCATGGTCCGTTCGGCGTCGCCCACCTGGCGGGCGCCGGAGGTCACCTTGTCGATGCTGGCGGTGATGAGCTGGCGGATTTCCTTGGCCGCGTCCGCACTGCGTTGCGCCAGCGTGCGCACCTCGCTGGCTACCACCGCGAAGCCGCGGCCCTGCTCGCCGGCACGTGCGGCCTCGACGGCTGCGTTGAGCGCGAGGATGTTGGTCTGGAAGGCGATGCCGTCGATGGTGCCGATGATGTCGGCCATGCGGGCGCTGGACTGGTTGATCTCGCCCATCGTGTGCTCGACGGCGGTCACGGCCGCACCGCCGCGCTGGGCCTCGGCGGCGGCCGAGGCGGCCAGCGCGTTGGCGTTGCCGGCCGACTCGGCCGTGTGCCGCACCGTGCTGACGAGCTGCTCCATCGCACTGGCGGTGCGTTGCAGGCTGGCCGCGGTCTGCTCGGTGCGGGCACCGAGATCGGCATTGCCGTTGGCGATCTCGCCGGCGGCCAGGTTCACGCTGTCCGACGTTTCACGCACCTGCGACACGGTGCCGCGCAAGGACTGCACCATCAGTCGCAGGTCGTCCATCAGGCTGCCGGCCGGTGCCGTGGGGATGGCGATGTCGAGCTGGCCCTGGGCCACCTGCGACATGACCTGTGCCGCCAGCGCAGGCTCGCCCCCCAGCTGGTGCAGGACGCCGCGGTAGGTCCACAGGCAGACGGCGCCGATGCCCAGCAGGATCGCGGCCGCGAGCGCGCCGACCTGCAGCGTGGTGGTGCGCACCGCGGCGCTCACGTCGTCCATGTACAGGCCCGAGCCCACCATCCAGTTCCAGTCGGGCACCTGCTTGAGGAACTGCAGCTTGGCCACCGGCTCGGTATGGCCGGGGCGGGGAAAGTGGGTCTCGACGAAGGCGGTGCCGTCGCGGCTGGCCTTCATGCCGGCCGACAGGGCGCCGATCACGTCACCCCCGGTGCCGTCCTTGACCTTGCCGATCATCATCTGGCCTTCCCATTCCGGCTTGATCGGGTGCATCACGCCCACGCCTTCCAGGCTCCAGACGTAGACGTAGTCGCCGTTGCCGTAGCGGATGCCGCGCAGCGCCGCCACGGCGGCCGCCCGCGCCTGTTCGTCGGACATCCGGCCCGCCTTGGCCTGGTCGTGAAAGCTCATCACGAGGCTGTGTGCCGATTCGACCGTGGCCACCAGCACCGCCTTGCGGCCGCTCGTGATCTGATCGCGCGTCATCCAGACGGTGGCGACCGAAAAGGCCAGAACGGCCAGCAGAGAGACGGCGACCAGCGTCTGAAGGCGCTGTCTGAAGCTGGTGGGTGTGGACACTTGGCGAATACTCCGGTGGTCCCCCAGTGTCATCAGAACGCGCGGTCGGCATGGCCAGAATGAGCGGCATGAAAGCGTGTCAACTTCCGATCTGTCGCGGGCCGACCTGCCCGCTGCCGCGTCCTCCAACGGAGTCTCCCGCGTGACCTTGCCTCTCTCCCTTGCCCATCGACTGGGCCTCGACCTCGCTCCGCACCGGCGGGTCTTCGCCAGCTTCTTTCTCTATGCCTTCGGCTTCGGCGGCTTCTTTCCGCGGCTGGGTGAACTGCAGCGCACGATGGATGTCACCGAGAGCCAGCTCGGCCTCGGGCTGATCGGCGCGGCGGTGGGCACGATGATCTCGCTGACCTTCTCCGGCCCGCTGCTCGAACGTTTCGGCCATCGCCGCACGCTGCTGGTCGTGCCGCCGCTGCTGACGCTGTTCTATGCCATCGCCGCGCATGCCGGCGGGCCGCTGGCGCTGTTCCTGTGCCTGCTGCCGGCGGGCCTGAGCATCGGCGCGATCGAGGTGGTGGTGAACCTCGAGGCCGATCGCATCGAGCACCAGCAGGGCCGGCGCATCATGAACCGCTCGCACGCCTTCTGGAGCTTCGGCTTCTTCGGCGCCGGCGCGATCGGCGCGCTGGCGGCGTGGCTGGCGATCAGCCCGCAATGGCATCTGGCGCTGATGGTGCCGCTGTCGCTCGTCATGACCGTTCTGCTGCTCGGCCGCTTCGAGCCTGCGCCGCATCGCGTGCAGGCCGACCAGGCTGCGCCCGCGCCACATTTCGCGCGGCCCACCGGCACCATCATGCTGCTGGTGGTGCTCACTCTGTCGGCGCTGGTGCTCGAAGGCGCGGGCTTCGACTGGTCGGCGATCTACATGCGCGACACCTTCGCGGCCACGCCCTTCATGGGCGCCGTGGCGGTGGCCACAGGTGCGTTCACGCAGGCCATGACGCGCTACTTTGCCGATGGCTACGTGGCGCGCCACAGCCCGCTGGGCGTGGCCCGCACGCTGCTCACGGTGCTGCTGATCGGTGATGTGCTGGTGTTCTTCGCACCGTCGCCGCTGCTGGCGCTGCTCGGCTTCGGCCTGATGGGCGTGGGCACCAGCGCGCTGTTCCCGCTGGCGATGTCAGCCGCCGCGCAGCGCACCGACCGGCCCGCGGCGGTCAACGTGGCGTCGCTGGCGCAGTTCGCGTTCGTGGCCTTCCTGCTGGCGCCGCCGCTGCTGGGTTTTGTGGCCGAGCATTGGGGGATACGGTGGACGTTTGGGGTCGGGCTGCCGTTGGTGTTGTTGAGCTTGGTGGTGTCGGGGGTGCTGGCGGCGCGGCCCAGCACGGCGGCTGCACAGGCGGCGTAGCTTGCCGTCGTGCGTCTGTCGACGTCTTCTGGTGCGCGACCCGCACCTCTGCCAGCGGATGTAACTTGCCCTCGCTGGAGAATCACAGCCATGCTTCCAACCTTGATAAAGGAGATCGTCCTATGCACCCTGATGATCGCGAGGCACTTGCCGAGAAGCGCATCTGCTGCAATTGCGTACGCGAGGGCTTCCTATCCCACCTGGTCTCGCATGACGGCACTGTGGCCCTTTGCGACTACTGCGGCGACGATGAAGCAAAAACACGGCCCATCGGTGATCTTGCAGACTGGATCGAGACGGCCTTCGAGGACCACTTTGTACGCACACCTACCGAGCCGGACCCTTGGGAGTACGCCCTCTATGCTGACCGCGAGTTAGGGCGGGCGTGGTACCGCGAAGGTCAGGAAACCGCAGAAGCTATTGAAGAGGCCGCTCAAATCCCAACAGATGCGGCGCACGATGTTCAGGTGCTTCTGGAGGACCGCCACGACGACGTCGAAGCGGGCCAGATGGGGGATGAGACGGAATTCGCGTCGGACGCGCACTACGCCGGGAAAGGTGCTGATGCCGCCGAGTGGCATCGCGAGTGGTGGTCGTTCGAAAACGCCCTCAAAACCGAGGCGCGCTACTTCAGTCGCGCAGCGGCAGAGCTACTCACGCGGGTCTTCGAGAACATCGACACGCTGAGGGCCAAGCAGCGTCGTCGTCCTCCTGTTGTGAATGTCGGGCCGAACCGCAAGCTGATCAACCTCTATCGCGCTCGCGTCTTCCAGTCGGAAGACAAGCTAAAAGAGGCCCTCTGCCGCCCGGATCTGCATATCGGCCCGCCTCCAACCAGACTTGCCAGTGCGGGCCGGATGAACGCACGCGGAATTTCTGTCTTCTACGGAGCAACTAATGCTTCCGTTGCTCTGGCTGAAGTGCGCCCGCCCGTGGGAAGCAAAGTCGCACTCGCGAAGTTCAGCATCATTCGCTCCTTGCGGCTTCTGGACCTTACGGCCCTTGATAATTTGCGGGACGGCGGCAGCATTTTTGATCCGACCCTGAAGGGGCGACTCGAGCGCGTAGCCTTCTTGCAGTCCCTCGGCGAGCGCATGACGCGGCCCGTTATGCCCGATGACGAAGCCTTCGAGTACCTCACGACTCAAGCCATCGCAGACTTCCTCGCAACCGAGAATAAGCCAAGGCTCGACGGCATCATCTTTCACTCGGCACAGTCGAAAGGGGGGCGCAACGTCGTCCTTTTCCACAAGGCCGCGCAGGTCGAGGAGATGACGTTCCCGCATGGAACTGAGATCGAGGCGTACACCGGCTACGGCACCGAGGATGGAATGGAGACCGACTACGGAGTCAGCGAAGCCGTTCCAAATGAGGCACCCTCACTGACGAATGAAGTCGTGGCTGATCTGACCCGGCATTTTATGCATCCCGGCCCGGCGTACTGCGTAGACAGTGACTTCCGTGCGGCGACGCTGCGAGTCGATCCCTCCTCGGTCGAGGTTCACCATGTGGATTGGGTGAAGATAAACACCATACGGTTTACTGTGAGCCGCCGCCGCCACGAGTAGAAGGAGTGAAAGTTCTAAGACGCGGGCGACGGATCCGTGCTGATTCAGGGCTGGTCGGCGCCAGCCTTCACGCCAGCCACGGATTGATCACATCCGCACCAGCCGCCTCGAAGGGGCCGGTGTCGCGGGTGGCCACCGCAAAGCGGTTGGCAGCGGCGATAGCCGCGATGTAGCCATCGGCAGTCGCAATGGCAAGCCCTGCGGCCCGCGCCTTGGCCATCAAGACCGCATAGGCCTGGGTGCAAGCCACGTCAAAGGGCAGCACGCGGCCAGCAAACAGCGGCAGCACCCGTTTCTCCAGGTTGTCCAGCAAACCTGTGCGGCGCTTGCCAGCGGGCAGCAGTGCCACGCCCGCGCGCAGCTCGGCCACGGTGATGGCGGACAGGTACAGCGTTTCGAGCGGCTGGGCGTCGATCCACGCGATCACGCGGGCGTCGGGTGCGCGGCGCAGGGGCTCCGACACCACGTTGGTGTCGAGCAGGATCATTCGAAGCTCACCGGGCGGGCGGCGGCCTTGTCGCGCGCCTGCTCGAAGACGGCAAACTCTTCATCGCTCAGTCTGGCCTGCCGGCCCATGTCGGCCAGCAGCGTGCCCAGCTTGACCCGACCTTGCGGGCTGACCGCGGACTCCAGGATCTCGCGCACCTCGGATTCCATGCTGTGACCGTGCTGGGCGGCACGCACACGCAGGGCGCGATGCACTTCGTCGGGCAGGTTGCGAACTGTCAGCATGGCCATCTTCATCGCTCCGTCGTGCATTTGGTGCATGCATTGTATGTTTTTGACTGCATCGATTCGATCATGCCGGCAACCGAGTCGTCCTGCATTGAATTAGCACTTCTACACTATCCTTAGAAAGATTAGTTTGTCTTCACCTGCCGGGGCTGGCAATCTCGGGCTCATGAACCTGACAGAAACCACTTCGCTCGCCTTGCCGGTGTTCGTGCAAGGCCTGGCCCTGAGCTTCGGGCTGATCGTCGCCATCGGCGCGCAGAACGCGTTCGTGCTGCGCCAGGGCCTGCGCCGCGAGCACGTCGGCAGCGTGGTGCTGTTCTGCGCCGTGGCGGACGCCGTGCTCATCGCCGCGGGGGTGCTGGGGCTGTCCCAGGCGCTGGGGCGCAGCCCCGGCCTGGCACGTGCGCTGGCGCTGGTCGGCGCCGTCTTCCTTGCGGTTTACGGATGGCAGGCGATGCAGCGCGCGCGGCATGCGCACCGGCTGACGGCGGCCGATGGGGGTGGCGCAGGCGCTGGCGGTCTGGGGCGGGGCGCCGCGGTGGCGCAGGCCGCGGCCTTCACGCTGCTCAATCCGCATGTCTACCTCGACACCGTGCTGCTGGTGGGCAGCATCGGCGCGCAGCAACCGGCGGCGCTGCGCGGCTGGTTCATCGCCGGCGCCAGCAGCGCCAGCGTGTTCTGGTTCGTGCTGCTCGGCTTCGGGGCCCGGTGGCTGGCTCCCTGGTTTGCCCGGCCGAGGGCCTGGCAGTTGCTGGACGGCCTGATCGGCCTGACCCTGTTCGTGCTGTCGGCGCTGCTGGTGCGGCACGCCCTGGCTGGACTCTGAACCGAAGGCCTACGCATGTACGTCAACCCGCAGCACCCGTTCACTGATCCTGAAGCGGTCTATTCGCTGATGGCGTCTCACCCCCTGGGTGCCTGGGTGTGCCACGGCCAGCACGGCCTGATCGCGAACCATCTGCCTTTTTTCCTCGATCGCAGCCGCGGGCCGCACGGCACGCTGATCGGACACGTCTCACGCGCCAACACGGTCTGGCGCGAACTCGGCCCAGCCAGGCCTTCGGTCGTGATGTTCCAGGGGCCGCAGGCCTACATCACACCGGGCTGGTATCCGGGCAAGGCGGAGCACGGCAAGGTGGTGCCGACTTGGAACTACGTGGTGGCCCATGCGCACGGGGTTGCGCGGGCGATCGACGACCGCGGCTGGTTGCTCGACATGCTCAACCGGCTCGCCGATGTTCACGAGGCCGGTCGCCCCGCGCCGTGGCGCGTCGGCGACGCGCCTGCCTCGTTCATCGACAAGTTGCTGCGCGCGATCGTCGGCATCGAGATACCGATCGATCGCCTCGAAGGCAAGCTCAAGGTCAGCCAGGACGAAGCCATGCCGGATCGGCTCGGCACGGTGCGCGGCCTGCAGGAGCAGGCTTCCGACGAGGCTGGGCTGATGGCCGATCTCGTCATGCAGGCCATCAAGGCCGATGCGGCCGGCTGATCGTGGCCGCGCCGTCAGCCTTCCGGCTTGAAGCTGTCGGTGCTGATGCGCAGCCGGCGCAGCTTGTCGTAGAGCGTCTGCTTGGGCAGGCCGAGCGCCTTGGCGGCGAGTGCCACGTCGCCGTGTTGGCGCTTGAGCGCCTCGCTGATCATGACGCGCTCGAACTGCTCGATCTGCTCGGGCAGCTTGCTCGGCTGGGCCTGGTCCTGCGCGGCCAGTTCGAGACGCTCGCCGAGCAGGCCGAGCACGAAGCGATCGGCCACGTTGTGCAGCTCGCGCACGTTGCCGGGCCAGGGGTGCGCCATCAGTTCGGCCAGCTGTGCGCCGCTGAGGGAAGGCGCGCTGCGCTGGTAGCGCCCGGCGGCCTGCAGCGTGAAATGTTCGAACAGCAGCGGGATGTCCTCGCGCCGCTCGCGCAGCGGCGGCAGCTCGATGAAGGCCACGCCGATGCGGTAGTAGAGGTCGGCGCGGAACTTCTGCTGATCACTCAAGCGTTTCAGATCCTGCTTGGCCGCGGCGATCACGCGGCAGTTCACCGCCACCGGCGTGTTCGAACCCACTCGCTCGATGCTGCGCTCCTGCAGCGCGCGCAGCAGCTTGATCTGCACGGCCATCGGCATGCTCTCGATCTCGTCGAGGAACAGCGTGCCGCCGTGCGCATGTTCGAACTTGCCGATGCGCTGGCGGGTGGCGCCGGTGAACGAGCCGACCTCGTGGCCGAACAGCTCGCTCTCGGCCAGCGCCTCGGGCAGGCCGCCGCAGTTGAGCGGCACGTAGTGGGCGCGGCGGCGGTCGCTGTGGTCGTGCAGGCAGCGTGCCACCAGGTCCTTGCCGGTGCCGGTTTCGCCGTAGATCACCACGTCGGCCGAGGTCGAGGCCAGGTTCATCACCGTGCGCCGCACCTTCTGCATCTGCGCCGAGCGGCCCAGCAGCAGCGCCTGGATGCCGTGCCAGGTGTCCATCTCGTCGCGCAGCGCCTGCACCTGCAGCGTCAGGCGGCGTTTTTCGGCGGCGCGCCGCACCACCGTCACCAGCTGGTCGGACGAATACGGTTTGGCGATGAAGTCGTAGGCGCCGCGCCGCATCGCCTGCACCGCCATCGCGATGTCGCCGTGGCCGGTGACCAGGATCACCGGCAGCTCGGCGTCGATGGCGCGGATCTGATCGAGCCACTCGGTGCCGCTGCTGCCGGGCAGCTGCACGTCGCTCAGCACCACCGCCGGCACGCCGGCGCGGATGCGTGCACGCGCCGCCTCGACCGAGCCGAAGGCGTCGACCGCCAGGCCGGCGAGTTCGAGTGCCTGGGCGCTGCCGGCGCGCACGTCCTCGTCGTCCTCGACGTAGATGACGCGGATGGCGGCGGCTTCGGGGGTGGCTTCACTCATGTTTCACTCGTGGGCTTGGGGCGCCGGCTGCGCGGCGGTTTCCGGCGCGGTGGGGATCGGCAGGTCGATGACGAAGCAGGCGCCCGCGCCGTCGACGTTGTGGGCGCCGAGTGTGCCGCCCAGTTCGCGCGCGAGGTGGGCCGAGATCATCAGGCCCAGGCCGAGGCCGGCGCCGGCCGGCTTGCTGGTGACGAAAGGCTCGAACAGGCGCGCCAGGATGTCGGCGCGGATGCCCGGGCCGCTGTCGCGCACGCGGATCACGCAGCGGCCTGCGGCGCCGGCTGCGGCCTCGATGCGCAGCGTGCGCGGCGATCCCGGGGGCGCCGCGGCCATCGCGTCGATGGCGTTGCCCATCAGGTTGACGAGCACCTGTTCGAGCCGGGTCTCTTCGGCCAGCGCGGCCAGGCCGGCGGGCTGCACCGACACGTCGAGCTCGACGGCCTGCTCGCGCAGCCGTTGCGCGATCAGGAACTGCGCGTTGGCGATGGCGCGCTGCAGGTTTACCGGTTCGAGCGCCGGAGCGGCCTTGTGGGCGAAGGCCTTGAGCTGGCCGGTCAGCCGGCCGAGCCGGTCGACCATGCGGCCGATGCGCTGCAGGTTGGCCTGCACGTCGGCCGTGCGCTGCTGTTCGAGCAGCAGGCAGGCGTTGTCGGACAGCGTGCGCATGGCGCCGAGCGGCTGGTTCATCTCGTGCACCAGGCCGGCCGACATCTGGCCCAGCGCGGCCATCTTGCCGGCGTGCACCAGCTCGTCCTGCGCAGCGCGCAGATCGGCGGTGCGCTCGGCCACCTTGGCCTCCAGGCTGTCGTGTGCGGCCTGCAGCGCGGCCTGGTTGGCGAGGCGCTGTCGCAGCGCGCGCTGGCGTTGCAGCGCGAGCGTGGCGATCAGCAGCAGCACGGCGCTGGCCAGCGCGGCGGTGACGGCCATGGTGCGGGCGCCGGCACGCACCGGTGCAAGCTCGTCGAGCACGATCAGGCGCCAGCCGACCGGCGCGAGCAGGCGCTCGGAGCGCCGGTAACGGTCGTGGCCGATCGCCAGCGGCACCAGCGGTGCGTCGCCGTAGGGGCGGCTGCCGGCCAGTTCCTGGCGCACCTGCGTCGACAACGGCGCGAGCGGCCGGTATTTCCACTCCTCGCGGGTCGACAGGATGACGACGCCGCGCTGATCGGCCAGCAGCACCTCGCCGGGCAGCTTGCGCCATGAGGGCTCGACCGCTTCGAGCGAGACCTTGACGGTGGCCACGCCGCGCTGGCGGCCCTGCTGCATCAGCACGTACGACAGGTAGTAGCCGGCCCGGTGGCTGGTGACGCCGACGCCGTAGAAGCGCCCGCGGCCGTGTTCGAGCGCGTCGCGCACATAGGGCCGGAACGACAGGTCGGCGCCGATCGGCGTGCCGGGATCCTCCCAGTCGGACGCCGCCTGGCAGCGCCCGACGGTGTCGGTCACGTAGAGGTTGGCGGCGCCGGCGGTGGCGTTGATGCGCTGCAGCTGGCGGTTGGCCTGATCACGCAGCGCGGCGTCGTCGGGCTGGTCGAGCAGCGCGGCCACGCTGGGCGTGATCTCCAGCAGCGCGGGCAGGTAGTCGAAGCGCGCCAGGTCGCTGGCCAGGCCGGTGGCGACCAGGTCGAGCCGGTGCTGCGCGGCTTCGGCCAGGCGCGCCAGGCCGGCGCGCATCGACAGCGTGTGGCCGGTCAGCGCCGCGGCCGCCATCAGCAGCAGCGCGCCGCCCCAGCCCAGCACGCGGCGGGTGCTGCGGCCGATCCGGCGGCGTGCAGGTGCCGGCGAGGCGATCGGGGTCGAGGTCATGCGGGCGGCTCTTCATGTCACTCCGATCGAGTTTGACACGAGGGCCGCCCGCGGCGGGGCAGGCCGCTCAGCGCGCGGCCGGCACCGGCATGTGCTGGTCGATCTCGTCGAGCACGGCTTCGGGCTCGTTGGCCTCGGCCTCGGTCTCGCGGTCGAGGTGGTAGCGCATCTGCTTCTCGTCCAGGTCGCCGGTCCACTTGCCGACCACCACCGTGGCCACGCCGTTGCCGATCAGGTTGGTCAGCGCGCGCGCCTCGCTCATGAAGCGGTCGATGCCCAGGATCAGCGCGAGGCCTGCCACCGGCACGCCGCCCACCGCGCTCAGCGTGGCCGCCAGCACGATGAAGCCGCTGCCGGTCACGCCGGCCGCGCCCTTGCTGGTCAGCAGCAGCACCGCCAGCAGCGTGAGCTGCTGCGTCAGCGTCATCGGCGTGTCGGTGGCCTGGGCGATGAAGACCGCCGCCATCGTCAGGTAGATCGAGGTGCCGTCGAGGTTGAACGAGTAGCCGGTCGGCACCACCAGGCCGACGGTCGACTTGCGCACGCCCAGGTTCTCGAGCTTGGCCATCATGCGCGGCAGCACCGATTCGCTGCTCGACGTGCCCAGCACGATCAGCAGCTCTTCCTTGATGTACTTGATGAACTTCCAGATCGAGAAGCCGTGCGCCTTGGCGATCAGCCCCAGCACGCCGAAGATGAAGACCAGGCAGGTGGCGTAGAAGGTGCCCATCAGCTTGGCCAGCGGGATCAGCGAGCCCAGGCCGTACTTGCCGATGGTGAAGGCCATCGCGCCGAACGCGCCGATCGGCGCCACCTTCATGATGAAACCGACGATCGCGAACAGCACGTGCGAGGTCTTCTCGATGAAGTCGAACACCAGCGTGCCGCGGCCGCCGAACTGGTGCAGCGCGAAGCCGAACATCACCGAGAACAGCAGCACCTGCAGCATCTCGCCCTTGGCGAAGGCGTCGACCACGGTGGTCGGGATCACCGCGAGCAGGAACTCGGTGGTGGTCTGCATCTTGCCCGGCGCGGTGTAGGCGGCGATGCCCTTGGTGTCGAGCGTGGCCGGGTCGACGTGCATGCCCACGCCCGGCTGCACCAGGTTGACGATCAGCAGGCCGAGCAGCAGCGCCAGCGTGCTGACCACCTCGAAATACAGCAGCGCCAGGCCGCCGGTCTTGCCGACGCGCTTCATGTCCTCCATGCCGGCGATGCCGACCACCACGGTGCAGAAGATGATCGGCGCGATGATCATCTTGATCAGCTTGATGAAGCCGTCGCCGAGCGGCTTCATGGCGGTGCCGGTCTCGGGCCAGTAGTGGCCGAGCAGCACGCCGATCACGATCGCCGTGATGACCTGGAAATAGAGCGAGCGATAGAACGGCAGCGGGCCGGATGGTGTGTGCATGTTGTCTCCGTCGAGGACTGGGGCGGGGTCGGGTCGGACCGCCTGGGGGCTGGGCCGGGCGGATCACGCGCGGCAGGCTCTCAGCGCAATGCGCGTGCCAGCCCGAACGGGGCTCGGTGAGGCATGCAAGTGCTTGTTTTGAAACGGATTTTTCTCAAGCGCCCGAACCGGGTCGAACGACCGGCCGGAATGCCGGCATCGGCGTCGTATGGCCGGTCGATGTCAGGACCTAGGGTTTTTACGGGGTTCCGGTCGCCCGGCCCGATATCCCCCCGGCCCGCTGCCCGGAACCCTTCGGCGACACTCGGGTTCTCCCTGGGGCCGATCGGTCCCCCACCTCGCACCCCCTCATGGCCAGCCACCGCGAATTGCTGTCGACGACGATCTCCTCCTGCGCTGCGGGCCGGCGGCCATGAGCGTGGCCAGCCCGGCGATCTCGCTCGCGCGCAGCCGCATCGCCTCGCCCCGCTGGGTGACCGCGGGCGTGTTCTTCGCCTTCGCGCTCGGCATCGGCCTGTGGGCCGGCTCGATCCCGGTGCTGATGCGCCAGTCGGGCCTGACCGCCACCGGCCTGGGCCTGGCGATCACGCTGCACAGCGGCGCCTACATCCTGGCGATGATGGGCGCGGGCTGGCTGACGCGCTGGGTCGAGCTGCGCCGCCTGATCCGGGTGCTGCTGCTGTTGCACGCGGGTGCGTTTTTCCTGCTGTTCTCGGCCACCTCGCCGCTGTGGCTGACGCTGGCGCTGATCGCGCTGGGGCTGACCGCCGGTGCCACCGACCTGGCGATGAACACCGAGGCCACCGCGCTCGAGCGCGAGGCCGCCCGGCCGGTGCTGACGCGCATGCATGCCGCCGCCTCGGGCGCGTTCGCGATCGGTGCCATCAGCGGCAGCCTGCTGGCCAGCGCGGCCGGGCCGATGGCCTGCGCGGTGCTGGCCGCCGCGGCGATCCTGCCGGTGGTCTGGGCGGTGCAGCGGCTGGGCCCGCGCCCGCCGGTGGCGCTGCAGAAAGCGGCGCCGGGTGCGCGTGGCAGCGCCGGCTCGGTGGTCTGGCTGATCGGCGTGGTGCTCGGCCTGTCGATCGCCGCCGAGGTGACGGCGCAGATGTGGTCGGCGCAGTTCCTGGCCCAGCAGGCCGCGCAGCTGGCGGCGCTGGTCGGCGCCGGTGCGGCGCTGTTTGCCGGCTGCCAGTCGGTGGTGCGGCTGTTCGGCGACCGGCTGCGCAAGCGCTTCGACGACCTCGGCATCATCCGCGCCTCGCTGGCGCTGGCGGCGCTCGGTTTTGCGGTCGTGGCGCTGTCCGACCGTTTCGGCTGGAGCGTGCTCGGCTTCGCGCTGGTCGGCCTGGGCACCGCCTGCGTGGTGCCGTGCTGCTTCGCGCTGATCGCCCGCAGCGCGCCGCACCGCGCGGCGGCGGCGCTCGGCCAGGCCTCGCTGGTGGCCGGCCTGCTGCGGCTGCCGGCGCCGTTGTGCCTGGGTTACGTGGCGGCGGCCTGGTCCGACGCGGCCGCGTTCGCCGGGGTGGCGCTGGCGCTGGTGCTGGGCGTGCTGATGCTGGCGGTCCATGCACGCACCGGCGCCCGCATCGGCACCCGGTCTTGACCCCGACCCGGTTCAGCCCCAGGCCTTGACGGCCGAGTGCAGCATCTTCAGCGCCAGCACGAACAGGAAACCCGCGAACACCCGCTTGAGCGTGGCCACCGGCAGCGTCGACGCCAGCCGCGCGCCCACCGGCGCCATCAGCACGCTGGGCACCAGCACCGCCAGCAGCGCGGGCAGGTAGATGTAGCCGAAGCTGCCCGGCGGCAGGCCGGTGCTGCTCTGGCCGCCGAGGAAGTAGACGACGGTGCCGACGATCGCGATCGGCAGGCCGATCGCCGCCGAGGTGCCCACCGCGCGGTGGATCGTGACGTTGCACCAGGTCATGAACGGCACGCTCAGGAAGCCGCCGCCTGCGCCCACCAGCTGCGACAGCGTGCTGATCAGCACGCCGACGCCGGCCACGCCCGCCGCGCCGGGCAGGCTGCGGCTGGGCTTGGGCTTGGCGTTGAGGAACATCTGGGTGGCCGAGTACGACACGAAGACCGCGAAGATCAGCGCCAGCGTCGCGGTCGGCAGCTGCTTGGCGAGCGCGCCGCCGATCAGCCCGCCGATGGCGATGCCCGGCACGATCTGGCGCACGATCGTCCAGTCGACGTTGCCCTTGGCGTGGTGCGCGCGCAGGCTCGAGATCGACGTGAAGATGATGGTGGTCAGCGAGGTGCCGAGCGCCAGATGCAGCATCGACGCGGGCGCGAAATGCTGCAGTTCGAACAGCCACGCCAGCAGCGGCACGTAGAGCATGCCCCCGCCGATGCCGAGCAGGCCGGCCGCGAAGCCGCCGACACAACCCAGCGCCAGATAGGCCCCGATCCAGGGCAGCAGGTCGACGAGGTTCATGCCGCCCTCCGCCGGGTTGCGAGGGCTCGGTCGGCGCAGCGGGCCGATGACGGGTGGATGACGTTCTTCATGCGGGACTCGATGGATGTGAAAATGAGATGAATGTGTTCGCTGCGATGGGCCCTTGTCAGGGGCCGTGACGCCGCGATCCGGAGGACAGGGACATGGAATCGACGGAATCGATGGAATCGAGCCTGGGCGCGCGTCACTCGCCGCTCACGCATCTGGTGGTCAAGGAGATCCGCGAGCGCATCCTGAGCGGCGCCATCGCCGCCGGTGAGCGCCTGGTCGAGGGCCGACTGTCGGTCGAGCTGGGCGTGTCGCGCATGCCGGTGCGCGAGGCCTTGCGGCAGCTCGCGGCCGAGGGCCTGGTGACGATCGAGCCGCGCCGCGGCGCCTCGGTCACGAGCTTTTCCGACGACCAGATGCGCGAGCTGGTCGAGGTGCGCGCCACGCTCGAGGCGCTCAACGCCAAGCTCGCCGCCAAGCGCCACGACCCGCAGCAGATCGCCCGTCTCGAGAAGATCCTGGCCGACGGCGCGCGGGTGGCCGACCTGAACGATCCGGTGGCGGTGACCGAGTTCAACTCGCTGTTTCACGACACCCTCGGTGACATCGCCGCCAACTCGGTGCTCAAGGACCTGATGCGCTCGCTGCGTGACCGCACCGCGCTGCTGTTCGCGCCGCTCAACCGCAACCGCGGCCCGCAGAACTGGCAGGAGCACGCCGCCATCCTGCGCGCGGTGATCGCCGGTGATGCCGAGCTGGCCTCGCTGCTGGCGGCGCGCCATGTCTACAGCGCCGCGCGCATGGAGCCCTGAGCCGCGCGCGGCTCAGTGGCCGAGCAGCCGCCAGGCCAGCCCGGCCATCGCGACGTCCTCGAGCCCGACCCCGACCGACTTGTAGATCGTGATGGCCTCGGCCGACTGCCGGCCCGGGTGCTGCCCGCCGACCAGCTCGGCCAGTTCGACGATCTTGTGCGCCGGCACCACCGCCGGGTCGGCCAGCGCCAGGTCACCCGCCTCGCGCATTGACTGCGTGCGCCACTCGACGGCGATGCACGCCGCCCGCGCCAGCGCCACGTCGTCGAGCTCGCGGGTGTGCGGCAGGCTCGAACCGATCGCGGCGACGAAGGTTCCCGGCCGGATCGCCGCACCGGCGAACAGCGGTTGCGTGGCGCGCGAGGCGGTGACGATCAGGTCGGCGTCGGCGATCGCCTCGTCGGCGCCGCACAGGCGCACCGCCACGCCGCAATCGCGCTGCAGGCGCTCGATGCGCGCGGCGTCGGCATGCGGGTCGCAGACCGAGATCTGCGTCAGGTCGAAGGTCCGGCTCATCTGCAGCGCGTGTGCGCAACCCTGCACGCCGGCGCCGAACAGCGCCATGCGCCGGCTGTCGGCCCGGGCCAGGTGGCGCGCGGCGATCACCGAACAGGCGGCGGTGCGCAGCCGCGTGATGGCGCCGGCATCGAAGGAAGCGAGCGGCTGGCCGTCGACCGCCGAGAACAGCAGGATCACGAACGAGAACTGCCCGGCGATGGTGGTGTAGACCTTGGCGCCGACCACCTGCTGATCGGGAATCACCGCGCCCAGCGTCGATAGCTTGACGCCGCCGGCCTCGGTGCGGATGCGCTCCTGCATCGCGGCGCGGCCGGCGCCGAAGTGCTGGAAGGCGTCGAGCAGGACGGTCTGCGCATCTTCCGGGCGGATGAGCGCGTCAATCATCGAGTCGGTGATGTGTTGCATCGTCGGGGTCGGGGCTGAGAGAGAAGAAGGTTCGGGCCGCGCGGGCTTCAGGAGCCGGTGGCGGCGTGGCCCGCGTGGTCGCCGTGCGAGGCACCGCGGGCATCGAGGTAGGTCCGGGCGGCGCTGTAGACGTGCCGCGTGGCCAGCAGGCCGGCGAGGTCGGCATCGCCGTCGATCACCGCCTGCAGGATCTGCGCGTGCTCGATCCACAGCGGGCGCGCGCGCAGCTTGCGGTAGGGCGCGAACAGCAGCGCGGTGCGGTCGCGCAGCGAGCGCATCAGGTCCTGCAGCACGCGGTTCTCGGCCACCGTGGCGATCAGCTCGTGGGCCCGGGCGTTGATGGCGGCCAGCGCGTCGACGTCCTCGGCCTGTGCGGCCCGGTCGCCGGTGGCGATCAGTGCGTACAGCTGCGGCAGCTTGTCCGGATCGCGGCGCTGCGCGGCCAGCTTGGCGTTCAGGCCCTCGAGCGTGGCGCGCACCTCGATCAGCTCGACGGCGATGTCGTCGGAGATGCGGGTGACGCTGGCGCCGCGGCGCGGCTCGATGTCGACCAGGCCTTCGGAGGCGAGCTGGCGCAGCGCCTCGCGCACCGGCACGCGCGAGACGCCCAGCTCGGCCGACAGCTTGCCCTCGACCAGCCGGTCGCCCTGGTGGCGCGTGCCGTCGAGGATCTGCTGGCGCAGGTTGTGCACGATCACCGACACCAGCGAGGCATGGCGGTCGCCGAGCGTGGGCGACAGATCGGCGTGAAAGGCGGGAGTGACGAGGGTCATCATGGCGTGATCCATGTTCTGAAAAGGACACCCAGCGCGCCGGCCGTGGCCAGGCCCAGCAGCAGCGCCCTCACCGCCTTGCGGGAGAAACGCCGGTTCAGCGGACTGGAGGCCCAGAAGCCCAGCACGATCCAGGGAAGAAGCAGCACGCTCAGGTAGAGGTGCGAGCCGTCGAAGCGGCCCACCGCCGCCAGCATCAGCAGCGACAGCGCCGAGCCGACGAAGAAGACGCAGCCCAGTGTGGCACGCAGCCGGTCGGGCGGCATGTGCTGCATCGCGATCGCGAACGGCGGCGCGCCGGCCGAGGTGATGGTGCCCATCACGCCCGACGCCAGCCCGGCGATGCCGATGCGGGTGCGCGTGGCCGCCACCCGCCAGCCCGCCAGGCTGAGCGCCACGCCGGTGAGGATCAGCAGCGCGAACAGCACCGACAGCACCTGCGCCGACAGCAGCGTCAGGATCAGCCCGGCCAGCCCGGTGCCGATCACGCGCCCGACCAGCGCCGCGGCGGCGGTCGGCCACTCGATGGCGCGGAACTCGCGGATGCAGGTCATCAGCGCCAGCGGGCAGCCCAGCGCCAGCAGCGGCCCGGGCACCAGCGCCGGAAACAGCAGCGCGGCCAGCGGCGCCGAGAACATCGCGAAGCCGACCCCGCCGATGCCCTGCAGGCAGGCGCCCAGGAACACCGTCACCGCCATGCCCAGGTAGAGGCCGGCGTCGACGCCCGGGGGCAGCAGGGCGAGCAGATCGGTCACGGGCGCATCACCGTCACCATCACCAGGACACGCTGATGTCGCCGCCGCTGACGAAGGTCTGGCACGCCAGGCGCATGCCGGCGGCGAGCTGTTCGGGCGTCAGCAGCTTCTTCTCTTTCGCCTTGACCGCGTCGGTGTGCTCGCGCCCGCTCTCGATCGTGCACTTGCAGGTGCCGCACAGGCCGCCGCCGCACTTGAACGGGATGCCGCCTTTCTCGCGCAGCGACACCCGCAGGATGTTGCTGTTGTCGGGCGCGGCCACCACCATCGAGGCGTTGTTCAGGAAGGTGATGCTGACCTTGGGGCGGGGCGCCTCGGCGGTCGCGGCCGTGGCCGTCGGGGCGGGGTTTTCCATGGTGTCGGTGCTCATTGCTTGACCAGCTGGATGTCCATGCTGCCGAAGTGCGACAGGCTCTCGAGCTGGGCGCGTGCGGCGGCGAGGGTGTCGAACTTCTCGAGGAACTTCGAGGGCACGAGGTTGACCACCGGCTCGTCGGCGGATTCGTCGATCACGCGCACCTTGACCTCGTGTTCGATCGAGGCGACCACGAAGCCGGCGCGCTTGCGGCCGTAGAACAGGTAGTCGTAGGCCTCGACCTGTGCCATGCCGGGCGCCAGCTCGGTGCGGAACTGGCCGGGTTTGCTCGTCAGGATCACGTACATGGGTGTGTGGGCTCCAGGCTTCGAATGAGGGGGCGGTGCGGGGCGCTCAGGCGGCGGCTGCCGCAGCGGTGCCGGCCGGGGGCACGCAGACGGCGTCCTGCGACAGCTCGATGTCGTGCGTCACCCAGAGCTGGCAGGTCAGCCGGTAGCCCTGCCCGATGCGCTCGCCGAGCTGCTTCTTCTCTTTCCAGTTCGGTGCGGGCAGGTGCTCGGCACCCTTCAGGACCTGGCAGGCGCACTTGGCGCACTTGCCCATGCCGCACTCGTAGCGCAGGTTCGGATACGGGAACTGCTTGATGCCCGCGCGCACCACCAGGTTGGTGTCGGGCTTGACCTCGTCGGTGTACGTCTGGCCGTTGCTGTGGATGACGATGGTCGGCATGCGGGTCTTTCGGGTGGGCTGCGCTGCAAGTTATGAATACTGTATACCAACAATGAAGCCGATTCAAGAGCCCTGTTGCCGTTCACGCCCTTTCGGCTTCGCTTCCGGGTCGTTTCGCCACCGAGGGCCGGGCGCATGGGTCGCGACCCGCCCGATGTCGCATCCTTTCTGCGGACCTGCACCGCCTCCTTTCCAGCGCCTGCAACGGGCGCGGCCACTTGATCCCGAACAAGGGATGGCGTGCCGATGCGATTTTTTCGGCAGTGTTTGCATTGGCTCAAGTGTTAGTATACAGTATTCCACATGCCTTGTTCCTGGCATCGCTTCACTCCCGAGTCGATGCTTCAACCCGCCCTGCACCCGGAGCCTCCCATGACCGCATTGATGAACCGCGACGAATTCCGTACCGCTCTCGAAAACGCCATCAAGGGCAAGAGCGCCAACAAGTCACCCTTCAGCGTCGCCTGGGCCTCCGGCCAGTTGAGCCGCGCCCACCTGGCGCGCTGGGCCGAGAACCACTATCACTACGTCGGCCCGTTCGCCGACTACCTGGCCTATCTGTACGCCCGCACGCCCGACAGCTACACCGAGGCCAAGGACTTCCTGCTGCAGAACATGTTCGAGGAAGAGATCGGCGGCGATCGCCACACCGACCTGCTGATCCGCTTTGCCGAAGCCTGCGGCACCACCCGCGAGCGCGTGATCGACCCCGACAACATGTCGCCCACCACCCGCGGCCTGCAGAGCTGGTGTTATGCGGTGGCGATGCGCGAAGACCCGGTGGTGGCGGTGGCCGGCCTGGTGGTCGGCCTCGAATCGCAGGTGCCGTCGATCTACCGCCGCCAGACCCCGACGCTGCGCGACAAGTACGGTTTCACCGATGAGGAAGTCGAGTTCTTCGACCTGCACATCGTCTCCGACGAGATCCACGGCGAGCGCGGCTACCAGATCGTGCTCGAGCACGCCAACACGGTCGAGCTGCAGCAGCGCTGCCTGAAGATCTGCGAAGTCGGCGCGCAGATGCGCCTGCTCTACACCACCGCGCTGTACCACGACTACGTCGCCGCCGAGCTGCCGCTGTCGGACCTGAAGCTGGCCGCCTGAGCGCGTGCGCCCGCACCTGCGGGCGCCGATCCGTCCGTCTTTTTGTCATTCCAGCAGGGGTCCCGATGAGCACCAGCCACGCACCGTCACACAGCACCGACGTGTTCCTCAATCACATCGACGGGCAATGGGTTCCGAGCGTCCAGAACCAGACCTTCGACAACCGGAACCCGGCTGACACGCGTGAGCTTGTCGGCCGCTTCCAGGCCTCCGGCGAGGCCGATGCGCTGGCTGCGGTGGCGGCTGCGCAGGCCGCTTTCGACGGCTGGAGGCGCACGCCGATCGGCAAGCGCGCGGCGATGCTGCAGTCGGCCGCCGACTACCTCGAGCGCCATGCCGCCCGTTTTGCCGAAGAGCTGACTCGCGAAGAAGGCAAGCCCCTGTCGCTGGCGAAAGACGAGTTCCTGCGCTCGGCGCAGACGCTGCGTTTCTATGCGGTCGAAGGCCAGTCCTTCAGCGGCGAGACCTATCCGAACGACGACCCCGAGATGCTGGTCTACAGCCAGCGCGAACCGCTCGGCGTGGTGACCGTGATCGCGCCTTGGAACTTCCCGGTCTCGATCCCGGCACGCAAGATCGCGCCGGCGCTGATCACCGGCAACACCGTCGTCTTCAAGCCCTCGTCGGACGCGCCGTTGAGCGGCCTGCGACTGGCCGAGGCGCTGATCCAGGCGGGGCTGCCCAAGGGGGTGCTCAACTACATCACCGGCCGCGCCAGCGAGGTCGGGCCGGTCATCACCACCGCGCCGGCGGTGCGCGCGATCTCGTTCACCGGCTCGACCGGCGCGGGCGAGCAGATCCACCGCGCGGTGCCGCTGACCACGCGCCTGCAGATGGAGCTGGGGGGCAAGAATCCGCTGATCGTGATGGACGATGCCGACCTCGACAAGGCCGTCGACCTCGTCATCAAGGGCGGCTTCTCCCTGTCGGGCCAGGCCTGCACCGGCACCAGCCGGGTGCTGGTGATGGCGTCGGTCAAGGCCGCGTTCACCGACCGGCTGCTGACCCGCGTGGCCGCTCTCAAGATCGGCCCGGGCATGAGCGCCGGCATGGACATCGGCCCGCTGGCCACCGCCAAGCAGCTCGAGACCGTGCTGTCGTACATCGCCATCGGCAAAGGCGAGGCCACGCTGCTGTGCGGCGGCGAGCATCTGACGCACGGCGATTTCGCGCACGGCTATTACGTCTCGCCGGCGGTGTTCGACAACGTGACGCAATCGATGCGCATTGCGCAAGAAGAGATCTTCGGCCCGGTGATCGCATTGATCGAAGTGGCCGATTACGCCGACGCCATCGCCCGGGCGAATGACACCGAATACGGCCTCTCGGCCGCGATCGTCACCGGCAGCCAGCGGCATGCGCACAACTTCGCCAACGACATCCAGTCGGGCACCGTGAAGATCAATCGCACCACCACCGGCAACCTGATCAATGCGCCGTTCGGCGGATTGAAGCGCTCGAGCACGTCGACCTTCCGCGAGTCGGGCCGCGCCGGGCTGGAGTTCTACAGCCAGATCAAGACCGTCTATCGCGGCCTGTGAGCCGCACGCACAGAAGAAAGCATTGCCATGAAGAAGTCCATCAAGCTCGAAGTCGAAGAAGCCCGCCACATGATTGCCGCCGCGGTGCGCAAGGCGGCCGAGATCGGCGTCCTCGAAACCGTCTGCATCGTCGATGACGGCGGCTATCCGATCGTGATGGAGCGCATGAACGGCGCGCGCATCACCGGCCCGCAGATCGCCTGGAACAAGGCCTTCACGGCCGCCGGCCACAAGCGCTCGACGCACCTGTTCAATCAGGCTCCGAATGGTCCGGCATTGCCCGGCAATGAGGCCTTCGGCATCCAATTGAGCTTCGAGGGCCGCTTCGCGATCTTCGTCGGCGGCTTTCCGATCGTCGTCAATGGCGAGGTGATCGGCGGCGTCGGCCTGAGCGGCGGCAATGGCGAGCAGGATACCGCCTGCGGCGTGGCCGCCTTGCAGGCCCTGGCCGAGCTGCTGCCGCAGCCCGACTACAGCGTGCTGGTGCAGGCCGACATCAAGAAGTAAGCCCCGCCATCTCGCCGAGGTCACCATGCTTTATCGCGTTCAATTGCTCGAGACGAGCGAGTGCTTCGACGTCGAGCCCGACGAGACGATCCTGAGTGCGGCCCAGCGGGCGAATGTCGCGCTGGCCCATCAATGCCAGTTCGGCGCCTGCGGCACCTGCCGCATCAAGGTGATGCAGGGCGAGGTGGCCTACGCCGAGCCGCCGGCGGCACTGTCGGACGAAGAGGCCGCCGACGGTTATGCATTGGCCTGCCAGGCCTTGCCGCGCTCGGACGTGGTGGTGAGTGCGGCGCGCCCGCTCGCGCCCTGTTCCGACCCGCAGACCGTCACGGCCCGGCTCGAATCGATCCGCCCGCTCACGCCCGATGTGCTGCACGTCGCGCTCGAGCTGCCGGCTGATCTGGAGCTGGTCTATCGCCCCGGCCAGTACGTCAACCTGCTGACGGACGGCGGCGTGCGGCGCAGCTTCTCGCTGGCGTCCAAACCCGACGGACGGCGCATCGACTTCCAGATCCGCCGCATCCCGGGCGGGCGCTTCACCGACCAGCGGCTGGCGCAGATGGCACCGGGCGAGGCCATCGATGTCGAACTGCCGCTCGGCAGTTTCTGCTTCCACCCCGAGGACTACCGCCCGGTCGTGCTGGCGGCCACCGGCACCGGACTGGCGCCGATCAAGAGCATCGTCGAGTCGCTGATGGGCGACCCGGATTGCCCGCCGGTGGCGCTCTACTGGGGCGTGCGCACCGAGGCCGATCTCTACCTGCACGATGAAATCCAGCGCTGGCACGAACAGTTCGACGATTTCACCTACGTGCCGGTGCTGTCGCGTGCCGATGCCACGTGGCGCGGGCGCCGCGGCCACGTGCAGCAGGCCGTGCTCGAGGATCTGCCGGACCTGTCCGAGCACGCCATCTACCTGTGCGGCTCGCCGAACATGATTGCCGACGCCAAGCGGGCCTTCTGCGCCAGCGGCGCGAGTGCGGCGCACCTCTACGTCGACAGCTTCAACTTCCAGCCCTGAGCGCTGAACCGCCGACCCGGCAAGGGTCGGCGGTGCGCTCGTTTCCGACCCGATCCGAGTCCGGCCACCGCAGGTTTTTCACCTTCGGTGGCCTTTTTGCATCTGCGTGCAAACGAGCGGGCCGGGTGGCTTCCCGGGCTCGCCCGCATCGATGCACCGACGCACCAGAACGGGGCTGATGCACTCTAAGGGTATACGGTATACCAAACAAGAAACCAACATGGGATAGTCCGATCCAGGCAGGCAAGATCGCCTACGCTCGGAATGTCGCCCGGCGTCTGCGCCAGATCAAGGGCGTGGCAGGGCGGAGAGCCTGGATCGCTGCAGCTTGTGACAGAACATGGCCCGTAACGTGCTTATGTCTGCTCACGGTGCCATACAGTATACGAACGCACCATCAACGTACTTCCCGCCAACTTACCTACAGAGGCTCTATGGAAACAACCTTTTCGATCGGGGCGGCGCACTGGGCCTACCTGCTTGGGGTCGCGGTGATCGTCGTGACGATGATCTTCCGCGCCAACGTCGTGGTGCCGTCGATCGTCGCCACCTTCTGCGTTGCCTTGGCCTGGTCGGGCAGTCCGGTCTCGGCCATCGGCAGCATCTTCGGCGCCAGCTTCGTGGCGGCCAAGGAGCTCTTCAACATCTTCCTCGTGATCGCGCTGATGACGGCGCTGCTCAATGCCCTGAAGGGGCTGCGCTCGGACATCCGCATGGTCGAGCCGTTCCGCGCGGTGATGAAGAACGGCCATGTGTCGTACTTCATCCTGGCTGGCGTCACCTACTTCATCTCGCTGTTCTTCTGGCCCACGCCGGCCGTGCCGCTGGTCTCGGCGGTGCTGTTGCCCGCGGCCATCGCCGCCGGCCTGCCGCCGCTGGCCGGTGCCGCCGCGATCGCGATCGCCGGCCAGGGCATGGCGCTGTCGTCGGACTACGTGATCGGCGTGGCCCCCGGCATCAGCGCCAAGGCGTCGGGCACGGTCGCCGCCGTGGTCGCCGACCGCGCGCTGGTGCTGTCGATGGTGGTCGGCGCGATCGCGCTGATCATGGTCTACGTCACGCTGCGCAAGCACTTCAAGGCGCCCAGCGGGGCCCTGCTCGACCAGTGGCAGGCACAGGCCAGCGAAGGCGGCGCCGTGGCGCATGACGAAGGCACCACCCACAAGGCCGAGATCGCCCAAGGCACCCGCCGCGACGAGCCGCTCTTCAGCGAAAGCGACATCGACCGCGAGCTGCACGACATCGAGCGCAAGCGCGTCAAGTGGTCGAAGCTGTTTGCGGTCATCACGCCGATCGCCTTCCTGGGCGTGGTGGCGCTGATGGTGCTGCCCAAGTTCGTCGGCGGCCTGCCCACCATCAAGGGGGGCGACGCCGCCTCGCTGGTGGGGGGCATGGCGGCTGCGCTGATGATCTTCGCCACGCTGGCGATGCACGGCCCGCGCAAGATGCTCGACGCCAGCGCCGACCACATCACCGAAGGTTTCGTGTTCGCCTTCCGCGCCATGGGTTCGGTGCTGCCGATCGCCGGCTTCTTCTTCCTCGGTGCCAGCGAGACGGCCGCCAGCATCCTCGGCCTGCCCGCGGACAAGACGCCCAGCCTGCTGTTCGAGCTGGTGCAGAGCGCGCAGCAGTGGATTCCGCACAACCCCTTGCTGGTCGGCTTCGGCGTGCTGATCGTCGGCATGATCACCGGCATCGACGGCTCGGGCTTCTCGGGCCTGCCGCTGACCGGCGCGCTGGCCGGCGCGATGGCCCCGGTCTCGGGTGTCGACGCCGCCACGCTGGCCGCCCTCGGCCAGATGGGCGCCATCTGGACCGGCGGCGGCACGCTGATCGCCTGGTCGTCGCTGATCGCGGTGGCCGGTTTCGCCCGCGTGCCGGTGCTCGATGCGGTGCGCGTGCTGACCGTGCCGGTGCTCACCGGCCTGGCGGCTGCGACGATCTTTGCCGTGACGTTCTTCTGAACGCCATGACTGCGATCCATGACGCAGGCCGCGCCGCGGCCCCGGGCGGCGTGATCGGCGAGCGCCAGATGGTGGCCTCGGGCCACCCGCTGGCGGTCGATGCGGCGCTGCGCATGCTGGCCGAAGGTGGCAGCGCCGTCGATGCCGCGATCGCCGCCGACGCCGTGCTCGGCGTGGTCGAGCCGATGGCCACCGGCATCGGCGGTGACCTGCTCGCCACCCTGGTCGCCCCCGACGGCAGCGCCACCTGCTACAACGGCACCGGCCGCGCGCCGGCCGCCCTGAGCGTCGACCTCGTCAGCCGGCTGCCCGGCCAGCGCATCGCCGAACGCCACGCCCTGTCGGTGACGACACCGGGCGTGGTGCGCGGCTGGCACGACCTGCACCGCGCACACGGCCGGCTGGCCTGGTCGCGCATCCTGGCGCCGGCCATCCGGGTGGCGCGCAACGGTTTTGCGGTGGCCCCGGTGGCGGCGCGCGAATGGGCGCTGTTCGACGCGGTGCTGCATGCCGACCCGAACTGCGCGGCGCTCTACCGCGCCGGCCGCGCGCCCCAGGCGGGCGAGCGGTACGCCAACCCCGAACTGGCCGGCCTGCTCGAAGCCGTCGCGGTCGAAGGCCCCGACGCCTTCTACCTGGGGGCGCCCGCGCGCGCCGCGGCCCGCGCCAACCAGCAGCTCGGCGGCGTGCTGAGCGCGGCCGATTTCGAGTGGCACCGCGGTGACTTCGCCACGCCGCTGTCGACCCGCTTCCGCGGCCTGACGGTGCTCGAATGCCCGCCTAACACGCACGGCCTGGCGGTGCTGCATGCGCTCGACGAACTCGAGCCGCAGGCGCTCGATGCGGCCGATCCGATGACCCACGTGGCGATGGCCGGCGCGATGGCACGCGCCATGGCGCATGCCAAGAAGACCGTCGCCGACCCGGCCGGCAACACCGTCTGCACCGTGGTGGTCGATGAGCAGGGCCTGGCCGTCACGCTGATGACGAGCGTGTTCAAGCGCTTCGGCTCGGCGATTGCCGTGCCGGGCTGCGGCTTCGTGCTGCAGAACCGCGGCTTCGGTTTCGCCGAGCCCGGCCACATCAACGGCCCCGGCCCGGGCAAGCGCCCGTATCACACCGTGGTGCCGGGTGCGGCGCTGAAGGATGGCCGCTTCCACGCCGGCTTCGGCGTGGTCGGCGGCGCGATGCAGCCGCAAGGCCATGTGCAGCTGCTGGTGCGGCTGGCGGCCTGGGGCGAGCCGCTGCAGGCCGCCATCGACGCGCCGCGCTGGCGCCTCGAAGGCACGCAGGCGCTGGCGATCGAGGACGGCACGCCGGCCCCCGTGCGCGAGGCCCTGCGCGGCGCCGGCTACACCGATCCGGTGGGGGCGGGCGAACTCGGCGGGCGCAGCGATTTCGGCGGCGCCCAGGTCGTGCTGCGCAGCGCCGACGGCCGGCTCGTCGGCGGCTCCGATCCACGCAAGGACGGCCTGGCGCGCGGCCTCTGAGCCACGCCGCCAGCATCCCGGCAGACAAGGCAGTACAAGACATGACACTGAAGATCTACGGCACCGCCAACTCGCGCGCCATCCGCACCCTCTGGGCCGCCGAAGAGCTCGGCCTCGACTACGAGATCGTGCCGCTGCACTACGCCAGCGACGCGGTGCGCAGCCCCGCCTATCTGGCGATCAATCCGAACGGCACCGTGCCCACCATCGACGACGGCGAGCAGGTGATGTTCGAGTCGCTCGCCATCAACCTCTACCTGGCCAAGAAACACGCGCCGCGCGGGCTCTGGGTCGATTCGATGTCGCAGGAGGCGCAGCTGCTGCAGTGGACGCTCTGGTCGGCCACCGAGGTCGAGCCGCTGGCGCGCCAGTGGTTCCACCACAGCAGCTTCCTGCCGCCGGCCGAGCGCCAGCCTGCCCTGGCCGAGAAGGCCCTCGAGGCGCTGCAGAAGCGCTTTCGCATCCTCGACGCGCTGTTCGCGACCGGGCCCTACCTGGTCGACGGCCGCTTCACGGTGGCCGACCTCAACCTCGCCAGCGTGCTGCTGCGCTTCACCGACCTGGGCGGCGGCGTGCACGGCCACGCGCTCGACTGGCACCGCCGCTGCATGGAGCGCCCCGCCGCACGGCGCGCCTTCGCGCTGCGCCAGGTGGCCTGAAGCACCGGCGGGTTCAGGCCGGCGCGACCGTGGTGCGGCGGTACATCTCGACGATGTGATCGCCGGCGCTGATCGGCGGGTGGTGCGGCGGGTCGTCGGCATCGAAGCAGCCGGGCAGGGCGCTGACCCTGGCGTGGTAGTCGATCTCGAAGAAGTAGGCGATCGAATACCGCTCGCCCGCCTGGCCGTCGCGTCCGGCCGGGCTGTGCACGCGGTGCAGCGTCGAGCGGTAGCGGTCGTTGGTCCAGCGCTGCATCAGGTCGCCCAGGTTGACGACGTAGCTGCCGGCGATGGGCGGCGCGGCGATCCAGCGGCCGTCGGCGCCCAGCACCTCGAGGCCGCCGGCGCCGTCCTGCATCAGCAGCGTCAGGGCGCCCCAGTCGGTGTGCGCGCCGCAGCCGATCTGGCCGTCGTGCACCTGCGCCGGCTGCGTCGGGTAGTGCAGCAGCCGCAGGATCGGCATCGGGTCGCGCAGGTACGACTCGAAGTGATCGCGCGGCAGCTTCAGGCCCAGCGCGATCAGCCCCATCAGGTGATGACCGAGTTGGCGCACCGCCGCCTCGTAGGCCTGCGTCGTCGCCTTGAAGCCGGGCACCAGCTGCTCGTCGGGCCATTGATTCGGGCCCTGCTGCGGCGTGCCGGCGCGCACCAGCGCATCGTCCGGGCCGCGGTCGACGCCGAGGTAGAAGCTCTCCTTCAGGTCGGCTGGCTTGCCCGGGTCGAGCACCTGCCAGCCGACCGGATCGAAGCCGCGCTGGATGCCCGAGCGGTCGATGTGCCAGCGGGTCTTGACGTCTTCAGGCAAGGCGAAGAAGCGCCGCGACAGCGCGAACGTGTCGTCGATCAGGCCCTGCGCGATGCCGTGCCCGCGCACGTAGAAGAAACCGTGTTCGCGGCAGGCTGCGGCGATCTGCGCGGCGCAGTCGTGCAGCGCGGCGGCGTCACCGCTGCGCGAGCCGGTCAGGTCGATCACGGGCAATGAGACGGGTGCGGGCATGGCGGCCTTGATCCTTTGGGGGCTGGGGGTTGTCCGGCCGACATCATGTCGCAGCCGCAGGCGCGCGTGGTTTTCACGCGCCGACGTGATCCGGCGTGATCGATACCCCGCGATCGGGGGTCGCTCGAAGTTCCGTCACGCGCTTGTCACGCAGCCCCCACACATTCGCGGCTTCCTGCTGAAACGTGCGTCGTGTCATGAGTCATTGCTTGATGGGTTTGGGGGCTGCTGGCCAGCGCATCGTCGCGGCTGCGCTCGACCGCTTGCAGCGGTCCGAGGTCGCAGACCTGCGGTTGACGGCCTTGGCGCTCGACACCGCGCCGCCACCCGCGCCCACCGCCGGGGAAACCGGCGCGTGGCCGCTGCAGCAGCTGCACCTGAGCGCCAGCGCGGCCGAGCTGCTGGCCCTGCTGCGCACGCGCGCCGACCTGCGCGCCGCCTGGGAGGTGCCGGGCTCGGCGCAGCCCTGGACGCAGGCGCTGCAGTCGGTGCTGGCGGGCGACGCGGGCGCCGACACCTTCGGCCGTGCGCTGGCGCGCAGCCTGCTCGCGGCCCGCCACAGCCAGGTCCTGACCGCCCTGCTGCAGGCCCTGGCGGATGCCGGCGAGGCCGGGGTCGAGGCCTGCCACGTCGTCGTCCAGCTCGGTGACATCGGCGCCGCCGGGCTGCTGGTCGACGTGCTGGGCCTGCTGCGGCTGCACCTGCCACCGGGCACGCCGATCCACCTGCATGCGCAACTGCCCGAGCCCGACACGGCCGGCGAGCGGCCGCTGCCGGCCGCCGAGGCGCTGGCCTGGGTGCAGCTGCAGGAGCTCGACGCCCTGGCGCGTGGCCAGGGCTGGCCCGAGCGGCTGGCCGGCGGCGAAGCCGCGGCGGCGCTGGCCGACGTGCCGGCCTTCGAGCACGGCTGGCTGTCGGGCGCGATCGACGAAGACGGCCTGCAGCAGCTCGACGCCACCCGGCGCGCCGCCCACGCCGCCGGCCTGCTGCAGCTGCTGATCGAACAGCCCGGCCTGGTCGACAGCTTGCGCGCCAGCCCGCCGGGCAGCAGCCGTTTCCAGGCCTGGGGCCAGGCGCAGCTGCGCTGCAACGCCCAGGCCATCCGCGCCCACCTGACGCAGGAGCTGCTGCTGCGCCTGCTCAGCCAGCTGCGCCATGACCACTGGCGGCCCGCGCTCGGCTACGTCAGCAGCCCGTCGTCGGCCGAGGCGGTGCAGCTGCTCGGCGACTCGCTGCTCGAGGCCTGGGGTGTCTCGCCGGCGCATCTGGGCCTGCAGCTCGGCCTGCCCGAAGTCGGCGAGGCCGACCAGCCGCCCGAGGCCGTCGAGCAGGAATGGCAGGCGCTGATGCAGCACGCCCTCGGCCTGCTCGACATGGTGCCGCCGGCCGGCCAGGCCGAGGAGCTGCGCCGGCTGATGCAGGAGGCGCATGACGAACGCTTCCGCGCGGTCGGCGTGCGGGCTGCCTTCGATCAGCCCGAGCACCAGCTGCGCAAACGCGCCGTGGCGGTGCGCCAGCGCATCGAGACCGCCTTGTGGACCGACTGGCGCGAGGGCCGCCGATCGCTCAACGGCTGCGGCCAGCTGCTCGCCGCCGCCGTCAGCCACGTGGCACGGCACGCCGAGGTCATCGACCGCCAGCGGCTCGAACGCGAAGCCCAGGCGCTGCACCTGACGCAGCTGGCCGAGGCGCGCCTGGCCGAATCGGCCGGCAGCCGGCGTGCTCGCTGGTCGCCGTTCGGTGCCCGGAGCGAAGACCTGGGCCCGCTGGCCCAGCTGCTGCGCGACGCCGGGCTGGCCCGCACCCGGGCCACGCAGGCGGCGCTGGCGATGCGCTACGGCGCGCTGCTGCTCGATCAGCTGACGGTGCTGCAGGGCATGGTCGACGCCGCCGAGCTGTCGTTGGGCGCCATGACGCAGACCGCCGACCACGCCGCCGCCGCCGCGTTGCCGCCGAGCGAGCCGGCCGACGGCGCCGCTGACGCGCTGATCGGCGAGCGCCTCGAATCGCGCCAGCTGATGGCCGACGCCCGCAGCCGGCTGGTGACCGGCGAGGCGGTGCAGCGCGCCCACGTGGCCGCGCTGCGCTCGGCCGCATTCAAGCGCTGGGGCGACCGGCCGAGCTTCCGGGCGCTGGCCCAGTGGCTCGACGAGGACGCCAGCCCGGCGGCGCTGCTCGGCCTGTGCGAAGCGCGCCTGCCGGTGTCGGCGGTGCAGTACGTGGTCGACGACGCCTGGGCGGGCCTGGGCCTGGCCTGGCTGGCCGACGCCGACGGCCGCGACCGCAACCTGGCCGCCTTGCAGCGCCGCGCGGTCATCGGCCTGGCGCCTGCCGCCGACACCGCCGAGGCGTTGCCGGCAGCCCGCACCGGCTGGTTCGTGCCCAATCGCCTGGCCGAATGCCTGGGCCACGCCCCGGAGCCGGAGCCCGCCGAGGCCCTGGTCGACCGGCCCGCCGAAGAACGCGTCGAGGCAGGCGCCGAAGCGACGGCTGACGCGGCCTCGGACGCCGCTGCCGGTGCGCCGACCCCATCTGTCGGGCCCGACGCTGCCCTGCCGCCGGCCCCGCCCGTGCCGCTGGCGCAGCGCCTGCGCGAGATCTGGCCCGCCAGCGCCGACGTGCTGCTCGTCAGCGCCTACCCGGCACTGGCGGTGGTGCGGGTCCAGGCGGCGGCCACGCCGCTGTCGTGGCGGCGCGTGCAGGAGCTGGCGACCTTGCACCAGGCCTGGCGGCGGCGCCACGGCAGCGCCGCGCGCGGCCTGCAGCTCGACGCCTGGCGCAGCCGGTCGGGCCCGGCCGACCGCGTGGCGCATGACCCCGGCGAGGTGCAGGCGGTGCTGCTGCTGGCCGATGCGCTGGGCCTGCTTGAAGAAACCCCGGCCGCCACGCTGGTCCAGCCCGAGGGCCTGCGCCTGACCCATGTCCGGCGCGATGCCGACGGCTTCGAGTTCGAGCGCATGGCGCTCGGCAGCGGCCTGGTCGACGCCGCCAACCGGCATGGCGCCGAGGTGCTCGGCACCCTGTACGACGACGTGCTCGACCGGATCCTGGCCAGCGCCGCCGAAGCCGGCACCGCCGAGCGCATCCGGCAGGCCATGCAGAGCCGCATCGACGGGCTCGCCGGCGGCTGGCCGCCCGAACAGCGCGACGAACGATCGCGGGCCTGGCACGTGGCCGCCCGCACCGCCATGAAGATCCTCCGACAGGACACCCACACATGAACGCACCCGCCACCCACGGCATCTGCACCAACCTGCCGAGTGCCTGCAGCCACGCTGCGACCCGCACCCCCGTGCCGATGAGCACGCCCGAGACCCGCTGCCCGGAGTGCCAGGCGCGCCTGCTGCCGGCTGCCGCGACGACGCCGGCCGCGGCCACCCGCGGGCTGGCGCCCTGGGTCATCGCGACCGCGCTCGCGCTGCTGGCCGCCGCGCTGCTGGTCGGCTGGCTGCTGATGCGCCCGGGCAACCGCGCCGCGCCGGCCAAGCCGGCCGCGGCCGCATCGACGCTGCAGCGTGCCGGCACGGTCGCCGGTTCGGGCGACGTGGTGCCGCAGCTCGCTCCCGGCACCCAGACGCTGCGGGTGCACGGCTCCAACACGGTCGGCGCCGCGCTGGCACCGGCGCTGCTGGAGTCCTTCCTGCGCCAGCAGGGCTACACCGAGGTCACGACCCAGCCCGGCGCCCGGCTCGAAGAGCGCGTGATGCGCGCCGCCAATGCCGACGGCACGGCCCGCGTCGAGGTGCAGCTGCACGCCCATGGCACCGCCACCGCCTTCACCGACCTGGCCGCCGGCACGGCCGACGTCGGCATGGCCTCGCGCCCGATCAAGAAGGACGAACTGGCGGCCACCCAGGCGCTGGGCGACCTGTCGTCGGCGGGCAGCGAGCACGTCATCGCGCTCGACGGCCTGGCCGTGGTGGTCAACCCCGCCAATCCGGTGCAGCGCCTGAGCATCGAGCAGCTGCGCCGGGTGTTCTCGGGCCAGGTCACGAACTGGGCCGAGGTGGGCGGCACGTCCGGGCCGATCGTGGTGCATGCGCGCGACGACAAGTCCGGCACCTACGACACCTTCAAGTCGCTGGTGCTGGGCAAGGACGCGCTGGTCGGCACCGCCCGGCGGCACGAGGACAGCACCGCGCTGTCCGACGCGGTGGCGCTCGACCCGCAAGCGATCGGCTTCATCGGCCTGCCCTACGTGCGCAACGCCAGCGCGGTGTCGGTGTCCGACGGCGCGGCGGTGCCGCTGCGACCCAGCCATTTCACGGTGGCGACGGAAGACTACGCGCTGTCGCGCCGGCTCTACCTCTACGTCGGCCGCGAGGCCCCCGAGCTGGCGCGCCGCTTCGTCACCTACGCCGCCTCCGACGAGGCCCAGCGCATCGCCGACGCGCAGGGTTTCATCGGCCAGCTGCCCGATGCCTCCGAGCCCGGCGCCGCCGCGGTGGCTGTGGCCGATCTGCCGCCGGCCTACCGCGCGCTCACCGACGGCGGCCGGCGCCTGTCGGTCAACCTGCGGTTCGTGGCCGGCGCCGAAGGTCTCGACAACAAGGCCCGGCGCGACATGGGCCGCATCGTGCGGCTGCTCGAACGGCGCCTGAAGCAGGATGAACGCGTGATGCTGCTCGGTTTCTCCGACGCCCTGGGCGGCGATTGCGCCAACCAGCGCCTGTCGCAGCAGCGCGCCACGGCGGTGGCGACCGAGCTGGCCACCTACGGCGTGCGCCCCGCGGTGGTCCACGGTTTCGGTTCGGCGGCGCCGATCGCGTCCAACGAGACCGGTGCCGGCCGCGAGCGCAACCGCCGGGTCGAGGTCTGGCTGACCTCGAAGGCGGTCGCCCAGCCCGAGGCCGTCAAGTGCGCGAGCCCGGTCGCGGCGGCCGCCTCGCGCTGATCGGCTGGCGTGTCATCCCGGCGCGCGCCGGTCGCGCGCCACAATCCGCGGTTTTCGACCGACAAGGCGACGATGAGCCGAGCCCAGCCGCGGGTCCTGATCCTGCAACCGAAGGCCGACGACGGCCCGTCCTACCTCGCCACCTGGCTGCAGGCGCGCGGTCTCGACTTCACCGTGTGCAACGTCGAGGCGGGTGACGAGGTGCCGGTGGATGCCGGCGCCTTCGACGCCATCGCCATGCTCGGCGGCAGCATGAGCGCCAACGACGACCTGCCGTTCCTGCACCGTGCCCACGCGCTGCTGCGCGACGCCGTGGCGCGCGACGTGCCGGTGCTCGGCCACTGCCTGGGCGGCCAGGTGCTGGCTCGCGCGCTGGGTGCGGTCGTCACCGACAACCCGGTGCCCGAGATCGGCTGGAGCGAGATCACGCGCGCCGACCACCCGCTGGCGCGCGACTGGCTGGGCGATGTGTCCGAGCTGCCGGCCTGCCAGTGGCATTTCCAGACCTTCGCATTGCCCGAGGGCGCCACGCGGATCGCCGGCAACGCGGCCTGCGCCAACCAGGCCTTCGCGATTGGCCCGCACCTGGGCATGCAGTTCCACATCGAGGTCGATGCCGACAAGCTCGCGCTCTGGCGCAGCGAGCTGCCGGCGCCGGACTCGGCGCTGGCCGCCCACGCCAGCGTGCAGGACGCGGCCACGATGGGCGCCGACACCGCGCGCCTGCTGCCGCACAGCCAGCGCATCGCCGCGGGCATCTACGACCGCTGGCTGGCGCTGGCGGCGCAGCGCCGGCGCTGCGCCCGCAAGGCCGGCGCGGCCACTCGCCGAGCCCGGCAAAAGCGCCGGACAATCGTGCGCATCCAGACCCGGAGCGCTGCCATGTCCTACATGCTGTTGATCGTCGAGCCCACCGGCCAGCGCCAGGAGCGCGGCCGCGAAGGCGGCGAAGAGGCCTACGCGCAGATGCTGCGCTACACCGAGGAACTGCAGGCGCGCGGCGTGCTGATCGCCAGCAACTCGCTCGCCTCGCCGGCCCGCGGCGGCGTGCGGCTGCAGATGCGCGAGGGCCGGCGCACGCTGGTCGACGGCCCGTTCGCCGAGGCCAAGGAAATGGTCGGCGGCTTCTTCCTGCTCGACGTGGCCACGCGTGACGAGGCCATCGCGCTGGCCGCCGAATGCCCGGCGGCGCAGTGGTGCACGATCGAGATCCGCCAGGTCGGGCCCTGTTACGAGGGTTGAGGCTGTCGATTCGGGCAACGGTCGTCCGTCGTGGGGATGAGCGCGCCTGACAACGGCCGCCCGCCCTGCAACCCGAAGGAGCAAACACCATGCGATTCATGATCCTGGTGAAGGCCGACGCCGACAGCGAGGCCGGTGTCATGCCCGAAGAAGGCCTGATGGCCGAGATGGCCGCGTACCACGAGGAGTTGGCGCGTGCCGGCGTGCTGCTCGACGCCGCCGGCCTGCAGCCCAGCCGCACGGGCTGGCGGGTGCGCTACCGCGGCGGCGCGCAGCGGCAGGTCGTCGACGGCCCGTTCGCCGAGACCCAGGCGCTGCTGGCCGGCTACACGCTGATCCAGACCCGCACGCGCGAAGAGGCGTTCGAGTGGGCGCGCCGTTTCCCGGCGCCGATGGGCCAGCGCGAGGGCGAGATCGAGGTTCGGCAGCTGTTCGAGCTCGACGATTTCGAGCCCGGCGCGGCGGTCGGGCGTTTCCGCGGGCTGCTCGCCGGTCAGGGCTGACCGATTCCATCCACGCTGCACATCGAAAGGCACACCATGCATCACCAGATCTTCGTCAACCTGCCGGTCAGGGACCTGCCGCGCAGCATGGCCTTCTTCAAGGCCATGGGCTACAGCTTCAACGCCCAGTTCACCAACGAACTGGCGGCCGGCCTCGAACTGGGCCCGCAGCTCTACGCGATGCTGCTGACCGAGCCGTTCTTCAAGGGCTTCACCGGCAGGCCGATCGCCGACGCCCGCGAAGTCACCGAGGTGCTGACCTGCCTGTCGTGCGAGAGCCGCGCCGAGGTCGATGCGCTGGTCGCCAAGGCCGTTGCCGCCGGGGGCACTGCGCCGCGGCCGCCGATCGATCACGGCTTCATGTACAGCCACGGTTTCGAGGATCCCGACGGCCACATCTGGGAGCTGGTGCACATGGACCCGGCGGCGGCGGACGTGATGGCGCCGGATGAAACCTGAGCCGGCCGAGGTGCACCGCGCCATCGAGGCGGTCTGGCGCATCGAGGCGGCCCGCATCATCGCCGGCGTGGCGCGCCTGACGCGCGACATCGGCCGCGCCGAGGAGCTGGCGCAGGACGCGCTGGTGGCCGCGCTCGAACACTGGCCGGTCGACGGCCTGCCCGACAAGCCCGGCGCCTGGCTGATGGCCACCGCGAAGAACCGCGCGCTCGACCACCTGCGCGCGCTGGCCCTGCACGCGCGCAAGCACGAAGAACTCGGCCTCGACCTCGAGGCGCAGGAGGCCCATGTGGTGCCCGATTTCGTCGATGGGCTGGACGCGCGGCGCGCCGACGACATCGGCGACGACCTGCTGCGCCTGATCTTCACCACCTGCCACCCGGTGCTCGCCGCCGACGCTCGCGTGGCGCTGGCGCTGCGCCTGCTGGGCGGCCTGGGCACCGACGAGATCGCGCGTGCCTGCCTGGTGCCCGAGCCGACCATCGCGCAGCGCATCGTGCGTGCCAAGCGCACGCTGGCGAAGGCGCAGGTGCCGTTCGAGCTGCCCGCGCCGGCGCAGCGCGCCGAGCGGCTGGGCTCGGTGCTGGAGGTGATCTACCTGATCTTCAACGAGGGTTACGCCGCCACCGCCGGTGATGACTGGATGCGCCCGGCGCTGTGCGACGAGGCGCTGCGCCTGGCGCGCGTGCTGGCCGGCCTGATGCCGCAGGAGAGCGAGGTGCACGGCCTGGCCGCGCTGCTGGAGATCCAGGCCTCGCGCGCCCATGCCCGCATCGATGCGCAAGGCCGGCCGGTGCTGCTGCTCGAACAGGACCGCAGCCGCTGGGACCGGCTGCTGATGCGCCGCGGCCTGGCGGCCCTCGACCGGGCCGAGGCCACGTGCGCCGACGGCGCGCTCGGCCCCTACGCGCTGCAGGCGGCCATCGCTGCCTGCCACGCCCGCGCGGCGCGCGCCGAAGACACCGACTGGCCGCGCATCGTCTCGGTCTACGACCAACTGCTGCAGCGCCAGCCCTCGCCGGTGGTGGCGCTCAACCGCGCGGTGGCGGTCGGCATGGCGCTGGGGCCGGCCGAGGCGCTCGAACTCGTCGATCCGCTGACCGACGAGCCGGCGCTGGCGCGTTACCCGTGGCTGCCCGCGGTGCGCGGCGATCTGCTGGCCCGGCTGGGCCGCGATGCCGAGGCGGCGGCGGCCTTCGAGCAGGCCGCGGCGCTGACACGCAACGGGCGCGACCGCGAGCTGATGCGCGCCCGCGCCGAAGCGCTCAGGGCCTGATCAGGGCTTGACCAGCGCGGTGGCCTGGTCGCGCGCCGGGCCGAGCGTCCATTGCACGCTGGCGGGCGGCTGGACCAGGAAGGTGTTGGCGTCGATGCCGCCCTGGCCGGCCAGACGGGCCTGCAGCACGGTCGGGTGTTCGTGGTTGGCGTGCACCGCCACCCAACGCGGGCTGGCCGGGTGGCCGATCAGCACCGGGCTGGCGTCACGGTGCTGCGCGTAGGCGCTGGTCGGCGTGGCCGTGCTGGCGATGGCCGGATGCGTGAACGGGCTGGCGGCCTGTGAGGCGCCCGCTGCGAACGCGAACAGGGCAAACAGCGGGGCGGCAAGGGTCTTCATGAGGGGGCTTTCTGGATGGCTGTCAGTGGCCTGTCATTGACATGCTGCACTGCACAAGATCAGTGTAAACCCTAGGTATCGATCGGCTGTCCGGCCATCCCCTATCGAACCCGGGGGATTGTGGACATTGCACGTTTCGTGTGCGCGGGCGCCCTCCGCCACAATCCGGGGCTCTGCCCGCCCCGGCCTCGCGCCACTGGATCCCCATGTCATTTGTTTCGCTCGGCCTGTTGCCGGCTCTGGTCAGCGCCGCCCAGGCGCACGGCCTCCTGCGGCCCACGCCGATCCAGGCCGAGGCCATCCCCGCCATCCTGCGGGGTGTCGACGTGCTCGGCGCTGCCCGCACCGGCTCGGGCAAGACGGCGGCCTTCGCCCTGCCGCTGCTGCAGCGCCTGCAGCCCTGCCTGGGCGAGTGGCGGCGGCGCACCCAGGCGCTGGTGCTGGTGCCCACCCGCGAGCTGGCGCTGCAGGTCGGCGAGGTGCTGGAAGATCTTTCCAGCCACCTGGTCGAGCCGCCGCGCATCGTGATCGCCTTCGGCGGCGTCTCGATCAACCCGCAGATGATGGCGCTGCGCGGCGGCGCCGAGGTGGTGGTGGCCACGCCCGGGCGGCTGCTCGACCTGCTCGGCCACAACGCGCTGCGCATCGACACCCTCAACACCCTGGTGCTCGACGAGGCCGACCGCCTGCTCGACCTCGGTTTTGCCGACGAGCTGGCGCGCATCCGCGCCCAGCTGCCGCCGCGCCGCTTCCAGCACCTGTTCTTCTCGGCCACCTTCCCCGAAGAAGTGCAGGCGCTGGCCGACGAGTGGCTGCACGAGCCGGTGCGCATCGAGCTGCAGGCTGACGCCGCCGAGACGCCCGACATCACCCAGCGCGCCATCGAGGTCGACGCCACCCGCCGCACGCCGCTGCTGCGCAAGCTGCTGGCCGAGCCGGGCTGGGAGCAGGCGCTGGTGTTCGTCGCCACCCGCTACGCCACCGAGCTGCTGGCGCACAAGCTGCACCGCAGCGGCATCAAGGCCGCGGCGCTGCACGGCGAGCTGAGCCAGGGCGCGCGCAACGCCGCGCTGGCTGCCTTCCGCCAGCGCGAGCTGCAGGTGCTGGTGGCCACCGACGTGGCCGCGCGCGGCATCGACATCGCGCGCCTGCCGGTGGTCGTCAACTTCGACCTGCCACGCTCGACCGACGACTACACCCACCGCATCGGCCGCACCGGCCGCGCCGGCGAGGTCGGCCAGGCGGTCAGCTTCATCAGCGCCGACACCGAGGCGCATTTCCGCCTGATCGAGAAACGCCAGCAGCAGCGCGTGCCACGCGAGCAGATCGCCGGTTTCGAGCCGGTCGAGGTGGCCACCGCCGAGCAGGCCGTCGGCGGCGTCAAGGGCACGCGGCCGAGCAAGAAGGACAAGCTGCGCGCTGCTGCGGCCGCCGCGCAGGACCGGGCGCTGCGGCGCTGAAACAGCCGCACACGCGGCCACACGAGGTCCCGTCATGACACCACCCCCGATCGTTCTCGTGCACGGCGCCTGGGGCGGCGCCTGGATCTGGCGCCGCGTGCTGGGCCCCCTGCGCGCGGCCGGCCACGAGGTGCACGCCGTCACCCTCACCGGCGACGGCGAACGCGCCCACCTGCGCCACCCCGGCATCACGCTGCAGACCCACATCGCCGACGTCGTCGGGCTGATCGAGGCCGAGGAGCTGCGCGACGTGATGCTGGTCGGCCACAGCTACGGCGGCCAGGTCATCACCGGCGCGGCCGATGCGCTGCTCGCGCGTGATGCCGGTGCGATCCGCCAGCTGGTCTACGTGGACGCGATGGTGCCGCTGCCCGGCGAAGGCTGGGGCGGCTCGCACAGCGCCGAGATCGTCGCCGCTCGCACCGCGGCCGCGCTGGCCAATCACCACGCGCTGCCGCCGCCCGATCCGGCCGATTTCGGCATCTCCGGCGCCGACCGCGACTGGCTGCTGCGCCGCCAGGTGCCGCACCCCTTCGGCCCCTACCGCGAGCCGCTACCGTTCGACGGCGAACGCTGGGCGCGCCTGCGCCGCAGCTTCATCGACTGCAACGCGCCCGCCTATCCGACCATCAGCGCGATGCGCGAACGGGTGCGGCAACTGCCCGGCTTCGACGTGCGCGAGATCGCCACCGGCCACTGCCCGATGGTCAGCGAGCCGGCGGCGCTGGTGGCGCACCTGCTGGCGATCGCCGCGACATGACGCGCCGCAACCTGAACCAGCTGCTCGCCTCCTGGGGCCTGGGCGCAGGCCCTCGCGCCCGACCGGCCGCCGACGTGCCACCTGCAGTGCCGCGCGACGACGCGCTGCTGCTGACCGACGCCCAATGGCGCGAGCGCCTCGGCGCTGCGGCCTACGACGTGCTGCGCCACGAAGGCACCGAACACCCGTACACCAGCGCGCTGAACGACGAAAAGCGCGCCGGCCGCTACCTCTGCGCCGGCTGCGGCCTGGCGCTGTTCGACGCCCGCGCCAAGTTCGACAGCGGCACCGGCTGGCCGAGCTTCTTCGCGGCCCTGCCCGGCGCGATCGAGACCCGCGTCGACCACCAATTGATCATGCCGCGCACCGAGTACCACTGCGCCCGCTGCGGCGGCCACCACGGCCACGTCTTCAACGACGGCCCGGCGCCCACCGGGCAGCGCCATTGCAACAACGGCGTGGCGTTGAGGTTCGTGCCGGACGCGGATTGATCACTCGCATGCGAAGAAAACAAACCACACGCCAAGTGATTGATCGGATTGAATTAATTCCCTTCTTGTGCATTGTTTTCTTCCAGTGGAGATAACAAACGCCAGACCCACTCGCAGCAACTGCTCGGGAAACGTGCCCGAGCGCAGTCCTCGGGCTGATACGAAGCGGCGCCACGCCTCGGTCTGCAAGCGCTCCAGTGCAACCGCAACCGGTTCGCTCGCGGCACTTCTGACGCCGCGTCGGTAGGACAACTCGGTGACTTCGCTGGCGGTCATCTGCCGATTGCCTGCGTCCAGCCGGGCGTAGGTTCCGCCGTTCGTGATCGAGTGCACCGCGGGACTGCGCTCGACCTGTACCAGCAGCAGATGTCCGGGCTGGCCTTTGGCGGGACCGTTGTGCAGCGGGCAGGGCAGGCGCCGCAGGCGAATGGTTTCAATCGCCGGCTGGAACTCGCTCAGCAACTTGCGCTGCAGTTCGTCCACGGCCTCCGGGTTTTCTTCGACGCCGAACAGCCGCGCCGGGCCTTGATGCTCCTTGAGGTCTGCCACGCCCAATACCAGCACGCCGCCCTCGCCATTGGCCAGACCACAGATCGTTTCGAGTGCCTTGCCGACCATCTTCCCGCTGACACGCTTGAACTCGCGCTGGCGAGTCTCTCCCATACCGATCAATGCCTTGACCAGCACTTCGGATTGAGCCGGGGATTCGTCGTGGATGTTCATGGGTAATTTCTGTGCGATCTGGGTCCGGATTGTTGTGTTCGCCATTGCTACCAAGGCAGCCGCTGCCCGTCATACGCCACGAACTGCCCGCTGTCGCCCGGCGCCAGCCCGGCCAGCACCGCCAGCATCTCGGCCGCAGCCACCTCGGGCGAGCGGCCGATCTCGGCGCCGCGAAACGGCATCGACAGCCGCGAGTTCACGGTGCCCGGGTGCAGCGCCACCACCACCGCCTGCGGCTGGCTGCGCTTCAACTCGATGGCGGCCGTCTTGATGAACATGTTGAGCGCCGCCTTCGACGCGCGGTAGCTGTACCAGCCGCCGAGCCGGTTGTCCTCGATGCTGCCGACCTTGGCCGACAGCAGCGCCAGCACGCCGCGCTGGCGGTCGAGCAGGCGGCTGAAGTGGCGCAGCAGCAGCGCCGGGCCGAAGGTGTTGACGCGGAAGGTGTCGAGCATCTGCGCCATCTCGATGTCGCCGAGCTTCTTCTCGGGCATGAAGCCGTCCGTGCCGTTTCCGGCATCCGCGTGCAGCAGGCCGGCGGCGTTGACGATCAGGTGGAACGGCGCCTGCGCGGCCAGCTCGGCGGCGGCTGCGGCGATGCTGTCCTCGCGCTCGAAATCGATCGCCGGCTGCGACCGGCGGTGCAGCGCGACCACCGCCGAGCAGGCCGGATCGGCGCGCAGCTGCGCCACCATCGCCGCGCCGATCGCGCCGGATGCGCCGATCACCAGCGCCCGGAAACCGGTCGGAAAGCCGTTCGGCGGGAGGCGATCGATCGGCTTCTGGGGGTTCTGTGTGTTCATGCCGGCCAGGGTAGCCGCAGCGCCGAAAATCGGCCGATCCCAGCGCCGAAGCCACCATGCCGTCCCAACCCGTTCGTGTCCTGTCCGTCATCGCGCCGATGACGCAGCTCAACACCCCGTATCCGTCGACCGCCTACCTGACCGGCTTCCTGCGCTCGCGCGGGGTCGACGCGGTGCAGGAGGATCTGGCGCTGGCGCTGGCGCTGAAACTGCTGTCGCGCGACGGCCTGGCCAGCGTGCACGCGCGCATCGCCACGCTGCCCGCCGCCAAGCGCACGCCGCGGGTGCAGGCCTTCGAGGCCGACTACGCCCGTTACGCCGCCACCATCGCGCCGACGCTGGCGTTTCTGCAGGGCCGCGACGCCACGCTGGCGCACCGCATCTGCAGCCGCGCCTTCCTGCCCGAAGGCTCGCGCTTCGCGCCGCTCGATGCCTTCGAGGACGCCGACGGCAGCGGCCCGCTCGCCTGGGCCTTCGGCGCGCTCGGTGCGCAGGACCACGCCCGACACCTGGCCACGCTGTACCTGAACGACATCGCCGACGTGATCCGCGAGGCGGTCGACCCGCGTTTCGAGTTCGTGCGCTACGCCGAGAGCCTGGCGCTCAGCCAGCCCACCTTCGACCCGCTGGCCGATGCGCTGGCGGCGCCGCCCACCCTCGTCGACGAACTGCTGCGCGAGCTGACGCTGGCCGCGATCGAGCGCCACCGGCCGACGCTCGTGCTGGTGTCGGTGCCGTTCCCGGGCGCGGTCTACGCGGCCTTCCGCATCGCGCAGGCGATCAAGGCGATCGACCCGACGATCGTCACCGCGCTGGGCGGCGGCTACGTCAACACCGAGCTGCGCGAGCTGACCGAGCCGCGTGTGTTCGAGCACTTCGACTACCTGACGCTCGACGCTGGCGAGCGCCCGCTGCTGGCGCTGCTCGAACACCTCGACGGCAAGCGCTCGCAGACGCGCCTGGTGCGCACCTTCGTGCGCCAGGACGGCGCGGTGAAGTACATCAACTTCGTCGAGCCCGACGTTGCGTTCGAGGACGTCGGCACGCCGACCTGGGACGGCCTGCCGCTGGACCGCTATCTCAGCCTGCTGGACATGCTCAACCCGATGCACCGGCTGTGGAGCGACGGGCGCTGGAACAAGCTGACCGTGGCGCACGGCTGCTACTGGAAGAAGTGCAGCTTCTGCGACGTCAGCCTCGACTACATCTCGCGCTACGACACGGCGAGCGCACAGACGCTGGTGAACCGCATCGAGACCATCGTCAACGAGACCGGCCAGACCGGCTTCCATTTCGTCGACGAGGCGGCGCCGCCGAAGTCGCTGAAAGCGCTCGCCGCCGAACTGCAGCGCCGCCAGCTGGGCATCAGCTGGTGGGGCAACATCCGCTTCGAGAAGAGCTTCACGCCCGAGCTGTGCCAGCAGCTTGCCGACAGCGGCTGCATCGCGATCTCGGGCGGGCTCGAAGTCGCGTCGGACCGCCTGCTGACGCTGATGAAGAAGGGCGTGTCGGTCGATCAGGTGGCGCGTGTCACCAAGGGTTTTGCCGACGCCGGCATCCTGGTGCATGCCTACCTGATGTACGGTTTCCCGACCCAGACCGCGCAGGACACGGTGGACGCGCTCGAATACGTGCGCCAGCTGTTCGAGCAGGGCTGCATCCAGTCGGGCTTCTTCCACCGCTTTGCCTGCACCGTGCACTCGCCGGTGGGCCAGGCGCCGCAGGACTACGGCGTGACGCTGCAGCCGCTGCCGCCGGTGAGCTTCGCCAAGAACGACATCGGCTTCATCGACCCGACCGGCACCGATCACGACGCGCTCGGTGTCGGCCTGAAGAAGGCGCTCTACAACTACATGCACGGCATCGGGCTGGACGAGGACGTGCGCGCCTGGTTCGACTTCCCGGTGCCGAAGTCGCGGGTCGGGCGCAACCGCATCGCCAAGGCCTTGGCCGGCGCCTGACGCCAGGCCGCCGTGCTCGGTGTCGCTCAGGCCGGCGCGCCGAGCGGCAACGTCAGCGTGAAGCGCGCGCCTTCGCCCGGCGTCGATGTCACGCCCAGCGTGCCGCCCATCAGCTCGGCCAGCGAGCGCGACAGCGCCAGGCCCAGGCCGGTGCCGCCGTGCTGGTGCGCGACCTGGCTGTCGGCCTGCCGGAAGCGCTCGAAGATCAGCTCGTGCTGCTCGGCCGGGATGCCCGGCCCGGTGTCGACCACGTGCAGGCGCAGCTGCGTGGCGTCGCGTTCGACCTCGATCGCGACGTGGCCGCCGGCGGTGAACTTCATGGCGTTGGACAGCAGGTTGTTGAGCACCTGCTTGAGGCGCAGTTCGTCGGTGAGCAGGGTCTCGGGCACGTCGTCGGCGATCTGCACCCGCAGTTCCAGCCCCTTCTCGGCGGCGCTCACCGCGAAGAAGTCGGCGGTGCCCCTGACCAGCGGGCGGATCGCCACCGGCGTGGCGCCCACGCGCATCGCGCCGGCCTCGATCTTGGCGAAGTCGAGGATCTGGGTGAGCAGCGCGTTCAGGTGCTCGGCGGCGCGGCGGATCATGCCGGCCTGGTCCTTGAACTTGGGCTGCTCGATGCGTTTTTCCATCAGTTCGGCGAAGCCGCGGATGCTCGTCAGCGGCGTGCGCAGCTCGTGCGAGATGGCGGCCAGGAACTCGGTCTTGGCGTGGTTGGCCGACTGCGCCCGCGCCTCGCTGGCGATCAGCGCGACGTTGCTGGCTTCCAGGCGCCGCACGTTGCTCAGGAAGATCCAGGCCGCGGCGATCACGGCCGCGCTGAGCAGCGCGGTCAGCAGCAGCACGGTGTTGCGCATCGCCCGCCAGCCGGCCAGCGATTCGGCGGTGGCCGACGACACCAGGACGTACAGCGGGTAGTCGTCGATGCGGTGGTAGCCGACCAGGCGCTCGACGCCGTCGACCGTGCTGGCGCTGACGTAGTCGCCCGAACGCTGCCAGCCGCCGCTCACCAGCGGGCTGGCGGCACCGATGTTGGCGCCCATGCCGAGGCTGGAGTCGCCCATCACGCGGGCGCGGATCGCCAGGTCGGTGCCGACCAGCGTCACGCCACCCTGGCGGCCGAGCTCGACGCTGCGGTAGACGTTCTCGAAGTAGCTCGGGTCGAGCGAGGCCACCACCACGCCCAGCACCCGGCCGTCCGGCCCGTCGATGCGGCGCGACAGCTGGATCGTCCAGCGCCCGGAGACCTTGCCGAGCACCGGCTTGCCGATGAACAGGCCGTCGGCATGCTGCCCGGCGGCGCCGTCGGGGCTCAGGTGGACGCGGATGTGCTCGCGCGTGGACAGGTCGACGTGGCCGGTCTTGCTGCCGTCGGGGTCGAGGTTGCTGCCGCTGAAGCGGCCGTCCGGCCCGACCAGCGAGAGCTGCACCAGGATGGTCGGCGCCATGCCGGTCTCGTTGGCGAACTGCGCCAGGTCGGCCAGCGTGTGCGCGCCGCTGCGCACCGCGTCGCGCATGCGGATGGTGGCCTGGTCGACGGCCGCCACCACGCGCACGGTCTGCTCCTCGAAGGCGCGCGCGAGGTTGGTGTTGTGGCGCGCCTGCGCGGCCATCGACTCGCGGTATTCGAGGCCGATCACGACCAGCACCGAGGCCCAGGCGATCGCCAGCATCGCCAGCATGAAGCGCAGCGCCCAGCGGCTGACGAGGCGGGCAGGGCGCGAGGCGGGCGGGGCGTCGGTCGCGCTGTCGGGGGTGGTTCCGGTGACGGCGCGCGGGTCGTGCAAGGGTTTCAGCATGGGTTCACGGGTTGGCAAGTGCGCTGCGCCGGCTCGGGCAGGAAGAAGCTGACGCGGGTGTCGTGGCCGGCTTCGCCGTCGATGCGCACGCCCAGGCCGGTGCCCGGTATGTTGCCCGACATGTCGGTGCGGAAGAAGCGCTCGCCGACCCGCCCCGGATGTCGATCGCCTGGCGCATCAGCGGCAGGCCGCCGAAGTGACGGCACAGCGTGACCCTCCCGGCGATGTCGTCCGGGTGGTCGCCGCCCTGCTGGAAGCCGGCATCGGCCTGGGGCAGATCCGGCTCGGCACGCAGCCGTTCGGGCCTTTTCCCGCCCCCGCGTGACGACGAATTGGCGCTGCCCGCGTTTGTTACACGGGCCCGGTTATTGCAATTCCGCAGCGGCCCCTTCGTCATCCGGACACCGCCCATGCGTTTCCCCTCCGCCGCGACCCGCGGCTGCCTTGCCGCCTCGGCCTGGCTTTCCTGCGCCAGCGCCGCCGCGCAGCCGGCCGCGCGGGGGCTGCAATCGGCCGCCGTCATCGACAGCGGCGACACCGCCTGGATGATGGCCGCCACCGCGCTGGTGCTGCTGATGAGCATCCCGGGCCTGGCGCTGTTCTATGCCGGCATGGTGCGCAAGAAGAACATCCTGGCGACGATGGCGCAGGTGCTGGCGGTGTGTGCGCTGGTCAGCCTGCTGTGGTTTGCGCTCGGCTACAGCCTGGCGTTCCGGCCCGGCTCGCCGTGGCTGGGCGACACCGCCGGCGCCTGGCTGGCCACGCTGCATTTCGACCAGGCGCGCGGCCAGCTGAGCGTGCACCCGCTGGCGCCGACGGTGCCCGAGTCGGTGTTCGTGATGTACCAGATGAGCTTCGCCATCATCACGCCCGCCCTGATCGTGGGCGCGTTCGCCGAGCGCATGCGTTTTGCCGCCCTGTTGTGGTTCATGGCGCTGTGGTCGCTGGCGGTCTACGCGCCGATCGCGCACTGGGTGTGGGCGCCGGGCGGCTGGCTGGGCGCGATCGGCGCGCTCGACTTCGCCGGCGGCACCGTCGTGCACCTGAACGCCGGCATGGCCGGGCTGGTGGCGGCCTGGATGCTGGGCCGGCGCATCGGCTACGGCGAGCTGGCGCTGACGCCGTCGAACCTGGGCTACACGATGGTCGGCGCGGCGCTGCTGTGGGTCGGCTGGATGGGCTTCAACGGCGGCTCGGCCTTTGCCGCCGACGGCCGCGCCGGCATGGCGATGCTGGCCACCCAGCTCGCCGCCGCCGCCGCCACGCTGAGCTGGATGCTGGCCGAGTGGCTGGTGCGCCGCACGCCCACGCTGCTGGGCCTGTGCAGCGGCGCCGTGGCCGGCCTGGTGGCGGTCACGCCGGCTTCGGGTTACGTGACACCCGCCTCGGCGGTGCTGATCGGCGCGGCGGCCGGTGTCGGCTGCTACTGGGGCGCGACCGGCCTCAAGCGCTGGCTCGGTGCCGACGACTCGCTCGACGTGTTCGGCGTGCACGCCGTCGGTGGCCTGATCGGCGCGCTGCTCACCGGCGTGCTGGCCGACCCGCGCATCGGCGGCGTGACCGGCTCGCTGCAGGCGCAGGCGGTGGCTGCGGGCGCCACGCTGCTCTACAGCGGCGTGGTCACGGCGGCGATCCTGTGGGCGGTCGACGCCGTGATCGGCCTGCGCGTCACGGCCCGCCAGGAACACGCCGGGCTCGATCTCAGCCAGCACGGCGAGCGGGTCGAATGATCCCCACCTGATCGCCACGGAGGCCCGACCATGCTCGACAGTGAAAAGCTCGCCATCGCCGCCCATCTGCACGTGGCGATGCGCCGCAAGGTGGGCCGCGTGACCGACGTCGAGTGGATGGTGCGCAGCGAGGACTACGCCCGCGAGATCATCCGCATCGCGCTGGCCGAGCCCGAGCAGCCCGAGCTGCACAGCCTGGCGCAGCGCCTGCAGGCCGCGCTGCAGATCGCGCCGCGGTTGCGCCCGCCGCCGGTGGCCGCCGAGCCGCCGGCGCCCGAGTCGCCGGAGCGCTACGTCGGTAGACTGCGCTGATGCAGCTGCTCAGCCTCAACCTCGGCACCGTCCGCCCCCTGATGATCGACGGGCGACGCATCATGACCGCGATCGGCAAGGCGCCGGTGGCCGGGCCGGTGGCGGTCGGCCGGCTGGGGCTGGCCGGCGACGAGCAGGCCGACCCGAGCGTGCACGGCGGGCTCGACAAGGCGATCTACGCCTGGCCGGGCGAGCACTACGCCTGGTGGCAGGCGCAGCGGCGCGAACGCGGTACGAGCCTATTCGACGAGACCCTGCCGGCCGGCTTCGCGGGCGAGAACCTCACGCTGCAGGGGCTGGACGAACAGCAGGTGTGGGTGGGCGACGAGCTGCACTTTCCCGACTGCGTGCTGCGGGTCACGCAGCCGCGCGAGCCCTGCTTCAAGTTCAACGCCGTGATGGGCTACGCGCAGGCCGCCCGCGACATGGTCACCTCCGGGCGCAGCGGCTGGTATCTGGCGGTGCAGCAGCCCGGCACGCTCGAAGCCGGCCAGCCCTTCGAGCTGCGCGCGGGTTCACGCAGCGTGGGCATCGCGCAGGCGCTGGCCGGCAAACGCCACAAGCACCTGCGCTGAGCCGCCGACGGCCGCAGCGGGCCTGCGCTACCGTGCGGGCATGAGCCTTTCCGACATCCGCTCGGCCCTCCGCGACGAGCTGGAGGCCACGCCCGAGCACTACGACTTCAAGGTGCTCGCCAGCGAGCGCGACGGCCATCTCTGGCGCGTCACGCTGCAGCCCGGCCACGCCTGGGCCGAGGGCCGGTACGCCGCGCAGCTGATGCTCGACGACTCGTTCGACGGCTCATCGGCCTGGTGGGGCGGCCCGCCCAAGGGCCACGCCAGCGTGCTGGCGATCGCGCCCGAGGACGACCAGATCATCCTGAAGGACGCCAGCGCGCCGCCGCCCGGCCCCGACCAGCTGATCCGCCTCTACCCGCCGCGTTTCCTCAACGCCCTGGCCGACTGCTGGCGCGACGACGACTGGGCCGGGCTCGCCTGGGCCAGCCTGCGTGACCTGGCCGCACCGAGCCCGGTCGCGACCGAGCGCCTGGACGGCGCCGCCTTCGGCTGGCTGCGCCCGGCGCAGCGCCAGGCGCTGCAGCTGGTCGGCCAGTCGAGCAGCTTTCTGTGGGGTCCGCCCGGCACCGGCAAGACCACCGCGCTGGGCGTGCTGCTGGCCGAGTACCTGCACGTCAACGCCGGCGCGCGCGTGCTGCTGCTGTCGACCACCAACCACGCGGTCGACCAGGCCGTGCTGGCGGTCGACAAGGCGCTGCAGCAGAAGCGCCGCGAGGGTCTGCGCGGCAGCGTCAAGCGGCTCGGCACGCGCTTCGTGGCGAGTGCCTACCGCGGCCGCGAGCACCTGCTGCCGGTGTTCGATCCGGATCTGATCGCCCGCCTGTCACGCGCCGAAGCGGCGCGCCCGCCGACCTCCGATCTGCAGGCCTACAGCCGCTGGTCGGAGCGGGTCGAGGGCCTGCGGCTGCAGATGCGCGCCGAGTCGCTACGGGTGCTGCGCAGCGCCCGGCTGGCGGCGATGACGACCACCCGCGCCGCCTTCACGCTCAAGACGCTGCGCGAGCTGCCGCCGTTCGACCTGGTGGTGTTCGACGAGGCCAGCCAGGTCAGCCTGGCGCACACGCTGGCGCTGATCCCGCTCGGCCGGGCGCGGCTGTTCGCGGGCGATCCGCAGCAGCTCGCGCCGGTGGTGCGCAGCGCCAGCCGCGAGGCGCGCCGCTGGCTCGGCCGCTCGCCGTTTGCCGAGAAACCGCGTGGCGGGCCGTCGGTCTGCCTGCTCGACGAGCAGTCGCGCATGGCCGCGTCGATCTGCGATCTGGTCAGCCACCTGTTCTACGACGGCGAGCTGCGCGTGGCCGCCGATGCGCGGGCCGACCCGGCGTGGCTGGCGACGCGTACGCGGCCGTTCGGCGGCATCGAGGCCGATCGGCACGTGCATGTCGAGACCGTGGCGCAGGACGGCGGCTGGTCGGCGGCACACCGCGGGCCGGTGCGGGTTGCGTCCGCCGAACACATCGCGCAACGGGTCGCGCAGGCGCTGGCGCAAGGCGAGCTGGCCGCGCACGAGCTGGTGCTGCTGACGCCGTTTCGGGCCCAGCGCGCGCTGATCCGCCAGCGGCTGGCGGCGCACGGCGTGTTTCAGGTCAAGGTCAGCACGGTGCACCGCGCGCAGGGCAGCGAGGCGGCGGTGGTGATCTTCGACCCGGCCGACGGCGCGCAGCCGTTCCTGCGCACCGAGGAGGCCGGGCGGCTCATCAACGTGGCGCTCAGCCGGGCGCAGGCCAAGGTGGTGGTCTATCTGTCGGGCGCCGACGCGGCCAATCCGGTGCTGGCGCAGATCGTCAACCGGCTGCGGCTGGCCGGCGATGCGCGGCGCGCCACGCCGATCGGCGAGCTGGCGTTGCGCTCGGATTTCCCGGCTTGCGCGGTGGGCCTGCGGGTGGCGATCGGGCGCCATGCCGGCGAGGTGTCACGCGCCTCGCCCGATGGCCGGCAACTGTGGATGGTCAACGAGGCGAGTGGCGCCGAACAGCTGTTCGACGCGGCCTTCCTGCGCCGCAAGGCGGCTGGCGCCTAGGCCAGCACCTTCAGCAGCCAGCGGTTCAGGTCGTCGATCTCTTCTTCGCAGACCGAGTGTTCCATCGGGTACTCGCGCCAGTCGATGGCGTAGCCGAGCGCGGCCAGCGTGGCGCATGAGGCCAGGCCGCGGTCGATCGTCACGATCGGGTCGAAGCGGCCGTGCGCCATGAAGATCTGCACGTCCTGGTTGGCGGCACTGCGTTCGGCGGCGGTGCGGGCCGCCAGCGGCAGGTAGCCCGACAGGCAGGCCAGTCCGGCCAGACGCTGCGGCGCGCGCAGGCCCGCCAGCAGGGTCATCGCGCAGCCTTGCGAGAAGCCCATCAGCACGGTGCGCTGCGGCGCGATGCCGAGCGCGGCCTCGCGGTCGAGCAGCGCCTGCACGTCGGCCAGCGAGGCGCGCAGGCCGGCTTCGTCCTCGCGGCGCACCAGGTCGGCGTTGAAGATGTCGTACCAGGCGCGCATCTGATAGCCGCCGTTGACCGTGACCGGGCGCACCGGCGCGTCGGGGAACACGAATCGCACGTCGCCGATCGCCGACAGGTCGAGCTGTTCGGCGATCGGCACGAAGTCGGAGCCGTCGGCGCCCAGGCCGTGCAGCACCACGATGCTGGCCACCGGGTTGGGGCCGGACTGGAGTTCAAGGGTTTCGAGAGCCATGCGCTCAGGATAGCGGCTGAGCCGGCTGCGGCCTACCATTCCACGAGGCAGGCACCGCCTCGCTTTCTACGATCAAACAGGAGAAACACATCATGGGAACCACCGTCACCTTCCAGCGCCCCGACGGGCAATCCGTGTCGGGTTATCTGGCCGAACCCGCCCACCTCGCCGGCGCGCCGGCGGTGGTGGTGATCCAGGAGTGGTGGGGCCTGAACGACCAGATCCGCGGCGTCGCCGACCGGCTGGCACAGGCCGGCTACATCGCGCTGGTGCCCGACCTCTACCGCGGCAAGTCGACCGTCGAGGCCGAGGAGGCGCATCACCTGATGAGCGGCCTGAACTTCGGCGACGCCGCCTCGCAGGACGTGCGCGGCGCGGTGCAGTACCTCAAGGGCCGCGCGGTCAAGGTCGGCGTCACCGGCTTCTGCATGGGCGGCGCGCTGACGCTGCTGGCCCTGGCCAACGTGCCCGAGCTCGACGCCGGCGTGGTCTGGTACGGCTGCCCGCCGCTCGAATACATCGACGCCAGCAAGATCAAGGTGCCGGTGCAGGGCCACTGGGCCACGCAGGACCAGTTCTTCAAGATCGAGACCGTCGACGCCCTGCAGGCCCAGCTGACCGAAGCCGGCGTCAGCACCGACTTCCACCGCTACCTGGCGCACCACGCGTTCGCCAACGAGACCGCGGTCGGCCCCGGCCGCATCCCCGCCACGCAGTACGACGCGGTGTGGGCGCAGCAGGCGTGGGATCGCACGCTGCGCTTCTTCGGCCGCACGCTGGGCTGAACGGCGACGCCGTCGCCGGCCGTCAGGCTCAGTTGGCGGTTTCGCTCAGGCGCCGGCCGAGCGACACGCCGTAGGCGGCCGCGCGGGCGTTGAGCACCGGGTCGGCCGAGGGCTTGATGCCCTTGGGCGTGATCAGCGGGTTGAAGGTGATGCGGTCGCAGTCGCCGCCGGCCATCGCCTCGACCTTGTCGATCACCAGCCGGCCGGCGCTCACGAGCTTGCGGCTGTCGGGCCAGGCCTGGGTCGGGTCGAGCAGGTTGTCGCCCGGCTCGGCGAGCTGCAGCTTGAACTCGAAACCGACCGGCGCCTTGGCCACGCGCGCGCGCAGTTCGTCGGCCAGGAAGTCGTTGGGCAGGTCTTTCAGCTGTTCTTCGCTCAGGCCCAGCACGCCGGCCTCGGGCACGAACTGCCAGCGCACGAAGCGGCTCTGGCCGCGGGCGTCGTTCAGCTCGAAGGCGTTGACACCCCAGTAGTTGAGCGCGCCATAGCTGGCCGGCACCGGCTGCTTGGCGACGTAGGCGCCTTGCAGCAGCGTTTCGGGGTGGGCCTCGTTGAAGGCCTTGAGCTTTTCCGGGTCGGGCTTGCCGGTGGCCGGGTCGGCGCTGCGCACCTTGACGAAGGTGACGAAGTCTTCCGGCGACTTGACGAAGAAGATCGGCGCGGAGATGTTGGCCATCTGCCAGACCTCGCCGTTGGCAGCCGTGAAGCTCAAGGCCAGGCCGCGCACCGACTTGGCCTTGTCCGTGCCCTTGGGATTGCCGCCGCCGACCGAAAAGCGCGCGATCACCGGCACCTTGTCGCCGTTGAAGACCGAGGCGCTGGTGAGCGCGCGGGCGTCTGCATGGCCGGTGAAATGACCGCTGGCGCACAGGCCCTTGGCGCCGGAGCGGCGCGCGGTCGGCTGCTTGCCGGCCAGGCCTTCGAGCGCGTTGACCTGCTGCTCGGCGAGCGATGCCTGCGCCTGCGCGGCCATCGGCAGCGCCAACGCACCCAGACTGGCCACGGCAGTGGCGATGATCAGCTTGTTCATGGAGATGACCTTGATGTGGAGGTGATGGGGGGTGAACGCCCGGCCCTTGCCGGCCGCCACGTGGGGTGAGTCGCCGCGGCGGCGCAGTTCTTACAGCTGGCGCTGAAAAACGTGCGTCATCGATGTGCAATCAAGGTCGGGCCGGATGCTGCCGGGCGGGTGTCCACATGGCCGTCATGCACCGGCACCAGTTCGCGGCTGAGCAGCAGGCTGGCGGGTGTGACGGGCCAGCACCTCACGCACGAAACGCGAGCAGAACTGGCGCCGGGAATGCAGGTTGAAGCCGGTGTCGTAGAACACGCCGACGTGGTTGGTCCACGAACCCGTCGCATCGGCCACTTCGCGAAACGGTCTGGCCGTGACCCGGATGAAGACCACATCGCCGACGGCGAGCCGCGGGGCCAGCGCGGTGAGTGGCAGCGCTGCCGTGGTTTCGGCTGCGCATGAGGGGTCTCCGGAGGGTTGGCGGGCCGGAGCATGCGTGCGGATTTCGACGTGCGGTGGCTGCGTGTCGCCAGGCGCGTCGGTCGGCCGGTGGGGTATCGGATGGCGGTACCCGCGGGCCGAGCGCCTACTGAAACTGCCCCGTCCCATCCACCACCAGCCCACCTTGCGGCTGCGGCAGCCTGTCGATCAGCGCCACGCCGGTGCTCGACGTGACGCGCACCTGCAGCGCGCCGGCCCCGATCGCGACCGGGTGGACGAAATAGTTGTAGTCGGTGCGCGGCACGGCGATCCAGTTGCCGGTGCCGTCGGGCTGGATTTCGAGCCGGGCGATCGGCACCGGGTGGTTGCGCACCTGGATTGCCGTCCAGTAGCGCGTGCTGCCTTCCTTGTAGCGGTACTGGACCGGGCCGCTGACGGCGCCCGTCACCACCTGCCATGTGATCGGCACGCGCCCGGCCACCGGTTCGGCGATGCGGGCGAAGGCCTCGGCGCTCAGGTCGACGTCGCCGGGGGCGCATTCAGGGCATTCGTCGACGATGCGTACGGTGACCGTGCCGAGCGGGCCGGTGACGCGCACGTGTTCGCCACAGGCGGCGCTGCCGGCGTAGTCGGTGTGATTCATGGCCGCCACCATCCGATCGGCACTGGCGTCGTAGCTGCACGCCCCCGCGCCGGTGGCGGCGTAGTAGGTGCCTTCGCCCTGGCGCGTGGCGCCCAGCGTGGCGCCGGTGCCGCCGCCGTCCGTGTCGACGGTCGGGCTGGCTGCGGCCAGAGGGCTGCCGCCACCGCAGGCCGCGAGGCCGGCGAGCGTGCAGAGGCAGGCGAGGCGCTTGAGCGCGGATTCGAGATCGAGCATGCGGTGCGGGAAGCGGCGGGGATGGCGGCGCATTCTGTTGGGCGCCCAGCGCGCTGGCTGTGTGCAGACGTAAGGCGCCACACGAATGGGGGCCGCTGTCTTTGAACTGGTTCAAAGACAGGTGCGGTGCCGGCCGGCAATATGTCGCCAGCCGTGACGACGGGTTTCGAGCCGCCCGGTCGACTCCGGATTGACCCTCAATCCTGCAAAAAGTTTGTGGCGATGGCCGGGGAGCCGTGCCGCTCGCCGATACTTCGCCCGGCGCAGCTCTCGGACTGCGCCTAAGCCGGGACAACCCTGTGGATGGACGGGTACCGGCCGAGTGACAGCCCGTCGTAATCGGTGTCTCATACGATCAGGGCATCGCTCGGCAGGGTGCCGATGCCACTACCTTGCCACCAGATACGGACACGGAGCGCGGGCCGGTCGGGCCTGCCCCACGACAGTTGACTATGAAACGTTTGGATGATTTCCGCATGCAGATGGGCCGCCACGAGCTGGTGCCCATCATGGTTGGTGGCATGGGCGTGGACATTTCCTCCGCCGATCTGGCGCTGGAAACGGCTCGCCTGGGGGGTGTCGGTCACATCTCCGACGCCATGATCAAGACCGTGACGGACCGTCGCTACAAGACCAAGTACGTCAAGGCCAAGCAGGCGCTCTACAAGCTCAACGTCGAGCTCGAGGACAAGTCGGCCGTCAAGTTCAACCTCGGCCATCTGGCCGAGGCGACCCGCCTGCACGTCGAAGCCACCATGACGCGCAAGCAGGGCAGCGGCCTGGTGTTCATCAACTGCATGGAAAAGCTGACGATGAACGCGCCGAAGGAGACGCTCAAGGTGCGCATGAGCGCGGCCCTTGACGCGGGCATCGAAGGCATCACGCTGGCTGCCGGCCTGCACCTGGGTTCGTTCGCGCTGATCGAGGACCACCCGCGTTTCCGCGATGCCAAGCTCGGCATCATCGTGTCGTCGCTGCGCGCGCTGCAGCTGTTCCTGAAGAAGAACGCGCGCCTGAACCGGCTGCCCGACTACGTCGTGGTCGAAGGCCCGCTGGCCGGCGGCCACCTCGGTTTCGGCATGGACTGGGCGCAGTACGACCTGGCCACCATCGTGGCCGAGATCATGCAGTGGATGAAGGCCGAGCAGCTCGACATCCCCGTGATCCCCGCCGGCGGCATCTTCACCGGCACGGACGCCGTGCGCTTCATGGAGATGGGCGCGGCCGGCGTGCAGGTGGCCACCCGCTTCACGGTCACCAAGGAATGCGGCCTGCCCGACGACGTCAAGCAGGAGTACTTCAAGGCCGACGAGGACGACATCGAGGTCAACCAGATCTCGCCCACCGGCTACCCGATGCGCATGATCAAGTCGAGCCCGGGCATCGGTGACGGCATCCGTCCGAACTGCGAGGCCTACGGCTACCTGCTCGACGCCCAGGGCAAGTGTGCCTACATCACCGCCTACAACCGCGAGGTGGCCGCCAATCCCGAGGCGCGTCGCATCAAGGTGATGGACAAGACCTGCCTGTGCACGCACATGCGCAACTTCGACATCTGGACCTGCGGCCAGCTGACCTGGCGCCTCAAGGACACCACGCTGCGCGACGCCGAAGGCCACTACCAGCTGCTGAGCGCCGAACACGTCTTCAAGGACTACCAGTTCAGCTCCGACAACCAGGTGCTGCTGCCCGCGCAGAACGCCTGATCGGGCCGGCTGCCGGGCCGCCGGGCTGCTCCTCCTGTCACCCGCCAGACCACGAGGACCCGCGCCGGCGCCGGCAACTGTTGCGTCGGTGGCGTCGCAGGTGCATCCGGCTCGATTACCCGCTCGATATCGAACGCGGTATTTTTATACTCTCCGATTCGTCCAGAGAAGGAAGACCTCATGCCCGCTGAAAAAGCCAAGATCATCTACACCCTGACCGACGAGGCGCCCTTGCTGGCGACTTATTCGTTTCTGCCGATCGTGCGCACTTTCGCTGCGCCTGCGGGCATCGACGTCGTCGAGTCCGATATCTCGGTGGCGGCACGCGTGCTGGGTGAATTCCCCGAGTACCTGAGCGACGAGCAGCGGGTGCCGGACAACCTGAAGGAACTCGGCCGGCTCACCCTGCTGCCCGATACCAACATCATCAAGCTGCCCAACATCAGCGCGTCGCAGAACCAGTTGATCACCTGCATCCGCGAGTTGCAGTCCAAGGGCTACGCGCTGCCCGACTTCCCCGAGCAGCCCAAGACCGACGAGGAAAAGGCGATCCGCCTGCGCTACAACAAGTGCATGGGCAGCGCGGTGAACCCGGTGCTGCGCGAAGGCAACTCCGACCGCCGCGCGCCGCGCGCCGTCAAGGAATACGCCCGCAAGAACCCGCACAGCATGGCCGAGTGGAGCCAGGCGTCGCGTTCGCACGTCTCGCACATGCACCACGGCGACTTCTATCACGGCGAAAAGTCGATCACGCTCGACAAGGCGCGTGACGTCAAGATGGAACTGCTCACCAAGAGCGGCAAGACCATCCTGCTCAAGCCGAAGGTCTCGCTGCTCGACCGCGAAGTCATCGACAGCATGTTCATGAGCAAGAAGGAACTGCTGGCCTTCTACGAGAAGGAGATCGAGGACGCGCACAAGACCGGCGTGATGTTCTCGCTGCACGTCAAGGCGACCATGATGAAGGTGTCGCACCCGATCGTGTTCGGCCACTGCGTCAAGATCTTCTACAAGGACGCGTTCGCCAAGCACGCCAAGCTGTTCGACGAGCTGGGCGTGAACGTCAACAACGGCATGGCCAACCTGTACGACAAGATCGCCACCCTGCCGCAGAGCAAGCAGGACGAGATCAAGCGCGACCTGCACGCCTGCCACGAGAACCGCCCCGAGCTGGCGATGGTCGATTCGGCCAAGGGCATCACCAACTTCCACTCGCCAAACGACGTGATCGTCGACGCCTCGATGCCGGCGATGATCCGCAACGGCGGCAAGATGTGGGGTGCCGACGGCCGCCTGAAGGACGTCAAGGCCGTGATGCCGGAGTCGACCTTCGCCCGCATCTACCAGGAGATCATCAACTTCTGCAAGTGGCACGGCGCCTTCGACCCCAAGACCATGGGCACGGTGCCCAACGTCGGCCTGATGGCCCAGCAGGCCGAGGAATACGGCTCGCACGACAAGACCTTCGAGATCCCCGAAGACGGCGTGGCCAACATCACCGACCTGAACACCGGCGAAGTGCTGCTGAGCCAGAACGTCGAAGAGGGCGACATCTGGCGCATGTGCCAGGTCAAGGACGCCGCCATCCGCGACTGGGTCAAGCTGGCCGTCAACCGCGCGCGCAACTCCGGCATGCCGGTGGTGTTCTGGCTCGACGCCTACCGTCCGCACGAGGCGCAGCTGATCACCAAGGTCAAGATGTACCTGCACGAGCACAACACCTCCGGCCTGGACATCCAGATCATGAGCCAGGTGCGTGCCATGCGTTACACCCTGGAGCGCGTGATCCGCGGCCAGGACACCATCAGCGCCACCGGCAACATCCTGCGCGACTACCTCACCGACCTGTTCCCGATCATGGAACTGGGTACCAGCGCCAAGATGCTGTCGATCGTGCCGCTGATGGCCGGTGGCGGCATGTACGAGACCGGTGCCGGCGGTTCGGCGCCCAAGCACGTGCAGCAGCTGGTCGAGGAAAACCACCTGCGCTGGGATTCGCTCGGCGAGTTCCTGGCACTGGCGGTCAGCATGGAAGACCTCGGCATCAAGACCGGCAGCAACAAGGCCAAGATCCTGGCTCGCACGCTCGACGCCGCCACCGGCAAGCTGCTCGACAACAACAAGGGCCCGTCGCCCAAGACCGGCCAGCTCGACAACCGCGGCAGCCAGTTCTACCTGGCGATGTACTGGGCCCAGGGCCTGGCCGAGCAGACCGAGGACCTGGAGCTGCAGGCCCACTTCACCGGCCTGGCCAAGTCGCTGACGGAAAACGAGCAGAAGATCGCCGACGAGCTGAAGGCCGTGCAGGGCCAGCCGGTCGACATCGGCGGCTACTACTTCGCCGATCCGCAGAAGGTGACGGCCGTGATGCGTCCGAGCGCGACCTTCAACGCCGCCCTGGCGGCTGCGCAGCTCTGACGGCTGCGTGATCCGCGTCAGGCCGGTTCTCGGCCTGATCGCGGAACCGGCCGCGAACGACACGCCGACGGGCCGCATCGGCCATCGCGGCTGAATGGCCCGGTTCGGCCGGGCGCCATCTTCGAGCTCTGCACGTGCCCACACCTGCCTCTGCATCGGCCCGACATGACGCACGACCGCTGGCTGCAGCAGGCGAACCGGTGGTCGCCGTGCTGCCGCGTCCGGCGTCGATTCCCGGCTACCTGCAGCAGGTCTACTGGTGGGCCTACGTGCATCCCCGGTCGGTGCGGATCTTCGAGCGCCCGTGGCTGGTCAACGCGATCCTGTTCGGCCACTACGCGTGCCTGCGCGATGCCGCGCTCGACGCGCTGGGCCGCCCCGTCACCGGCCGGACGCTGCAGGTGGCCTGTGTCTACGGCAACCTGACCTCGCGCCTGTGCGAGCGCATGGCGCCCGACGCCCGGCTCGACGTGGTCGACATCCTGCCGGTTCAGCTCGACAACCTGCGTCGCAAGCTGCCGCCTCGCGAGGGCCTCGCGCTGCTGCACGCCAATGCGGCGGCACTGCCCGTCGCAGACGCCAGCTACGACCAGGTGCTGATGTTCTTCCTGCTGCACGAGCAGCCTGAAGCGGTGCGCCGTGCCAGCCTGGCCGAGGCCGTCCGGGTGCTCAAGCCCGGCGGTCGCCTGGTCGTCGTCGACTACCACCGGCCGGCTGCCTGGCACCCGCTGCGGCCCCTGATGCGGCTGGTGTTCGGCCGTCTCGAGCCCTATGCGATGGACCTCTGGCGCGACGAGATCGAGCGCTTCCTGCCGCCGGATTTCAAGCCCGCCTCGTCCAGCAAGTCGACCCGATTCGGCGGCCTCTACCAGCTGCGGGTCATGACACGCCCTGGCGCCGACGGCCGGCCCTGAACCGCCTGTGCGACGCGCGCCGCGCGTTGTCGTCTGCAGCCTGATCTCGTGGCTCGAGGCTGCGGCCCGTCTGCCGCAGGCGGGGGCCGCTCTATTTGCCGATGCAGAAGCGCCCGAAGATGTCGCCCAGCAGGTCGTCGCTGCTGTAGCTGCCGGTGATCTCGGCCAGCGCGTCGTGGGCCGACCGCAGCTCCTCGGCCAGCAGGTCGAGCGCGCTGTCGGATTGTTCGGCCCAGCCCTGCGCCGCGGTGACGTGGGTGGCGGCGGCACGCAGGGCACGCACATGGCGCTCGCGGGCGATGAACACGCCCTCCGGCGCGGCGTGCCAGCCGGCCCGCGCCAGCAGCGCGGCGCGCAGGGCGTCGATGCCGTCGTGCGTGCGGGCGCTCAGCACCACGCCGGCCGCGTCGCCGGCTTGCCGGGCTGCCAGGCGGGCGGCCACCCGGGCAGCCTGTTCGGGGGCGGCGTCGGCCTTGTTGTGTACATGGATCAGGCCGACATCGGCGGGCAGGCGCTGCGCGATCGCGGTGTCGGCGGCGCTGTAGGCCGGCTCGTGCTCGCGCGTCAGGTCGTGCAGCAGCAGCACCGCGTCGGCCTCGGCGATGGCCTGCCAGCTGCGGCTGATGCCGATGCGCTCGACCTCGTCGCCGGCCTGCTCGTCGCTGCGCAGGCCGGCGGTGTCGATCACGTGCACCGGCACGCCCTCGATCTGGATCGTCTCGCTGATCTTGTCGCGGGTGGTGCCGGGAATCGGCGTGACGATCGCCAGCTCGGCGCCGGCCAGCGCGTTGAGCAGCGAGCTCTTGCCGGCATTGGGCTGGCCGGCGATCACCACCCGCAGGCCTTCGCGCAGCAGCGCGCCCTGGCGTGCGGTGTCGAGCAGGCCGGCCAGCCGTTCGGCCAGCCGGGCCAGCCGGCCGTGCGCGTCGGCACGCTGCAGGAAATCGATCTCTTCTTCGGGGAAATCGAGCGTGGCCTCGACCAGCGCGCGCAACTCGATCAGGCCGTCGCGCAAGTGCGTGATCTGGCGCGAAAAATCACCCGACAGCGAGCGTGCCGCGCTGCGCGCCGCGGCTTCGGTACTGGCGTCGATCAGATCGGCCACCGCCTCGGCCTGCGCCAGGTCGAGCTTGTCGTTGAGGTAGGCGCGCTCGGTGAACTCGCCCGGCTGCGCCAGCCGCAGGCCGGGTAGTCTGGGCCTGCCGTCTGTGCCGATCTCGCCGGCTGCCTCCAGGCAGCGGGCGAGCAGCAACTGCAGCACCACCGGGCCGCCATGGGCCTGCAGTTCGAGCACGTCTTCGCCGGTGTAGCTGTGCGGCGCCGGAAAGTGCAGCGCCAGGCCGCGGTCGATCGCGCCGCCCTGGCGATCCAGGAACGGCCCGTAACTGGCGACACGGGGCCGCAGCGGACGGCCGACCAGCGCGGTTGCCAGCGCCGTCAGGCCTCGCCCGGACACCCGCACGATGCCCACCGCACCCCGTCCGGGAGCAGTGGCGATGGCGGCGATGGGTTCATGGTGGCGCGGCAGCATCGAAAGATTGTCGCCGAGCGACGAAGCGCCGCCAGGAGGGACAACGCCGCTGCGACCATCGGGCCGCAGCGGCGTTGCGAGGGTCTGCGCGCCTGTCCGGATGGACAGTCGGGCCGGGCGGCAGACGGGTGTTAGCGCGGGGGGAGGCCGGGCTTTGCGCCGGATCGCCTCCTGAGCCAAGGGCGTCGCTCCAGGCAGTTGATTGAATCTGCCTGCAGCGACGACCTCGGGTCTGCCCCGCAAATGCATGGTGCGCGCCCTGCCACCGAGCCTCAATCCCCTGTTCGTGGCGGCACATCGCGATGTGTGCGGCTTCTCTCAGAAGGATTGCACACCTGCCGGTTCGTGCATCTCGAAACAAGACAGGCGGCCCGCGGGCCGCCTGTCGACATCAGCGCGAGCGCCTGCGTCGTCGTTACTTGTTCAGCCCGAGCTGCCGGTTGATCATCCATTGCTGGGCGATCGAGAGCAGGTTGTTGGTGAACCAGTACAGCACCAGACCTGCCGGGAAGAAGAAGAACATCACGCTGAAGGCCAGCGGCATGATCCACATCATCTTGGCCTGGATCGGATCAGGTGGCGTCGGATTGAGCCAGGTCTGCAGCACCGTGGTGGCGGTCATCAGCAGCGGCAGGATGAAGTACGGGTCCTTCACGCTCAGGTCGTGCACCCAGCCCACCCAGGGCGCGCCACGCATCTCGACGCTCGACAGCAGCACCCAGTACAGCGCGATGAAGAACGGCATCTGGACGAAGATCGGCAGGCAGCCGCCCAGCGGGTTGACCTTTTCCTCGCGGTAGATGCGCATCATCTCCTGCTGCATCTGCTGCGGCTTGTCCTTCAGGCGCTCGCGCAGTTCCTGCACCTTCGGGTTGATCGCCTTCATCTTGCCCATCGAGCGATAGGCGCTGGCGTTGAGCCAGTAGAAGGCCGCCTTCAGCAGCACCACCAGCGCGACGATCGCCCAGCCCCAGTTGCCGATGTACGAGTGCAGCTTGTGCAGCAGCCAGAACAGCGGCTTGGACAGGATCGTCAGCCAGCCGTAGTCCTTGACCAGGTCGAGCCCGGGCGCCAGCGCCTCGATGCGTTTTTCTTCCTGCGGGCCGACGAACAGGCGGGCGTCGATCTTCCTGCTCGCCGCCGGTGCCACCTCGCCGACCGGCAGCAGCATGCCGACCGCGTAGAGGTTGTCGCTGACCTTGCGCGAGAAGAACTCGCGCTGCACCTTGTCGCCTGGCAACCAGGCCGCGGCGAAGTAGTGCTGCACCATCGCCACCCAGCCGTCCTCGGCGCTGGTCACATGGTCGACCTTGTCGCCGGCCTTGCGCTTCTCGATGTCGCTGAACTCGATCTTCTGGAACTTGCCGGCCTCGGAGTAGACCGCCGGGCCGGTGAAGGTGCTGTAGAAGCTCGATGCATCGGGCAGCGGATTGCCGTCGCGCACCAGTTGCAGGTAGAGCTGCGGGCTCACGGCGGCGGCGCCCTGGTTGAGCACCTCGTGCTGCACGTCGATGACGTAGTCGCCGCGGCGCAGGGTGTAGGTCTTGACGAGCTTGACGCCGTCGGCCGCGGTGGATTCGAAGCGCGCCTGCAGCTCGCTCTTGCCATCGCCCAGTGTCCGATCGCCCGCAACCACGTTCATCAGCGTGGTGTGGTCCGGCAAGGTGCCGGGCTGGCCGGTGCCGATCAGGCCCGACTCGGCCATGTAATGGCGCTGCGGCGACTGGTCGAACAGCATCACGTGCCCGCTGGCGCTCGACGGATCGGCGTACTTGAGCAGCTCGATCGACACCAGCGTGCCGCCTCGGCTGTCGAACGTGGCCTTGACCACGTCGGTGGTCAGGACGACTTTTTCAGCCGCCGAGACCGCCGCCGCACTGGCCGACGAAGCGACGGGCAGCGCCGCTCCGGCAGCAGCCGACGCAGCAGGCACGGGCACCGACGAGGTGCCGTTGGCCGCCAGCGGCACGCTGCGAGCCGCCGGCTTGGGGTCGAACATCGAGGGCTGGCCGGTGTGGCGGCTCCAGCCGTCCCACAACATCACCAGCGAAATGGAGAAAACGCCCCAGAGCAGCGCGCGCCGCAGGTCGGTCATAGCTAGTTCTTTCGTGATGGCGAGACGACGCCGGGAAGCGCTTCCGGCGCAGCCGGAACGCGCGCGCTGCCAAGCAGCGCAGAGAAAATCGGACGAACCGTGCCTGGCACCGGATCACAACCGCCAGCGCACCACGGATGGCAGCGCGCCAGGCGCCCGAGCGTCAGCCGGGTGCCGCTGGCGGCACCATGCTGCGCCAGCGCCTGCAAGGCGTAGGCGGAACAGGTCGGCTCGAACCGACAGGACGAGCCGAGCCAGGGACTCAGAAACAGTCGATACCCGCGCACGAGCGACATCAGCAGACGCCGAGGCGCGTCGTGCAGACCGCCAGGGCGACGCACAGACGCGACCGAGCCCGAGCCTTCGTCAGAGGGCTCGTCCGGGGGTGGATCGGTCGGCGTGATCTGGGGCGACGTGGCCATCGGCAGCGCGGGCAACGGTCTCGCGGCGGCGGGCGAGATCAGGCGCCCGACATCGGGGCGGTCGAGGCCGGCGAAGCCGCCGGCCGGCGAACGGACGTCGTCTGCCGCAAGGCATCGGAGATCAGCTGCGCCAGCTCGGCCCGCACGTCGTGCGCGAGTGCCTCCGAACGGGCGCTCAGATAACGCTTGGGATCGAACGGCGCGCGCAAGCGCACGATCCAGTCCCCGGATGGCAGCACGGCACTGACCTTGCCGACACCCGAGCGCATCTCGCGCTTGACCAGGCTGCGCGTCACGGACCGGCGCGCGTGCCGCTTGGGCACCACCATTCCGAGTCGCAAGGCCACCGGGCGAGGCGAGTCATCCACAGCCTCGACGGAAGCAGCTTGCGCCCCTGTTGACAACCCGGCCGCAGCCAGGTGGTGAACCATGAAATGAACGCTGCGCGCGCACGGACGGGTGGCCATCACCGCCTGAAAGCGGCTGGCTCCTGTCAGGCTTTGCAGCATGTGCCCGTCCGTCATGTCGAGCCGGGATTGCGCTGACGCAGGCCGCGTCGCCGCATCAACAGGATCAGACAGCCAGGCGCTTGCGGCCCTTGGCGCGACGTGCAGCGATGACGCTGCGGCCGCCACGGGACTTCATGCGCACGAGGAAACCGTGCGTACGGGCGCGGCGGACTTTCGAAGGCTGGTAGGTGCGTTTCATGGTGGATTCTCAGTTGCACCCGAAGCAGCCAATCCATTGCGCCACGGGCATTTGCCGGTCAGTGGCCGCCCACATCGGGAAACGGCCACGCAGATAAGCCCCCGTTCCGGCAGATCGACGCACGCACGGGTCGGCCATCAAGGCCACTCAGGCGCGCAGGCAAAAACACCCGCCGGTTCGGAGAACCCGCGATTACAACAAATCCGGGCGGCGGCGTCAACGCACAGACAAGCCCTTCACGTCTCGGGACGAGCCTGTCGGCCCGTCGGAAACTGTGGAT